>DAZI01000074.1 GCA_002507245.1 Candidatus Bathyarchaeota archaeon UBA233
GCAACAGAAGCGAAGAAAATAGTTGACAAATATCGGATAAGCCTGGGGTGGCTTCCAGATGTTTCATGGTACAAGATCCTTTATCATGCTGAAAGAGACTTGGTAGGCTTTGGAAGAATAGACGCTTTAATGCGAGATCCGAATATAGAAGATATATCTTGTGATGGAGTTCAGAAACCAGTTTATGTTTGGCATAGAAAATACGAAAGCGTAGAAACCAACCTCGTGTTTCAAGACGATGAAGAACTCGACAATATGGTTGTAAAACTAGTCCATATGGCTGGAAAACATGTAAGCTCAGCTTTTCCCATAGTGGACGCTTCTCTACCAGGAAAACATCGACTGGCCGTATGTTACCGAAGAGAAGTAACTCCTTTTGGAACAGCTTTTACGATTAGGAAATTTAGGGAAGACCCTTACTCAATTATTGACCTAATAAATCTTGGAACTTTTTCAGAAGAAATGGCTGCTTACTTCTGGATATGCCTAGAAAATAGGGCTTCTATAATGGTTCTAGGCGGAACAGCCGCTGGAAAAACCACAGCGCTCAACGCGTTAGCTTGCCTCATTAAACCGGGTAGCAAAATAATTACAATTGAGGAAACAGCGGAGCTCAATCTTCCACACGAAAACTGGGTTTCTCTTATTGCAAGACAAAGCTATGGACTTGGAGGAAGCGGTGTAGGCGAAGTAACTCTTTTCGACCTTGTAAAAACTTCCATGAGACATAGACCTGACGTTCTTATAGTAGGCGAAGTCAGGGGAAGCGAAGCGTATGTACTCTTTCAAGCTTTAGCCACAGGACATGGCGGCATGTGCACAATGCACGCTGATAGCCTTTCCTCAGCCGTTAGACGATTAACCCAAAAACCAATGGACATCGCCCCAGCCTACATTCCACTCATGAACCTAGTTTTATCAATCCAAAGAGTTCACATACAAAAAAAGAAAGAAGAAAGAAAAGCATTCAGAAGAGTGATCTCTGTAGATGAAATAGCAGATTACGAGGATTATAGAAATGTTTTGAAATGGAGACCTTCAAGAGACGATTACCAAGCTCATTTTGACAAAAGTATTATGCTCTCATCAATCTCTGAACGGCTAGGAGTAAGCAAAAAAGAGCTCATTAACGAGCTTCAAAGACGAAAGACCGTACTTCACTGGATGCGAGAAAACAAGATAAGAAGCTACAAAGATGTTGCCGCCATAATAGCTGAATATTATGCTAGGCCAGACGATTTTTACGAAAAGATCTTGACGAAGAAGAGGTGAAAACGCTTGCCACTCCTAGGTAAACTTGAAGGCTTGTCATACCGCCTATTTGGCCGCGTGGCACCAGCCTTCCTCAAAAATGTTTTCGAATTTAAAGATTATCTACAACGAGCTGGAATTAAGATCTATCCTGAAACCTACGTTTCCCTAATGTTCTTTATAGCCTTCTTAACCGTACCAATATCTATAACTGCAATAATCCTCCTATATTTCTTCAAGTTTCTACCGTTAATATTCTTGGTTCCTCTGCCTATTTTCGTAATGATAGGCTTTATAGTAATACCTATGTCCCGAGCAAGCGAAAGAGCTGCAGCCTTAGAGCGAGAGATGCCCTTTGCAGCTACATACATCAGCGTAATGGCTTCTGGAGGAATATCTCCCTACACAAGTTTCAAACGTCTATCCGAAGTGGAACTTTTGCCAGCTATGAAAAAAGAGGCAAGAGAAATAATTAAAGACGTAGAAATATTTGGCGTAGATCCATTAACAGCCATAGAAAGGGCTGCCAAAAACCATCCGCTTGACATGTTCAGAGACTTTCTAGGCGGATATGCTTCAACAGTAATAATCGGAGGCGACATCACACATTTTCTTGAGTCAAAGGCCGAAGAAATTTTCAAGGCTAGAGCAGTTCGGGTGAAAATGGCAGCTGAGCGATTAGGGATGCTTCTTGAATCCTTTATTATTATAATGGTCTTGATGTCTCTATGCTTCTACATTCTCTTTAGTGTAGAGGCCATCTACAGCACAGGCATATCTATGTATTCAGGTATGATATTGTACACTTACGTCTTCACTCCAATGCTTTCCTTAATGTTCATTTATCTTGCGCATTCCATGCAGCCAAAGACGCCTATTACTGAAATGCGCCCCTACAAAGCTTTTGCTATATGCAGCGGTATCGCCATCGCAGTATTTATCATGCTAACTAACGGACTGGGAATGATAGAAGTCTCGTTCATGGCTGGGATACAGCAGTTTGTAGATCTTCCCACAGCTGTAGCTATAACCCTGTTTATCACAGTAGCGCCACCAGCTATAGTTCAAGGAAGAATCTCGAGAAAAAAACTAAGCATGGAACAAGGGATATCCAGCTTTCTACGCGACTTAACTGAAGTTAGAAAAACAGGGCTTTCCCCTGAAAAATGTATCGAAAGCTTAGCTGATCGGGATTATGGCGAGTTTAGCAGAGAATTAAGAAAGATTTCATCTGAAATCTCTTGGGGAATTCCTGTCAGGAAAGTTATAATGGATTTCGTTAAGCGTACACGGAGCTGGGTTACGCAAATAGTCATGTTCCTTTTGGTAGAAACCATAGACGTAGGTGGAGGAACTATCAGTATGATTGAGTCATTAACCAGGTTCAACACCTTAACACAGGAGGTTGAGAAACAAAAGAAGATGGCTGTACGCCCTTACGTAATGATTCCTTACTTTTCCGCTATACTTCTCGTAGCAACGACGGTGATGACCTTAAGCTTCACTTCAGCTACCTTGCAGGCCGCCGAAAGTCAAACCATGGATATAGGTGCCTTAACTACAATTTTCACGGCTTCAACCATTATGCATAGTTACCTTATAGGATTAGTTGCTGGAAAAATAAGCGAGGAGTGTGTCGCCGCCGGCTTCAAACATTCTGCTGTATTGGTAATCCTTGCCATAGTAGCAGCAAAGGTTGTTCCCATGTTCCTTTAGAAAAGGAAAGGGAGATAAACAAGATGGGCGAGACCGTTAGAGCTTTCCGTAGGTTTCTACGATGCGTTAAGGCAGTTAGCCCTGTTGTTTCTACAACTATCCTAATAGGTACCGTGATTGTTTTGATAACCGTAGCAATTACTTTTGCAAATACAATGCTCGTTTCTAGGGTTGCTGAGAGCGAATTTAATTCTATGAAGCAGTTTATGAACACTGTTGGATTACAAGTTGACAATGTTGCGTGGATTATTGGGCGAACTCAAACTGTCCGATATTCTAGCAAGTATGGGCATGTAGAATTCATCGATAATGCATTAAGATATGATATTATAGTTAATGGTCAATCTTTCGCCAACTTCACGACTGGAATTATTGTATACAATATGCCTGTGGATAAATACTCGATGGGAGATGGATATTATGAAGAGATTTATCCTTCTGATTCTTCATTTCTTCAGGAGGGAACATCAGCTCCAGTTACTCGAACTTTTGCGATTGAAAGATTAGTGGCAAACTCTAACAGTTATATTCGAGTAGCTGTAGTCCCGTGCTTGCGAATAGTGAATTCCACCATAACAGTTAGGGGATCTGCCAAAAACTACGTCAAACTTTACGTACCCTTGCTTGTAGCTGGTGAGATGCCGAGACGTTCTCTGTCCATTACTCTAACTGGAACAGATTTAAACGTAAGTCAAATAGATAACGTGAACACTCTTCGAATCGAGGTAGTATTTCTTAGGGAAAACGAAGGATTTGACAATGGATTCTTTAGATTCAGCGCACCTGTCGAAACACCCAATATCCCAGCTGATTCCATGCTACAGGTTTACTGTAGCAACGTCCAGGTTTCACTAGGATTACATTCGTAGGAGGGATTGAAAATACCACATCCAACAATGGAATACGTCATAATGGCGCCGGTTCTCATACTGCAGGTTCTGTTTTTCCCCATAGCGACAAGCTGGATGATAGACATTTGGATAGATTCGAGGAGACAGATAGCCCTTCAGGAAGTCGCAGATCATCTTGGAAGTCTAATACAACAAATATACTTCTCTTTGAACCGCGAAAATATGCATGGACGAGTCACGCACTCCCCTGACCTTCCAAAGTTCATAGAAAACTACGCCTACACCGCGAGGGGAATCCTAAAAAATAGCACCGAACAAAACACGAGCAAGATACTGGAACTTAACGTAACATTAAGACGTGTTGGTGACACTGTTAAAACCTCGATCATTCTCGGATCAAACGTAATCTGGAATGAGAACTCGGTATATGTAAGTAATTCCACCAGCGCATCCATAATAGCTGAAAAATTTCCGAATGGAACATTACGCCTAACGTTCGGGTAGGATGATTAAAATGGCTGGGGCAACAATTGACCACTTAATTGCCGTTACAACGTTTTTAACAGCATTCTTCATCTTCATCAGTCTATACAGCCAAACACTACAGACAGCGATAATCTATCAGAGACATCACCAACTAGCGATTAAATGTAGCGATTTACTTGATAACATCCTGCTAAATCCTGGGTATCCTCCTTACTGGGGACAACAAAATAGCACTCCTACAAGTTTTGGTTTGCAAGATCCTGAATCATCTCAATATGTACTTAGTCCTTTTTCTATTATGAGGCTACGTTCTTTAACCGGAGAGCCAGTTTATTATCCTAAAACTGAATTATGGTATAGCAACATAACAATGGGATTTGGCAATTTCTTATTGGTGCCATATACTGAAGTGATAAACTATTCCACAGTTTTAGGTCTACTTGGAATAAATGGATCATACGGGTTTCAGCTCACTATAACCCCCCTTATAGTCGTTTCAATAAGTGAAGTACAGCCTACAAATCCGTTAACCCTTGCTGTTAATGTTAGTGGAAAGGGCTTTCCACTTGCAAATGCTATAGTCAATTACTGTTTTCTCACAGTTTCCACAGGAGGCGGTAGTTACCCATATTACACAATAGAATACGGCACCGCCTTAACGGACGAGAAGGGCGTGGTTTTATTAAACTTTACAGATGTAAACGGGTTGGCTGACTCCTATGCTTTAATAGTTTATGCACGTCTTTCTGGACTATTAGGAGTAGGTTATTACGAACATATAATTCATGATGAGAATTATGTAGTTCCGTTCATTGGTGACCTCGAGAGAAGAGAGGTAATAATTGCTCATAGTTATGATGTACATAGTGGAGATGCCCCAGCGGAAATATCTTTCAACGCAACCTTCGTCATATTAACTAACAATTTCACCTTACGGGAAATACCTCTGGAAAATTCAACTGGGAGAATAAATTACGGTGAGGGAAAACCGTACAAGAAAATTACGATCCCATCTTATAATCCAGGGATTTTGATAATCACTTATAGAAAGAGTGCAGTTGAAACTGGTGTTATTTTAATGCCTTGGGGGCTTAGCTCAATGGCTTTCCCTGTAACATTTGGTGGAGACCCCTCTAACCAGGAATGGGTTGCCACTGACATCCGCAATGTTATTGTAAATGATATTCCGTATCAAGTGAAGCTTGCGTTATGGGACCTACGAGGCTTCTCCATTGTTGGAGGGTGGTAAAGGTTGATGAGAAGTATTGAGGTGACAATAGTCATTTTCATAATTGCTAGCGCCTTCATTTTGGCATCTTTCTTTGCGGTTTTGCCTTCTCCTCGTGAAGTTTCACCCATAAATCTGAGACAACTTGCATTGACTACTCTTCAGATGTTAGATGCTAAAGGAGATTTAAGCGCAACTGTGTTTAAGGACGTCTCTGACTCAGCTTGGGGAGAACTTCAAATCGCTCTTGCAGCCTCTTTACCTCCTAACGTAGCATATAACCTTACCGTTTATGAAGTTAGACCTAATGAAAGTGGACGATTTATATATGTACCCGTGAAAAGCCTTTCGAACGCTGAAGGAAGCTTGGGAGTAGGTTCAAACTTTGCTTCCTATTTAATGACTTCCTCTAACGTTACCTTCCGGGTTGTTCCAGAGAAAATTGGTGAACGGATAGGCGGTGGAACACTTTACATATTAAACTGCAGCGATGCCTATGGATGGTGGATAACGGGTTACACACCTTTCAGTCTTGCAATGGATGTTGCAAGGATGCTTTCCGCCTACTTCCAAACTACAATTTTTATACAGAATACTACGCAACTCGGACAACTTTTAAACGGGACGTCCATTCAAGGTGAGCCAGTTCAGCATGCTGTTATAGTAAATACTGTAGGTGAAGCTGTGCCCATTCCGCAGGGATACTATATGACAGAAGGATACGATTCTGGTTCTTATGCGAAATACTGTTGGCTCTTGGGTCAACGAGTACGTCAATATAATTGGACTTGGGTAAGCATAGTTGGATATCCGCTTTATTATGTTTCAAATACTCAAGCTTTTCCAACTAGCCAAAATGGTTATGGAATTTATGGAATGAGGATGGTAGGTGCAGCTGGATTAAATGCTTTCTTACAGGGAATAGATAACCAGCCATACACCTATAACAGTCAGTGGATTACGGGCAGCCCCGGAGTCGTTTATATGACGGACGAAGCAAGAGAAGACAGCAATTATTACGGAATTTATCCTTCTGAATATCAAACAGCTACTAGAGCCTTGCCTTCTTGGATTCAAAGTACATACCATGTTACTGCCACTGCATATTTGTATGAGCCAGTTGGCCAATGGATCCCGGCGGCAACTTTTAAACATCAAACTTCAGGCGCTCTTGTAGCTATTGGTTTTACACGCCCACCTGATATACGCGTAACTGGCTTGGCTTTACTATCCTATTATCATCCCAGAATCTATCGTGAAGAATTTAAGGCTACTAACACTTCGAGGCTGGTGGTGTTACAGCTTGCTCTTATGGGAGGTTAATCTATGAGAAAAGAAAAGGTTAAAAACAGAGCTGAAAAAGGACAGTTTTCGATTATTGCTGCTTTACTAATATCGATTATTCTAGTTACAGCGGTGGTGGTAACCTATTCTAACATAAGGAATAATCCATTAAGCGGATCTCCTCAAGTTTTAGCTGCCATAGAGGAAATCAACTTCGGTCTCAAACAAATCTTGGAATTTTCTGTGGGATATTATGGTTCCATACTCCAAGTGACGGGAAACACTACTTATGCAATGGAGAAAACAGAAACCTATCTTCGTAGTGGTTTGGTATACATTTCAGACATTCATCCTGATTGGAACCCAAGTTTTGAGTTAACTCAGCTGGAGTTCGGCATAAATTGGTTTGACACTAATAGTTACAGTTATGGTAGACTTGGTGTAACCTATAACCTAACTGGTTTGGGCATGACTGGAATGAGTTACAATGTTACTTCCACTTTGAGGGTTTCAGTTCTGGAAAGCAATAATCCCAATCAGGCAAAGATTAACGTAACCATTGACGAGGAAGAACCTTTGCTAACATTAGAAGAGGATAATTTCAAGTTCTACTATTATGACCATGTGGCTTCCCAATGGGAACTTGTAACCTCGGATTCTGCGCCTGTAGTTTTATCTAATGGCACCTACATTATTGATTTCCCACCGGAAATTAACTCCACAACCGCTTACTCTGTTCAAGTAGTTGACCACCGCGGGATAATGGTTACCGCTTCGTCCTTTACGCATTACACCTATGAGTTTTCTTGGAACCAAACTTTGTACCAAGATTTAACGTATGATACTCTAACTATAGAAGTTCTACAAAACGGAACTCTACGCTGGCTAGGTAAAGACCTAGAATTTACAACGCAGACTTATCCAATTCCACCTATTCCTGTGAAGGCTTTCCGTATTAGTATTAATGCTGACCCATCGAACAGGTCAGACCTAGAAGCTAAGCAGGTGCCCTTCCAAATTGAGGATTGGGCCTCTGACTATAGATTGCCTTTAGGGCTGGCTAGTAATGCAAGTGTTTTTGGAAGTAGAAATATGTTAGTGTTCTTAGTGAATCATAATGTTAATAATGTTACGTTATGGTGGAATGGAAGTGATAAGGCAACACAGACTCCCTATGCGTTTAATTGTGTATACTTTACTGGAGATGATCCCGAAGCACATAGGTTAACAAACGGGATACTTACACTAGATATTAGCTCCACTTGGAGTGGTTTTTCCATAACTTCAACCGTTGGAAACTCCGAATGTACCGCTGATTTTATGCGAATCAACGACGACCCAAGCAACTACGGTTCAAGTGAAGCTTATTGGATTCATCATGGCATAGTACGCGATGTCATTCAACAGGAAGCTGAATGGAGTGGAGGCGCCAACAATAGCCCAAACCTTTATGCCTATATAGTTGTTACCTTACCAGCAAACGCTACCTATTACACGTATTTCTTAAGATTCATGTTCCTTGATTCCATCCAATCCAGAAGCATTGATGACCTACGCGGCGTTCGCATAGAAGAAACAGTTAGTAAAAATAAGTGGACCTCGAGCTGGAGCAAAATATACACAGAAAATGGAACGCAGGCTGGAATGCCAGTAATCTCGCAAGATGAAGGCTTATTCTATAACTTTTCAGATTCGTTCGAGAACGGCTGGGCTCATCATTGGGCTGAAATGGTTGAGGATAATCATGGGTTCGGAATAATGTTCACAACCTCGGATAATTATCAGCTTTACCGTTTCGACGCGATAGCTGGCGATAAGACTGGTGGACTCCGCATGAGTGAATCTACAGGCGGCGGCAGCCAAACAGTTAGAATAGATCTTAAGCTAGTAGACGACAGCCGTGCTTCTGCAGATTTCCAAAACGCCTTAGATGTTACTTTGAAGGGTGCAATAGTAACTTTCGACGGAACAGACCCAATCTACCCTGATACTGGTGGAACAACTGGATTATGGGTGATGGTTGAGCATCCACCAACAGTAACTCTTACGGTTTCTCGATAAACTATTTAGCTTTGCCTTCCAGTATCCTTTACCACCGGATTAGAGATTGATGAAACATGCTCCCCCTTCACGATTTAAATCGCCCATCTAAAAAGCCTCATGTTACAAGAATCCTCATAATAATAAACGTCGCCGTTTTTCTAGCAGTTCTAGTCTACGTTTTCTATGATGTTAAAGAATTTAGTTTCCTCAAAGATCTTTACAAAAGATTCGCTATGGTCCCAGGGGATATAATTGAAGGAGAAAGGCTATACACGATATTCACCTCAATGTTTTTACACGGCGGATTAGGGCATCTTTTGGGAAATATGCTTTTCCTTTATGTTTTCGGGGATAACGTTGAAGATGCCTTTGGGCATGGAAAATACTTCTTGTTCTATATTTCATGTGGTGTCGTCGCGGCAATTGTGCATATCTTAAGCTTGACAAGTCCTAATCAGTTCACAGTTCCAGTAATCGGCGCTTCAGGGGCCATCTCTGGAGTTTTAGGTGCATATTTCGTGTTATACCCAAGGGCTAAAGTCTTAACATTAGTCTTTTACGGATGGATAGTTATTGTTCCAATACCAGCCTTAGTCTTCCTCGGGTTATGGTTTCTGATGCAGTGGACGTTTGGGTTAATAAACCTTGTAAGCATTGTGCCAAGCGGAGTAGCTTATTGGGCACATATTGGTGGCTTTCTAGCCGGAATGATCATCGCCCTGGTTTTTAGACAGGAATTGCTGGAGAATCGGAAAAGAGGGAGACGAAAATGGTAAGGAACGCTGAACGCTAAAAGCAGTATATTAAAGTTGCAATAACACAGCCATAATGATCCATAGGTACCTTCAGAACTTCAATGCGGTATCGGATTTTTCCAATTTCGACATTACGAATTTTGGCCATTTCCCTTATCTTCCATTCTAATGTTTCTTTCACAGCTTTTCTGTCCATATATCCGTGGGCTTCAGCTACCATGCCGTATTTTCCGTGGGCTTCCCATGCCCAAGCTATTCCAGCACCTATGGTTGTGCCTTCCTCTCCGTTCATCCTTGCCATAACAGCGAAGGTTATGGCTCCCGCGGGAAGTTTTCGCCATTTTCTTTCCTTACATCCTGGCGGTAGGATGGAACTGACTGCGACAAGGTTACATTGAGCTACTCCAGCGTTTTTCAACGCTAAGTCGAAAGCATTAAGTTCTGAAACTGGGCTTATGGCTTTGCCGCTTGTTATGAAAAATTCTTTCGGGATCATTGCTGTAGTGTTTTCCATTTAATTTTGATGCAATGCAATAGGATAATAGCTTTATTAGCTTTGTGGTGAAAACTTCTATTAACGAGATTTAACAACGAGTTTCAATGGTAGAGGAGGGAAATATTTTCCTTGCGAAGAATCGAGCCAAAAGTTAGAAGGCCTCGGGGAAAAGTTCGTTTAGGGAAGGGTTTCAGCCGAGGAGAGCTGATCAAGGCTGGGATCCGCTACGATGAAGCGGTGAAACTTGGAATACCTGTTGATGTTCGAAGAAGGACTATCCATGAAGAAAACATTGAAGCACTGAAAGAGTTTCTCGCTGAAGTTAGGAAAACTGTGAAGGCTTCAGCGAAATAGAAGAGTGAGAAGATTGCAGACCAGCTTGATAGCGTACGTAAAGATTAGAGTGTTTATCCATGCCACTGAAGATTCTAACAAGGTAATTCAAGCAGTAAAGAATTTGTTTCCCAAACAATTGGCAGAAGAAATAAAGTTTAAAAAGACAAATTTAACTGGTCATCACGGCAACCCGATAATTCTTTTAGAAACAAGATTAAAAGAGAAAGAATTAATAAAAACACTTATGAACAAGCTTGCCTCAGGCTTAAATTTATTAGACAAAAAGTTTTTGGCTATGAACTTTGAACAACACGCAAAAAAAGGAAGCTTTTATCTTCGCCTTGATAAGCAATCAGCTTTTAAAGGCGAGGTTAAGCTTAGCTCCGCAGACCCCATCCATTTACGAGTAGGATTCAAAACTGGAAAAGTGATAGAGATGATGAAAACTTTCAAGGAGCTAGGCATTCTGCCATGAAAAGGAAATTTGTAGATCTCAACCTTCAGCTTCCAATTCATGATTTAGATAAAACTAGGAAAATGCTGGAAAAAGCGCATGAGCTTGGATATGATTTAGTTGCAGCTAATCTTTCACCCGATACAGACGACGGAACAATTACTTATATTAAAAAGCTTTGTGCAAGCGTAGGAATAGATTTTGCCACACGGGTTGAATTAATTCCGAAGACTCGTCACGAACTACTCGGTCACTTGAGGCGCTTACGGAGAAAATTTGAGGTTGTAAGCGTAACATGCGTTTCTAAGGTAGTTGCCCGTCAAGCCGCCAAGGATAGGCGGGTTGACCTCTTATTTTTCCCTAGGCTTGATTCAAGGAAACGATTTTTTGATTCTCAAGAGGCCGAACTAGCTTCTAACGCTTTAGCTTCTCTCGAAATCCGCATCAAGCCCCTTCTTTTATCGAACGGTGTTCAAAGGACTCGCTTATTGTCTTATTTAAGAAAAGAAGCTGTGGTGGCGTTGAATTATGGTGTTCCGATTGTTATTTCTAGCGAAGCTTCGGAAACTTGGCACATGCGGAAACCTCGGGAGCTAGCCGTTCTAGCAACGCTATTCGATTTAGATTTTCCAACAGGTTTGGATGCTGTTTCGAAGTTTCCTTTGTCCACAGTGAAACGAAATCGTGAGAAATTAAAGTCGAATTTTATTGCACCTGGCATTCGACTAGTTAAGAGAGGAAAGAATTGTCACTGAGAACTAAACCGAGACATAGGTATTTAGCTCTAAAAATCGAGTCAAACAAAACCTTTGACAAGAGGACTTTATTGAACAAAATTTGGAATTCTTTGACTCGACTTTACGGCGAGTATGGAGCGAGTAAAGCAAATTTAGTCTTAATTGACTATAAGCCTGAAGAAGGATTCGCCATATTACGTTGCAACAATAATGGGATATTAATGGTGAGAGCAGCTATAGCAATAATCACTCAAATAAGGGAAGCTCAGGTGGCGATTCATGTCTTGGCCATTTCCGGGACAATAAAAGCACTTCGTAGAAAACTTTCACAGACACAGAACGTTTAAGAACTGCGGTATTGTTTGATGTCTTGGGGGATGATGACGCCGTCCCAGACTGAACAACAAAATGAGGACTTCATGACGGGCAGACCCCATCTACTACTAAAAACCCTTTAGTAAGTTTTAGAAAGTTTAGTCTTGAGTTGCAGCCTTTCTACTTGGACGGATCTTTTCTGCTCCTCGACCTTTCCGCCTTAAGCCTCTAATTTTCTTGCCAGCGCTGGTTAAGCCGCGAAAAACCCTACCTTTGTGCTGTTTTTGGCATATCCAGTTTATTTTAGGATCTGACCTAATTACAGGATGATGAGGATCGACCATTATAACTTCAAACCACTTGTATCTTCCGTCTTCTCCAACCCAGTAAGAGTTGAGAACCTCAAGATTTGGAAACTTCCGAGCGGCTCTCTCTTCAGCTATAAGCCTTAAGCTTTTCGCTGGCTTATACTTTTTGACTCCCATTCTTTTAGGCCGTCTTCCAGAACGAGGGCGGATTTTTCTTAAGCCGCCTCGTCTGACGCGAACACGAGCAACTACAAAGCCCTGTTTTGCCTTGTAACCTAATTTTCTCGCTCTGTCTAATCGTGTGGGTTTATCTATTCTTGTGACTGCTTTTTGTTTACGCCATGCCATGAGTCTTTGGCGCAGTAACTCTTTCACATAGGAATTATCTAGGTTTGACCAAGCTTCTGCTATATACTTATATGCCATTTCCTAACCCTTCTAAGCGCGGTTCAACCTTCTAGGGGTTACATCCCTTGGGTGAAATGTGAATTCCGTGACTGGGTTATTTTAACCCATAGCGATGAGGGGGGAAATAAACTTTCCGATTAGTTAACCTTTGGTTTTAGTTTAACTTTGGTTACTTTGAGGTGCCCATATTCTCCATACCAAAACTTTTGGGTTTCTAACACATGTATCTTTTTCTTAAATAACGGCATATCTACGACTAGGGTTTCGTACTCTCCTCCTTCACCTACTATGGAGATTCCATATTTCTCTTGCAGTTTTAATAAATCTGTTACTGCGGCTTTGTCAAGTTTTCTTCCTAGCCACTTTTGGTCAAAGCCTTGCGCAAATACCCCAACGATGAGGATTTCAAATTTCAGTTGTAACATTTCATTTAAAAGCAAAATTGGCGTTTTTAGCCATAAAGGAGTTATTGAGCGGAGGCCTAGTCGTCTTGAGATACTTTCTATTCTGCTTTTCTGGTAAGTTGAGGCTATTGCTCCAGAAACTATACCCTCCACGTCTAAACGGGCGACTAAGCGTTCCAAATCTTTAATTTCTTCCTCTTTCCTTCCACTTGTAACTGCTTTGATTAAAGGGATTCCAACCGCCTCAGCGAAATAATCTACGAGGTGGAGGTTTAGAGAATGAAACATCCAACTATCCTCGCGGCGAGGTATCATTGTTACAAGATAGGCTACTTCAAGTCCTTGTTTTAAGGCGTGATAAAGCGCAAGGGTGGAATCTTTTCCGCCAGTTATTAACGCAGCAACACGCATAAACTTAACATTCAACCTTTCTATTGTTGACTAAGCTTCTGCTCCACAACCTCAAAGAGTGCTTGGGTCTCCTTTCTCCATTTTTTAAAGCCTTTAGGTGAGGTAGGATATTTTCTATACCAATCACGGACTTTCCGCATTAAGCTGGCAGTTATCCTAAGCTTGTTAAGGAGACTAACCCTTCTGATTCCTCTAAAAATTCTCATAGTTGCGTCAGAAAATCTTACTTGAATCTCATTGCCCATACTGGCCTCTAACAGGTCTTTCTCGGTGATAAGCCTGTATTTCATTCCATAATTTAAATCCTCATCCAGACAAGATAAAAGGAAGATCCGGAAAACATCCAGTCCCGCCTGTTTGATGCCATAATATTCCATGTAACGAAGATTATATTGCCATAGGGTTTTCTGGCTGACATCGCCTTTTTCAAAAGCCTCTATAATTGTTTTTCCTGCTAGACAACCGCCCATCATGGATGGGCCTATCCCTCCGCCGTGAATTGGGCTTACTTGACATGCGGCATCTCCAGCAATTAGGATTCCGTTTCCAACCATATTGTCTAATGGTCTTCTTGTAGGGACAGTCCATGCCCCGCCACTAAGTAATAAGGAATTTTCGAACATGGGTTTTGAAAGAATGTTGTGATATAACCGTTTTTTCGGATTGGGAAAATTTCCACGCATGGCCACGCCCAAACCAACGTTCACTTTTGAGCCGGCTTTTGGAAAAATCCAAACATAGCCACCTGGAGCTACTTGGTTATTCAGGTATATCTCGCACATTTCTGGGACTTCTGCTTCGTTTTTGAGTTGCCTTATCTCCCGATAGCAAGCTTCAATGTCTTTTCTGTCGATTTTCCGAGGAACCATCATTTCTTCAGGAAGTTTATTCCTTAAAACTGCTGAGATTCCAGTTGCATCTACTACAACGTTGCTGAAGAGATGGATTAGCTTGTCAGTTTTTAAATGTTTTAGAAGAACTCCATTCACGAAATTTTTCTCTATTGTTGGTTCTATACATAAGGTAGACTCTAGGAGATTAGCACCAGCATCAATCGCCTCCTTCAATAGTCGTTGTCCAAAATTTCTGCGATTGAGAACGTAACCGTGTAAGCCTTCCCCTTGAACCGTGAAAACAGTTTCAAGATTAGGCGAATAAACCTTGATACCAGGAATTTCCTTTTCCAGTTCCATGTTTTTCGGGGGATTCAAGCCAAGATTTTCAAAGTGGTGTTTTCCAACAGCGTCTCCACAAACTTTCTCACCTATTTCTTCAACCGTCTTTCTTTCTACTAGGCATACTTTCAATCCAGCTTCAGCTACTGTTTTAGCCGCCATGCATCCAGCAGTTCCAGCTCCAACCACGATAACGTCAAACCTTTCCAATGGTTCTATCTCCTTTTCCCTCTTTTAGGTTGGATGACTACTTTCTTTTTCTTCAGAAAAAGGTTTTGTAGGGATATTTCTGTCGTTTCTTTCTGGGTTTCAAAGACCATACAAGTTAATGTTTTCTCTACACCCTTTATGTTCCTAAGCTTGTCTATGACAAACTTTCCTATAGCGTCTATATCGTTTTCTTTAACTTTAATAAGGATATCCCAGTCGCCAGCTATTATGTGAACCTCCTGAACTTCTGGAAACCGGGCTATTTGCTTTGCGATTTCCCGTTGAGAAAGTGGTTTTTCATTTATGGTTTCATAGGAGAAAGAAGCAAGTATAAAAGCAGTGGCTCCTTTTTCAAGTTTTTTCGCGTCTAAAACCGCTCGGTAGTCTTTGATTATTCCAAGTTGTTCCATTCGCCTTATTTTTGCAAAAGCAGTTGTGATAGGTGAACCTATCTTTTTAGCAATTTCTTTCACAGTTAGCTTGCAGTTTTTCTGAAGCAAAGAAAGTATTTGTAAGTCTTTATCGTCCAGCTTTGGCTTCATAATTGTAAATATTACATAGAATATGGATAAAAACATTTAGGTTTTCGAAAAATCTTCAAAAAACACTATAAAAAATTTATAATCTGCTAAAACGTTTACATACTTATGACACAGTTAAAAAACTTGGATTTCCTTCTCCAAGAAAGATATCGAACACTTCGAAAGGCTGAGATGGTTGCTGTTTTGAAAATTCAAGATCAGTTAATACACTCCATAAGAAAATTCCTTAGGAAAAAAGGATTTGTCGAAATTTTGGCTCCCATAATTGGCCCCGTTACGGACCCTGGAATAAGAGGTGCGAAACAAGTTTCTTTTAGTTATTACGGAACTGAATTTAAAGTTATGAGCAGCATGATTCTCTACAAGCAAATGGTTGTTGCTGCCATTCCCAAAGTTTTCTCCATTTCACCCAATATACGGCTTGAGCCTCCAGAAACTGTGGATACAAAGCGCCATTTAACCGAGTTTAGGCAGGTAGACCTTGAACAGGCTTTTTCCTCTTATGATAATGTGATGCGTTTAGCTGAAAAAATGTATTGCAAGGTTATCGAAGAAACAAAGGTTAAATGCCGAAGGGAACTGGAACTTCTAAAGCGGAAAATCGAAACTCCTAGCAGGCCCTTTAGAAGGTATAGTTACAAAGAAGCGGTCGAGATAGTAAATTCTCTCGGATTTGATGTGAAGTATGGTGAAGAGCTTAACTGGAAGGCTGAAGAGGCTATTTCAAAGATTCACCGTGAGCCCTTTTGGATAGTAGATTATCCAATAACTGCCAGAGGGTTCTACTACTTGGAGCATCCAGAAACACCAGGAATCCTGCGAGACTTTGATTTGTTATATCCCGAAGGCTATGGAGAAGCCATTTCTGGAGGAGAGCGAGAAACCCGTTACTTGAAAGTGGTCGAGAGAATTAAACGTGGAGGGGAAGATCCGATAAAGTATGGTTGGTATCTTAAAATGTTGAAGAACGGAATTCCTCCTTCCGCTGGTTTTGGAATAGGGGTGGAAAGACTAACTCGTTACGTTTGTGGACTAGAGAATATATGGGACGCTGTGCCATTTCCAAAGGTAGCTGGAATAGCTTCTCCGTAGTCAGATTTGGATATAGAAGAGTAATATGAATTGAAGCTTCACAATTGTTAATAAAAACCAAACTCTTAACACAAGTTCTAAACCATTGGAACAAAGGAGAACTGAAAATGAAAAGAAGAATGAATGAGTATGTGGTTGATCTCACAAAAATTGATGGGGATGGAGCCTTCCCATGTCCACATTGTGGAGTAGTAATTTCCCCAGATGATGAATCTGAAGAAGTCTATACAATTCTTGACACTAAACTTAAAGGAGAAGAACTAGAGGAATTAATTATTCAATGTAACAAATGCCAAAGCAGGATTCGTCTAACTGGTTTTCTTCTATCAGCCCAAGAGCTCTAGTCTTCAACTAGCTTTTTACTCAGCCAAACGAAAAAGAAGCTTATTAAAAGTGAGTATATTAACCCATTTATCAAAGCCACTATATAACGGCTATACTCCATCAATTGGGCGTTTCTGGAAAGAATCGTTAAAAGGAAGTTTCCAGGAAAGAGCGGAGTGGCTATCAGCAACGAAGCCAATGTAAATGTCAGAAAGAAAACCGTGAATATTAGAATGTGCTTCATTCTGCTCCCTTATGTATCTGTTTTTACAAAGCGAAACTATTGATTCGTATATATTGATATTTAATAAACATTGCTGTTTATGCGAACAACACAAATACAGAATACAAAAATCAGAAAAACTTTAGCAGCCATAAAAACAAATCAAGCAAAGGTCCATACAAAAGAATACATGATAAGAACACTAAGACTAGAAAAACTGTGAAGAACTTTCTTCCTAAAGAAAGACTGGAAACGTCATCTAGAGGTCCTGGATGTCTAACCATCGATATTAACAAAACGAAGAAAGCCATGGGCCATAAATCCATCATGAAAAGGAAAACAATCGAAAGCGCGGAAAAAGCCATGCGAATTCTTTCCGAGGCAAAACAACGGACGATGTGTCCTCCATCAAGCATTGCAGCTGGCAGAAGATTAAGCATGGTAATCAACATTCCAACCCAGCCGGCAAGTGCCACTGGATGAATCAGAATGTGATTTCCCGGGGTAACCAGCTTCCAATTAACCAGTATCCGAAAAATAATCGTGAAAAGTGGGATTACCGGAAGAAAACCTGCATCTTTAGGAAGGGTTTCCACGGGATAAGAGAGCATTATTCCCACAGCTGTTATCACAATGGTTACAAAGAATCCGATAACTGGACCAAAAGAGCCAATGTCGAAGAGTGCATCTCTGTTAGGTGGGAGAGACTTTTGCATTATTACTGCTCCGAAGGTTCCTATTCCCAGTCCTCCAAAAATGGGTGGAGGGGCTGGAATAAAATAGGGAAACGTGGCTTCAACTTTATGCTTACTTGCTGCAAGTTTATGTCCCATCTCGTGTGCTCCGAGGATGGTTAAGATTGCGGCTGAAAAAGAGGCTGCGCCTAACAAGGGGTTTTGCATTAGTCCTTCTTCTGCAAGAGGCGCAGAAATAAAGTAGCCTGTGGCGAAAGTAGTTAGGATTGTTGCAATGAAAAGAGCTAAATTTATCCACGGGTTACTAGGCCTAGTCTTAGGCTTAGGAGTGATTTTTAGGGCAGTCCTTCCATTTTTTCTCCTTAGTATGGGAATATAACCTTCTGGTTCGAGACGTCTAAATAATCTGAGAAAGGCTTGTTTCGAGTTTTCATTTAGTTTCACGTAGAAGGTAGGTACTTCAAATTCTATCAAAGCTTCTTCTATTTGAAATTCCTTCTCAACGAGGTTATTCAACCATTCAAAATGGGTGAAAGCTTCTCTACTTTTTTCGGAAGGAAATAAAGGCTCACCTTGGGGTTTTTCCATGCCAGTTCAGTGTATTGATTGTTAACGGGATATTTGAGTGTTTAGGGAGCTTAAATTAATGTTTTAAGTTTCGTGGTTGTACAGCAAAGTTAAAGACTGTGAACTTCAATTCTTGAAAAAGAAGGGATAGATAAGTGAAAGTTCAAACCTTTGCAGTTGGGGCTTTATTCACGAATTGCTACGTAGTTTCATGTGAAAAAACGAGAGAAGCTCTCCTTATTGATCCGGGATTTGACACAGAAGCTGAAGCAAAGAAAATTTTTACATATATAAACGAGAACAGCCTACGAGTGAAGTTTATAGTAAACACACATGGGCATCCAGATCATAGTTGTGGAAATGGCTTAGCAAAGAAAAACACCGAGGCCCCTATATTAATTCATGAGTTGGATGCGGTCATGCTAGGAGGAGTAGGAAAAGCCGTATCCCAAGCATTTGGATTTAAAGATTTCTCACCCATGGCAGATGTTCTTCTTCGTCATGGAGATCTGGTAGAATTTGGCGAAGAAAAGCTAAGGGTTCTTCATACTCCCGGGCATAGTCCAGGAAGCATTTCACTTCTTGGTAAAAACTTAATTTTTACTGGAGATACGTTGTTTGCTGGCTCCGTTGGGCGAACGGACCTTCCCGGCGGTTCTTATCGGGATTTAATGCGATCAATCAAAGAGCGAATTGCGATTTTGCCGGAGCATTTCGTTGTTTATCCTGGCCATGGTCCAGCTACTACTATTGGAACGGAAAAACGGGT
>DAZI01000003.1 GCA_002507245.1 Candidatus Bathyarchaeota archaeon UBA233
TGTTTTAACGGCTTAATCCTTCACTTCTATGAGGGAACCTTGGAAGGAAAAATTCAAGTCGCTGGAATGAACGTTACGGAACATCCTATTCACGAACTTGCTAAACACGTTGGCTTGGTTTTTCAAAACCCTGAGAACCAACTTTTTGCTTTATCTGTAGAGAAAGATGTAGCTTTTGGGTTAGAAAACCTAGGCGTCCCACGAGAGGAAATCCGTAAACGAGTGGATTGGGCATTAAAGGTTACAGACATTTATGACCTACGTGAAAGACCACCCTATGAGCTCTCTGGCGGACAACAACAAAGGGTTGCTATAGCCTCAGTTCTAGCAATGCAGCCTGAAGTCATGGTTCTAGATGAGCCAACATCATTTCTAGATCCATTGGGAGCTAAAAAAATATTTGAAGATATACATAAACTCAATAAGGAATTAGGTATAACCATAATCCTCGTGGAACATAGGTTAGACCTAACAGCTAAGTATGCCGACCATATAATCATAATGGATCATGGCAGAATAGTATTAGATGGTGATCCGCGAAAAATCCTGGCTTCAGAAGAAGCCCGATTGATTGGAATAGGGATCCCAAAGGCAACAAGGCTTTACCAATTTTTAAATAGTAAAGGTGCACGGTTGAACTCTGTGCCGCTTTCTTCAGAGGAAATGGCACAAAAGCTCACGGAGATTTTTAAGGAATGATTGAAGTTAAAGACTTATATTTTACGTATCCCAACGGGGTGGAAGCGCTAAAAGGTATTTCGCTAAATATTAGTGATGGCGAATTTGTAGCTATAATGGGACAAAACGGAGCTGGAAAAACAACCCTTGTAAAACATTTTAACGGACTATTGAAGCCTTCAGAAGGAAAAGTGTTAATTGATGGAGCAGATACCAAGGATGTTAGTGTTGCTACGCTTGCACGAAAGGTTGGATTTGTATTTCAGAATCCTGATCACCAGCTTTTCTGCGAAACCGTAGAAGAAGAAATAGCCTTTGCCTTGAGAAACTTCGGATTTAAAGAAAATGTCATAAAGAGAAGAGTAACATGGGCACTGAATCTTCTCGGACTAAAGAACTACCGTAAGACTTCTCCTTTTATGTTGAGTGGAGGGGAAAGGAAACGCGTAGCTTTAGCGTCAATCCTAGCATGGAATCCAAAAATTTTGATACTTGATGAACCAACCATTGGGCAAGATTATAACCAAAAAGAAAAACTACGACAGTTTATTCTACAGATGAAAGCACAAAAAAAGACTATAGTAATAGTAACACATGATGTAGAATTTGTAGCTGAGTGCAATCCACGTGTAATTCTAATGAGTGAAGGAAAAATCGTAGCGGATGGTGAGGCCCGGAAAATACTTACTAGCCCAGGAATCCTGGAAAAAGCTTCTATAATTCCGCCGGAAATCTCTAGAATCTTCTTGGAACTTTCGGATTTTGGGTTCCCAACTAACGTGATAGATGTTTATGAGGCGGGGGGAATAATCCTCGATTTTTGGGAGGCAAAGAATCGTTGAGCATGTTTGAAGGCTTAAAATTTCGTAGGGTTTCTTCACCTATTCACGATTTGGATCCCCGGGTGAAGTTTTTATATGTAATAATCATGTTCGCTATTGCTGTTATGTATATGGAGCTTATACCATTGATCATGCTTTTTTTAATACAGTTACCGTTGGTGATGGTAGCCAAGGTAACCAAACAATGGATTAAATCCATGCGTGGAGCTGCTTTTCTTGCATCTATTATCTTTTTCACGAATTTCATATTTTCTTACTTATATAGAGGACAGCAAGAACTTCCGTTTATTTTAGAATATTCTATGGCCATGACTTTACGGTTTATAGTTCTTGTGGGATCTTTTTCCATATTCTTTCTGACAACCTCGCCGGATCATCTAGGATTGGCCTTGGAAAAATCTCATGTGCCTTACGAATTCTGCTTTGCCTTTACAACAGCAGTTCGCTTTGTTCCTGTTTTAGCTGAAGAAGCACAAACCATCATGGACGCCCAGAAAGCCAGAGGGCTCGAACTGGAAAAAGGGAATTTTTTGAAGCGTATTAGGAATTATATTCCTATTCTAATCCCACTTATTGTTAATGCTATTCGTCGAAGTCTTGAGTTAGCAGAAGCCATGGAATCGAGAGCTTGGGGAGCAACCAAAAACCGAACAAACCTTTATGAGTTGAAACTTCGGATGGGAGACTACACTCTAATTTTGCTAACTATTATCATATTAATTCTAGCGATATATGTGCGCTTGTATGTACCCATACCGCGGATAACAGAGATTTTCCCATAAATCTCTAGCGCTCGCTAAAAACTTAATTAACTCATACTTCTATGTCAAAGACCCAAAAACATTGAAGACTACTTAAGGAGAAATCAAAAAGGGTGATCAACAATAGAGGCTCTGAAAAAACTTCGAGAGAACACTTCGTTTTTTAGAGGAAACCTTTTGATTTTGACGTTAAGTTGGGTTGTTTGGTTTCCAGCTATGCGTATGACTAATCCTTACCAACAGATCTACACGGCTGAGCTTGGTGCATCAACAATAATTATTGGAATGATAAGCTCTGTTTCGACTATAGTAATTTCACTTGCCCGCATTCCTGGCGGGTATATTGCTGACCGTTATGGAAGGAAGAAAATAGTTGTGCTCATGACCTTCGCAATTGCCTTAACCTTTTTCATTTACGCTTTCGCACCAAGTTGGGAATGGATTTTCATAGGCGCCATAATAGCTAATGCTTCGTTGATTTATCAACCAGCTTTATTTGCTTTAAGGGCAGACAGTGTCCCACCGGAAAAAAGAGGGGTATCATTTGCCTTTATGGATTTCTTGGCGAATTTAGCATGTATTCCAGCGCCGTTAATAGCAGCGTATCTCGTTGCCACCTATGAGTTAAAAGGGGGTATGAGGATAGCTTACATCGCCGCTGCATTACTAGGAATAACAGCTGCGTTTATTCGCCTATTTTTGAAGGAAACCCTTTCAGAAAGGAGGAAAAGGGGAAAGTTTGGAAAAGATTTTGGGGCTGGTGAAGATTTTGTAATGGAATATATGGATACCTTGCGATTCATTTTTAAAAACATGTTTGGATTAACGCTTTTCTATTTACTCTTTAACTTTGGGTTTATGGGAATTTCTCCGTTTCTCTCGTATTATGCGGTTTATTTTTTAGGATTGGAAAAGGAGGTATGGGGATATGTCTATTTTCTTGCAGGGATATTTTATTTGCTTTCGCTCTTACCCATAGGCTTTTTCGTTGACAGAATTGGGAGGAGAATTGTTTTGGTAGGGATTATTGTATTAACAGTTTTTGGAGTTATTGTTTATGGTTTGGCACCTAAGGCTTCACCTGTCACTCTTTCTTTCGTTTTTGCTGGACTCTCGGTTTTAATGGTTTCGAACGCAAGTTTTTTCACTTCGCTATCTGCGTTGGAGGCAGATCTTGTTCCTCGGGAGAGAAGGGGACGTACGTCTGCGGTCTTAGGATTAGTGGCAAGTTTTTCAGCTGCAACGGGACAAGCGTTTACAGGCTTTGCATACGAAAATATTAGTCCGAGATTTCCATTTTTTGTTGCAACTGCTGTTTTGATAGCCGCGCTTGGAATAGCTTATTTCCTAGTCAGAGAGCCAAAGGAAAGAGAGCTTTAGAGGTTAACCGTAAATCTTTAATGGATAACCTCTGTATTGGTTTTGGGAGACTTGAGATAGTTGAGGATGCTGAAGGCTGCAGCGAACGAAATTATTTCAGGGATTGAAAGAGCATTTCAGGAACTGGATTCCAGCGAAGTTGAGAAAATGATTCAGATGATAATGGAGGCGAGAGACAAAAAGATCTTCATTGTGGGCATGGGAAGAAGTGGTTTTGTTGGAAGAGCATTCGCTTTGAGACTCATGAACTTGGGTTTTAATGTCTACTTTTTGGGTGAAACCATCACGCCAGCGGCAGAAAAAGGTGATTTACTTATTGCCATTTCTGGAACTGGCTCGACAAAAATGGTTTTGACAGCCAGCTCAGCAGCAAAGGAGATAGGAGCTAAAGTAATAGCGGTAACTTCCTATCCAGAATCACCCTTAGGAAAACTGGCTGATCACGTAGTAGCGCTTTTCGGGAGAACTAAAGCTGGCTGGCCAAAAGAGGCAGATTACCTCGTAAGGCAGATTCTTGGTGAGAAAGAGCCTATAAGCCCATTGGGCAGCATTTTTGAGAATAACTGTATGGTTTTTCTGGACAGCCTTATTGTTGAGCTTATGTATCGTTTAGGAAAGAATGAAGAGGATTTAAAACGTAGACACGCTACAATAGAATAACTATAGGAAGAACAGGCTATGAGGGCAAAGTGGAAAAAGAAGCGGATGAAGAGACAGAAAAGGAAACGTAAGAAAAGAAGGGCAAGGTATAAATAATAACCCGGGAAATTTCAAAAAATCTGTCGTCTAATAGATCCACCAAATTTGACTGATAGCTCTGAAATAAACCTTTTTTATGGTAACTTTTAAAAAAGGGAATTTAAAAATGCGAAAGTCTACTTACAAAAAATACAATAACTGCCACCTCCTAAAAGACAGTTAAAATGAAACTTACACTATTTAATGCTTACCGCCGCGCCCATTGCACTTGTCAACCAAAATACAACATAAACCCTTACTTAGGGAGATGTCAACATCAATGCATCTATTGCTATGCGACGAAGTTTCCATCTTTTACTGGACATGCCAGACCTCGTTTAATTCTCCTAGAAAATATACAGAAAATAGTAGGTGACACAGCACGAAAGCTTCCAGTAATGCTAAGTGATTGTACTGACCCATACCAACCCTTAGAAAAACACTATAAAATAACACGAAAATGCATCGAAACCTTAGCTAAACATCGCTTCCCCTTGTTAATAGTTACAAAATCTGATTTAGTAACTAGAGATATCGATCTATTCCTAAAAACACCTACAGCAGTATCATTAACAATAACAACCCAAGATACCATAACAGCGGAACTTATAGAGCCTTACGCACCTCCTCCTGAAAAACGAATAAACGCCTTACAGAAACTAGTAGAAAAAGGCATCCCTACAACAGTTAGGATAGACCCTATAATAGTAGGTGTAAACGATGACTTAAAAGAGCAAGAAAAACTAGTAAAAAACATAGCTCAAACAGGAGCAAGACAAATAACTGTTTCAACCCTTAAACCGGTAAAGGGATTCTTCAAAAGAATAAAAAAGCTCAATCTAAAACTTTACGAAAAGCTAAGTTACATCTACAGTGATGGCGAAAAAATAGCCGGATACCGATACTTGAATTATTTAAAAAGAAAGCAAGTGGTGGAAAACTTTAGACGAATAGCACTTAAACATGGGCTTGAATTTGCCTCATGTAGAGAGGGACTTCCACATTTAAACACAAAATTTTGCGATGGAACCTTTTATATAAGAAAAGACATGTCGATAGAGGGTTACATAAAAATTTAAAAATGGAACTCACGGGTTAGGCTTCGTCTATAAACTTTTTAGGCGAAGGAATTTCCGATGATAGGCCCTTCCTTTCACGAATTTGTTTAATAACTTCAGCAGCAACACTGTCGGGAACCTTTTCCCAGTGATCAAAAGTGCACTGCCAAAACGCATGCCCTGAAGTAGCTGAGCGCATCTCAGCAGATAAACCAAAGGTTTCAGCAACTGGAATATAACCTGTAATCATTGTCAATGCCCCTTTTTGTTCCGAAGATAATATTCGTCCCCGTTTTCGCGTAATAATACTGGAACAGTCACCCACCCATTGCGCTGGAACAGAAACACCGATTTTGTAAACAGGTTCTAAAAGCACAGCATTCGCTGTTAAAAATGATCCAAGAATAGCGCGACGAATAGCAGGCATAATCTGCGCTGGTCCACGATGTACAGGGTCTTCATGCAACATCGCGTCCATTAGTTTAACTTTAACGCCTCGAATAGGTTCCTCACATAAAGGTCCATTTTGGCAAGCCCAGCGAAAACCAGAAATAATCATATCTCTAGCCTCGCGTAGATATTGAATACCCTTAGTTAAGTCAACAATAATATTTCGGTGCTCTTCAATAGCCCAAACATTTCTTGCCTCCTCGGTAGGCCAACCAGCCTCCTTGTAAAGTACATTGCCAATTTGTTTCCGTCCCATATCCTCAGCAATTTCACCTTTCTCAATCATTTCGATAACTTTTGGCTCCAGAGGCTCGACTTGGACCCAGAAACGGTTGTGCTTATTTGGACTTTTAGCCATAGCAACAACGCCTTGCCCCATGGCACTTTCACGGTAAACCACTATGGGACGAGAGGTAACTATGTCTATTCCTCCTCCGTAGTCACGCAAGAATTTAACGGCGATTTCCAAGTGAAGCTCACCCATCCCACTGAGCAAATATTCACCAGTCTCCTTGTTAATTGTAGTCACAAGATTTGGGTCTTCTATCGAAAGCCTATGCATAGCATCTACCAAACGAGGTAAATCTCGAGGATGTTTAGGCTCTACAGCAATGGTCACAACGGGTTCAGAAACATACTTGATCCTTTCAAACGGTATCATCATGTCTTTATGATCAACGCTTACAAGGGTTTCGCCAGCCCTAGCGAGGTCTAGCCCTAACAGAGCGGCAATATTCCCAGCACCTATACCGGAAACAACTTCCCGAAAAGCGCCCATATACATGGAAACCTGTTGAACACGGTAGGATTTCCTAGCGCCGATAAGGTATATTTGATCGCCTTCGTTAATTCTGCCTGAGAATAATCTTCCAGTGGCAACTAACCCTGCATGAGGATCCATCTGCGCCATAGTTATGCACATAACAGTTGGCCCGTTGTCGTCGCAGTGCATCATGGCT
>DAZI01000008.1 GCA_002507245.1 Candidatus Bathyarchaeota archaeon UBA233
TTCCAGCGACTTGAATTTTTCCTTCCAAGGTTCCCTCATAGAAGTGAGGGATTAAGCCGTTAAAACATCTGCATAGCGTTGTTTTTCCACAGCCGCTGGGCCCGGTTAAAAGGGTAAATTCCCCTCTTTCGATTCTTATAGAAACTTTTTCTATGGAGGGTTTTTCCACTCCGGGGTAGGTGTAAGTAAGTTCTTCTGTTTCTATTATTGCCATTTCCATACCGTTGGAACGTACTATTTCATTTAAGGGTAGCTACTCAAATACGAGTTGATTTTAACTTCAAACGAAGAATTTTCCAGCAACGTTTTAATGCTGCTTCAGCATCGCCTACTCCGTTTACCCCCGCGGCTACTGCATGCCCGCCTCCCATTCCGTGAAAATATTCGCCTAAGGGTTTGGCTATGTCCCTTCCCAAGTGGATTCTTGTTCTTTCATAGAAGTCGTTGGTTGCTCTTAGGCTTATTCGAAGAGCTTCTTCTCTTTCTCCTGCGACTATAGCTACATGCGCTCCTAGGCCAATTAAGGCTCTAGCTGCTGAAGCTTGGTAAGCGCTAACATAAGAAAAGGCAATTATCCAGTTGTTAATTTTCATAATTTTCATTCTTCGAGAAGCTTTTAGCCTTGCTATGCGTTCAGACAAGTCCATAGACAAAGAAAGCATGGAAAGCGCTTCTTTCGCGTTTATCCCGTGGTTAAGCAATTCTGCCACAGCTTTGAAAGTGTAGGAATTAGCTAAAATGAAGTGTCTGGTATCGAATGCCATTCCTAAAAAGAGTGCCTGTGCTTCCTCCTTTGTGAACTTTACATTCAACTCCTTGAAAAAGCGGTAGATTATCTCGCATGTGGATGAAGCAGTTTCGTCAGCTATGCATAAGACGGCTAATTTCTCGGTGTCCGGATGACTCGCATGATGATCGATAACTATTAACGGAGCTTTCGAGGCTTTAACATGTTCTGCCCAGCCATCCAACTGTTGAATTGTATTTGTATCCAAAAGAACGAGCATGTCGATCTTTTCGAAATTTGGTTCTTCAAGAAGGATTATTGGCAAAAATTTAAGTAATTGCTTAGAAAGTCTACTTGGGCCTTGGGCAGCGGCTATTTTGATTTTCAAATTTGAGTGTATACGGTTCAGTAAGCTAGAAAACGCAAAGGCTGAACATATTGCATCGGGGTCGGCATTATGATGACATAGAAGAAGGATTTTTTCCGCTTTCTTTCTTTCTATTAACTTTATTATTTCACGGATTTGCACCCATGTCCCTCAGGTATTTTTCTGCCGAAACGAAGGCTTCTTTTACAGCTTCGTTTACGAGTCTTTGAGCGTCAAATCCTTTCATGAGGGGTGAGAGGTTGATATCAACTTCTACCTTTAGTGTTAATGGTTTATTCCCTTCAGCCTCCACAGCAATGTTTAGTTCAGTGATTTTTCTGCGGGAAATTTTTGATAAGATATATTCTCTCGCTGCGTCTTCGGCTATCTCGCATAGTTTTTGCAATTGTTCTTCTGTTAGCTGTGGAATTTCCATTAATTATCACGTTTATGGCGGCGTAATTGGGCGTAAGTCTTTCTGTATTTTTGCTTGCAAATCTTTTATTTGTCCTCTTAGGCGTTCTTCTTGTTTAGATAATACTTTCACTCTCATGTTTAACAGTTCTTTCTTTTCATTTAGTTCACCTGTAATTTTCGTTTTGTTAGTTCTTACAAGAAGGGAACCTATAGATTTGTAGATGATCGTGTCTTCTGCCATTTTCTCCAGTTCGCTTAATGCCTGTTCGACTTCCATAAGTTCAACCTCAATTTGTTGTTTCTGGTTTAGAACTGACTGAAGAGTTTGCTGTAGTTGTTGAAGTCTTAACAGTCTTTCTTGAACCTGGGGTGGTAATCTAGAATTCTCGCTCATCTCATTTCATCCTCTAAACTAGCACAGCAATAGTGTTACTTATTAATTAGATTTCCGCATATCGTTTCACTTTTTTACTTGGAAAACTTAAGAGCTTCTAAAACTTTCTGAGTTGCGTATATCCAGCGTAGGTAAGCGTTTATTGCAGCTCTAAGCGCTGTAGTGTCTTTTGCCTTAATTTGCAATACAATTATGTCATTCTTTAACGAAAGTTCGACCTTCGAACGGGCTGTGGGCTGAGAACAGGATTCGGGCTTTAACGCTTCAAAAATTATTCGTGCGTTTTCTTCCACTGGAAAATCAACATAGATAATCGCGCTTCTCATTTCCTATTAACTTCCCATACTAAATGCGACAAACGAACACGTGGACCAACCTCAATTAATCGTGGCAAGAGCCTAAATGTTAATTGTATTTTCATTTCTCTATCTCTTGAAACACAAAGAATTGTTTTTGGCTTTTCTATATGGACTTTATTTAAGTTATGTATCGAGTTTTTTGGCAATTGTAAAAACTTTGACAAAATATCCGAAAACTTTTGAAGTTCTCTATCTTCATTGTCAAGAACAGTAATAGCACATGCTTGAACTTTTTTCGCTTTTTCTCTGAATTCTCTTCGCAGTTTTACACCTTTCAGGTAGATGAGAGGCGGAGTTCCGATTAGTCTTTCTCTAACATAGAATAACTCTATTTTTCCTGGTCCCCCTTTCCATCGGTCTACGATAATTACGCGGTCAGCATTGAGTTCTATTGCTTTTTCTACCAAGGTTTCTAGGCTTAATTTTCCTCTATTGATTCTCACTGTATTCGGTATTGAATGCGTGATGTCTCGGCAGAACGTTCGGAGTCTGTTTGTTGGTCTTCGCGAGGTTGTCAGCAAAATTTTCGCTTTTTCTTTTTCATTGCTATTGGCAAGTTTCAATTTTTTAACCGAGTTAAGCTTTTTCTTCTATTTGTCCACTCCTTGCGGCTCGCCTTGAAACAACTCCAAGTTTTGTTGTTGGTATGTAGGCTCCTCCCGCAAAGGTAAACCCGCATTTCCGGCATTTCCATACTCCAACGCTTTGTCTTCTAACTTTTCGGAAACCGCATTGGGGGCATATATGCGGTTTTTTCATCTTCGTTATTATGTCTATGTAGCGTTTCCTTACAGTGCTTCCATATCTGGCGCCAAATCCTCTCGTTGGGCCTATTTTTTTAACTCGTTTTCCCATCTAGGTTTCCACCACTAGTTTGCGTAGCTCAGTAGCTCTTTCCTTCGCTATTTTTGCGGCTTCTAATATTTGTTGTGTTGTGAAGTACCCAGAGCCTCCTTTTTGTATGGAACATATGTTTCCTTCTTTGTCTATCGTCATAGTTAATCGGGCATCCATAACCTGTTCCTCTTCTAGCCATGGGTCAACTATTAATTGGTTGTTTATTTTGCCGAAAGTGATTGCTATTGGATAATTTCTTATTGGAAGGGGTTTGTATCCAGGTTTTCTAATTATTTCATCGTCTTTTAATTCATAATTGTACATCTTAGTGTTAAGTAATGCTGCTAGTGCTGCTAGGGCGGAGGCGTCTATTAGGTTTCCGTCGTGGTTTAAAACGTAAACGTCTATGAAGACGACAAATACTTTTTTGCCAGGAGTTATGCAGAGGTCTTCGAGTCCTATTGCCTTGGACTCCCGTATTCCTCTGTCAACTACCCTTGCAAGTTCTATTGAGTTTTCATCTGGGGGACCGGGTTCAAAGGTTGGGGAAGCTAATGGGACAAGTTCAGCGTTTACCGTTAGGACTCCTTGATCTGGAATATCTGAAAATGGTTCGCCTATATCAATTTTCACTCCAACAAGTACTTGTGTTTTACCCAAAAGAACGCGTGCTGAGCCTTCAGCTCTTTCGATTATGCCTGCTTCGACCTTTATTTCTCTATAATCTGTTAGTCCTCTTCCGTCAATTCTTTTTCTGTTTGCTACTAACTGTGCAATTTGTTTTTGTTTAACTTTTGAAACGATAGAGGAGATCATTCATTTATTGCCTCCTTAATGGCTATATATCTAGCTCTTAATGCCTTCTTTTGCTCTTCGTATATTTGTTTACATCCTTCCATTGCCATTTTTACTGCATTTTGAAATTCTTCAAGGGTTAGGCTACCGTCCATTTGCAGAAGTGTTACAGCATTTATTCCCGGCATCATTGCTAAGGGCACATCTGCCTCTCCGTATTTATCTTCTAAGTCCATTAAATCCAAAACAAGTTTCCCCTCAATTTTCCCGGCAGCGCATGCTACAACAAGATCCCGCATTGGAACTCCAGCATCTGCTAACGCAAGGGCAGCTGTAGTGATTCCAGCGCATCTTGTTCCACCGTCAGCTTGGAGTATTTCTATGAAAACATCGATGGCGGTTCGTGGGTAATATTCTAAAAAAACTGCAGGTTCTAATGCTTCACGAATTACTTTTGAAAGTTCAATTTCTCTTCGAGAAGGGGCTGGGGACTTTCTTTCTTCTACAGAAAAAGGGGCCATATGGTATCTACATCTTAAAATGGCCCTGTCAGCCAAGGCTAGATGTTTAGGGTGAACCTCTTTCGGTCCATAAACAGCTGCCAAAACCTTGTTCTTCCCTTGTTCCAGGTAAGCTGAACCATCAGCGTTGCTTAAAACTCCTACTTCCATTTTTATGGGTCTCAACTCATCAAGTTTTCTTCCATCAAGTCTTAATCCTTTCTTATCTAACAGTTTTTCAGGTTTGGACATTTTTTCTTCTTCCCTCCTTTTCTTTTCTAATCATTTCAGCTATACGGTCTGTAAGTCCAGAGGTGTGAGATTCATCCTCTACTTTACGTAGTGCCATTATGGCAAGTTGTTCATCTTCACGGGTTTTCCCTGAGATTATTATTAGGCCGTTTTGTCCTAGAGTTATACGGCAATTGGTTTCCCTTTTTATCATACTTATCATTGAGCCTTTCCTTCCAATGATTCTTGGAATTTTTGTAGGTGTAACTTTGATTAATTGTCCGCGAGAGATTTTTCCCAGTCCAGGTTCACTTATTTTTATCACTGGATTGCTTCCGCGGTCGTAGGCGGTTACTTTGGCTATTACCAAGTCGCCTATGTCAAGTATTGAGAGTAAATCGTTCTTTTGTGGGCGGAATCCTCTTTCCAGTACATCGGATGCGCGTAAGATGGCTGTATATGGGGCATTTATGTCTACTTCCCATCCGTTGAATCCAACTTCTGTTATCATGCCTATTACTACGTCGCCTATTCTGGGAATGTAAAATGCTCTTAGAGCTACTACGCGGACTTTACGATTATCGTATTCTACGAGTCCTATTCTTTCAGCGAAAATTTTCTTGTCTTCTTGGTACGTGTTTTCTCCAGCTATATAGTCGCCTTCAGCTAACAGATCTCCGGGTGTAACAAGTTCTTTTGATTCAAAAAATGTAGGCAAACTTTTCACCTTTAAGACCTTTTAAAACAAATTAACTAACTTACTATTTTTGCTTCTCCTTTTCCTTTAGTTATTTCCCCAAGTTTTTCCAAGAAGGGGCCAAATAGTCCGGCTGGCATTTCTATTGTTGAGTGCCATGAGCCATCCGCTCTCCATTCCTCGTGTTTTATGGTGCCAAATCCTTTTACTGTGCCATAAGCTTTTGCGGCGTACTCGGCTGGTATCTTTATTGATACGAGAACCTGTTCCGTTTTTAAGGGTAGAACTGACCGCAAAAGTTTGATTATATCTTTTGCTTGTTCTTCTGCATCTTTAAATGGGTCGATTGAGAAGTGAATTTGTTCCATAGCCTGTTCTATTCGTAGTGGTGGATGGGGGAGGTTGGTTCTAGGGTCTACACATTGTCGAGAAATGAAAGCAATTATTTGTCTTCGTTTGTCTTCAATCATTTTTCTACGCTGTTCTGTTGTGAGTTGTATGGTTCCTCTCTTTAGGATTGTCTCTGCTACTTTTAATCGGTCTACAGTACCAAATGCTTTACGTAGTTTTTCCTCCGATGGTTTTGTACCTTTATTTGCATCTGTAAAAATTGTTTCTGCTATGAGAATTTCAGATAAGGGTATGTTTTTTCCAAGCCTGTATTCGAGGGCTTTTTGAGGTTTTACTAGAATTTCGAAGTGTTCTCCTTCACGGGTTATTCGTGCTGTAGTGTATTTTTCACCCATTCGTTTTCACTTATTTGATCGTTTTCATGTATGAATCTATTTCTTCGTCGCTAAGCATTCTTAACTTTTTAGTCGCCGATGGAACCACTGCAATTTTTACCCGTGGAGGCAATCCTCGTGCTTCTAGGGCCTTTGTTAGGCACTTTAGCGTTAGTTTTATGGCTTCTTCAAGGGTCATGGCCTCGCGGTATTCCTCTTTAAGTATTTTTATTACAGTTTCGCGTCCTGCGCCTAGAGCTGTTGCTTTATAACCCCGGTATGCTCCACTTGCATGGGTGGCAAAAAGCCTATTTCCTGTTTTGTCTACTCCGCCGAAGATTATAGATACTCCGAAGGGTCTTACACCAGCATGTTGGGTGTACAGTTGTTTTATGTCCCCTATCCGCTTTGTTATTACTTCAACATCGATAGGCTCATCATACATTAGTCTGTTGCTTTGCGCATATATTCGAGCGTTGTCTATTAAGACCCTTGCGTCAGAGCTTAATCCCACTATGGCTGCTCCTAAATGAGTGTCTATTTCAAAAATTTTCCATGAAAAGTTTGGGTCTTCCAACGAAGTTTCAATTGTTTCTTCTGCTCCCAGAACTATTCCCTCAGCACAGGAAATCCCCATTATAGTGGCTCCACGGTTTACTAATTCCATAGCGTATTCAACTTGAAACAAGCGCCCATCCGGCGAGAAAACCGTTATCGCACGGTCATAGGCGCCTGGAGCTGCAAACACAGACAACCCATTTCACCTCAACAATCGTTCCAAAGATTTACTGCCCTTCTGAATGTAGTAACCAAACCTAAAAACCTTTTCGTAAGATGCTTCCAGGCTATTGTTAACCAGTTACTAAGATTCGTAAAGTTGTAACAAATTAAGATAAATTAACGATTTATAGGAATAAAGGACCTCCTCAGAATTTCCAATGCCTTTCTAAGCTTCTATTTAAAAAGTAGGTTCAATGTTATATGAAAAGTTTATAAGTTTCTATTGCTAGAATGTGAGTTCGTAAAAAGGTGATTTAATGTTCTTTCTTCCACATTTGCTCTGATATCTGGTATATAATACAGTTATAGCTCTCCTAAATGGAAGAGTGCTATCTTTTAGCACATTAAGGTGATTTTGGTGAAGTTACGATCTAGAATTAAACATGAATTTAAGTTCATTCGTGGTAATCTCGGTGTACTGATCGCCAGTTGGATACTTATGAATCTCGTTGGTGGTATTCCCTATACTTACTTCTCTTTATATGTGGAAAAGCTCCGTGGTACTCCGTTTATTATAGGTATTATAAACTTCGTTTCTTTTGTTTCATTGGCTTCAGTTCAATTCTTAGGCGGATACTTGGCCGATGTCTATGGCAGAAGATGGCTTATAGTTTCAATGACTTTTGGAGTTGCACTTTCGAATTTTCTTTTTGCTTTTGCACCCTCATGGGAGATTGTAATATTCGCCGTTTTTATCCAAAACTTGTGCCTAATCCATCAGCCAGCTCTTTCTGCTATCACGGCGGATTCGATTCCTCCCGAGAAAAGAGGTATAGGGTTTTCCCTTATAACATTCCTTTCTAGCATTGCTTCGCTTGCTTCTCCGCTAATCGCTGGTGTACTCTTTCTGCATTACGGAATGCTTGAAGGCGTTCGATTCGGCTTCATCCTAGTGGCTATCTTTTATCTTGTGGCTGCCGTAATCCGAATAAGGCTTAAAGAAACTCTAGCTGATCCGAAGGCTCAAAGAAAAAGATGGATAGAATTGTTTAAGGCATATCCACGGGCTGTGAAAGAAGGTTTTGCCGTGTGGAAGCTTCTTCCACGTTCTATGCTTTCTCTTTTCCTAGTAAATATCATTGGGAGTTTTTCATACGCGTTAATGGACTCCTATTTGGTTCTTTACGCTACAAAGCATTTAGGTATAAGGGAATTTGAATGGGCTATTTTGATTACTTGGTTAACTGCTGTGATGATAATTTCATCCCTCCCATCTGGAAAACTAGTAGATAGATATGGACGCACTAAGCCTCTGCTGGCTTCGTGGCTCCTATATGCCCCATTCCCCCTTATGTTCATTTATGGAAACTTGTCGATCCTTTACTTTGCCTTTTTTCTTTGGGGATTAAGCAATTCTCTCTTCATAGCTGGCTACTCAGCAATAGAGGCCGATCTTGTTCCAAGAGAACTTCGTGGAAAGGAGGTTGGATGCAGCCAGTTCGTCACCTATGTATTTATGGCATTAGGCGGCTTGACAGGAGGTTTCCTCTACGAAAACATATCCGCCAGTCTTCCCTTCTTTATAGCCTTCAAACTCGTAATAATATGCATCATACTTCAAATATTGTTTGTTAAAGAACCAATCAAACGCCATGCGTAACAAAGCAAATTAACCTTAAACTTCTTATTCTTCATGAGGTTGAAAAATTGTACTACTCCACCTTGGCAGATACTTACGAAAAGATAGAATCCACTACGAAAAGGCTTGAAATGACTGATTACCTAGTAGAACTTCTTAAGAAAACTCCTAAGGAAATTATAGACAAAGTCGTATATCTAACTCAAGGAAAAATATGCCCTGACTTTGTTGGTTTGGAAATAGGTGTAGCTGAAAAATTGGCGATAAAAGCCATTGCCAGGGCAGCAGGTCGAAAAGAAGCAGAAATCCAAGAAGACTTGAAAACCAGCGGTGATATAGGAGAAACTGCTCAAAACTTTATGGCTAAAAAAGCCCAAGTAACTCTCTTTCAACAATCATTGACTGTTGAAAAGGTTTACCAGACTCTCGAAAAAATGGCAAAAATAACTGGAACAGGCTCTATGGACATGAAGCTCTCACTTTTAGCAGGATTACTTACAGCAGCTACGCCTAAAGAAGCCAAATACTTAACTCGTACAGCTACGGGCAATTTACGATTAGGTATAGCGGATATGACTGTTTTGGATGCTTTGGCTATAGCTTATGGAGGGGGAAAAGAATCTAGACCATACATCGAAAGAGCCTATAATATATCATCTGATCTGGGGAGAGTGGCCAAAACCTTAGTTGAGAAAGGGTTGGAAGGAATCAGAAAATTCGAGGTTTCTCTAGGTGAGCCAATACGTCCAATGCTGGCTGAGAGGCTTTCTACCCCTGAAGAAATCTTGGAAAAACTTGGGGGTAGATGCATAGCAGAATACAAATATGACGGTGAAAGAATCCAAACCCATAAAGACGGCGAAAAAGTAGTTCTATTTTCTCGAAGACTTGAGAATATAAGCGAGCAATATCCAGATGCCATCCAATTAATCAAGCAAAACGTTAAAGCTCAAACAGCTATCCTTGAAGCGGAATGTGTAGCCGTTGATCCTGACACTGGCGAGATGCTTCCCTTCCAAGAACTTATGCATCGTCGACGGAAATATGGCATAGCAAAAGCCATGGAAGAATATCCCATTGCTCTTTTCTTCTTCGATGCTTTATATGTTAACGGAAAAGACCTAACTCTTCAACCTTATCCAATTCGTCGTAAGAATTTGGAGGCAATAATTCAACAAACTGAGAGATTTCGAATAGCCGAATACATAGTAACTGATGATCCTGAGGAACTCGAAAAATTTTTCCTAAAAGCCATAGAAGACGGATGTGAAGGACTCCTATGCAAGTCAATAGCCGGTGACTCTGTATATCAAGCTGGTGCGAGAGGATGGCAATGGATAAAATATAAACGTGACTATAAAAGCGAAATGACCGATGCAGTTGACCTAGTAATCGTCGGAGCTTTCTACGGTCGAGGAAAACGTGCTGGAACTTATGGTGCCTTGTTGTTAGCTGCTTATGACCCCAGTGAGGACGTCTTCAAAACTGTCTGCAAATGTGGTTCCGGCTTTACTGATGAGGATCTCGAGAAATTACCTAAGATGCTGGACAAACATAAAATTCCCAACAAGCATCCGAGAGTAGTCTCAACAATTGATGCCAATATATGGTTTGAACCTAAACAAGTCATCGAAGTTATAGGTGCTGAAATTACCCTAAGTCCAGTCCACACATGCGCATTAAACATAATACGCAAAGGAAGCGGTCTTGCTATACGATTCCCCCGCTTTACAGGCAAATATCGTCCTGATAAGGCGGCAGAAGACGCTACCACGGTAAAAGAAATCATTGAAATGTATCAACGGCAACTAAAAACCGTTGAGCAATAATTATTCGAAAATATTTTCTTGTCTACTAGTTTTCGATTTCACCTTCCAGATCACAAAAGCAACAGCCGTCCCACCCCAAATTGTAACCACCAAAAGTATGAGAATCGGGTCTAAAGTTTCTCTCTCCACAGTTATCTGGACTGATTGAACAGTTCCATTAACCTCAAACTGAAAATATAGATAGGTAAATTCTGCATCTTCAAGAACGTTTAATTCCAATTTGCTATCGTTCAGTTCAACTATCCAGTTAGAAATACTTGGAGTTTTCACAAGAGTTTTCGGGATATCTACTCGGCAGAATCCCCAAGTTTCATTGTCAACATCGTTAATTGTAAATTCTATAGTATTTTTTTCTGCATTAAAACTGAAATTCGAAACATTAATGTTCGAAAATATTTTCACTGTTTGCTTAGTCGTTTCATTTTCAAAGGCCAAAAACTCGTATGCTTTTCCCA
>DAZI01000020.1 GCA_002507245.1 Candidatus Bathyarchaeota archaeon UBA233
CAAAACGGTTTAATTTCGGTGACAGTAGCCAAAGTAGGGGAAGCAACCGAAGCTTTACATAGAAAAGGAAAAGGCGATCTAATCGGATTACGAGGCCCCTTCGGCAAAGGTTTCACGTTAAAAAATGGAAAAGTCCTTCTTGTAGGTGGAGGAACTGGTCTAATCCCGTTAAGGTTCTTAATGCAGAAACTCTTAGAAAAAGAAGCAAAAATACATTTCCTGATAGGGGCGAAAACGAAGACAGAGCTAATCTTCTTAGAAGAAATAGATGAAGCAATAAAGAAATATGGTGGAAAATTGCTGGCATCAACTGAAGATGGGACCTTCGGCTCGAAAGGAATGGCAACAGAATTTCTCGAGAAATCCCTTTTAACCAACGAGTTTCAAATGGTTTATGCATGTGGTCCTGAACCCATGCTAGTTAACGCTTTTCTTGTTGCCGAGAAATATAGGATGCCTTTCGAAGCCAGTTTGGAGAGGCTTATGAAGTGCGCCATCGGTATCTGTGGAAGTTGTGTAATCGGCAAGTATCGTGTATGTAGAGATGGACCAGTGTTCGGTTCCGAACAGCTTCGGGGAATGAAGAACGAATTTGGAAAGTTCAAACGGGATTTTTCTGGTAAAAAGATACCGCTTTAATTTATTCTTTAGTAGGCTGTAAATAGACCTTTTTAATTAACAATTGCAAAAGATTTAATCTATGGCTATATTTCTCACCTTCAGAGTGGATTCTAGTTTCAAAAAGGTTATATGTTTCATCTACTACTTTGGGGTTATGGCGGGTGTATGGGATGAAAGGTGACCGTCAAATTCAAAGCTAATTCTAACCACTGGCTGACTGTAGATTATCGCCCGCTCGAAATCGAAAAACAAATCCGTGAATTTTGGGAACAAAAAAGAATCCTGCAACGACTTATGGAGAAAAAGGAAAAAGAAAACACAGGGGTTCTTGGCTTTGTTGAAGGCCCACCAACTCTTAATGGGATTCCCCACATAGCACACGCTCGCGGGCGTGTAATGAAAGACCTACGTTATCGATGGAAAACAATGCAGGGTTATTTCGTTCCCTTCTGGGCGGGCTGGGACTGTCAGGGCCTACCAGTAGAACTTGAAGTGGAACGTCGTCTAGGCGTGAAAAACAAAAAGGAACTTTTAGAACGAGTAGGTGAAGAACGTTTCATCGAGGAGTGCAAGAAAACCATAATGCGTTACCACCGCGAGTGGCTAGAAGCCGACCGGAAACTTGGTATATTCATCAACCACGAGAAAGCCTACTGGACATACTTAGACGAATACATAGAACGAGAATGGCGATATCTTAAACGTGCTTGGGAGCAAGGCCTCCTAGGTGAAGGCTACTACGTAGTGGCTTACTGTCCCGGATGCCAAACATCGCTCAGTAGTGCTGAGGTAGGCTACGAAGGTGCTTACCAAGAGGTAGAAGACCCCTCACTCTATTTTAAGTTTAAATTAGCCAATGCTCAAAACGAATATTTCCTCATATGGACAACTATGCCCTTCACAATAATCACCGATACCATGTTGGCAGTGCATCCAGAAGCTGAATATGCTAAAGTCCAAGTAGGCAATGAGCGATGGATAATGGTGAAACAACGAGTCGAGTCAGTAATGCAAGAGTTAGGCATAAGCGAATACGAAATAACAGAAACAGTAACTGGGAAAAGCCTTGAAGGCACAAAATACGAGTTTCCATTTAAAGACTTAATCCCGAAACAGGCAGAGCTAGATAAACTTCCTCTCGTACACACCGTTATATGCGAAGAATTCGTTGACATTGAAACGGCCACAGGTGTGGTTCACCTATCGCCTGGAAACGGTGAAGAAGACTTCTGGGCTGCTAGAAAGCGTAACGCACCAATCTATGTACCATTCGACGATGAGTGCCGATTCACAAGCGAAGCTGGCGTCTTCCACGGATTATTCGCTCGCGACGCCGACGAAAAAGTGATAGATGAACTTAAGAAAAGAGGCTTACTAGTTTCGGTTAAAACGATAACTCACGAATATCCCACATGTTGGCGCTCCCACCATAAGCTCATATGGTTAGCGAGACGTGAATACTTCCTATGGACAGACAAAATAAATAACAAGGTCGTAGCGGCAGCTGAGAAAATAAACACCTTCTATCCAGGGCCAAAAAGCCGTTTTCTCGCTTTCCTGAAAGAGGGTAAGCCTTGGTGCGTATCCCGCGAAAGAATTTGGGGCGCGCCTTTACCTGTTTGGGTTTGTGAACAATGTGGCGCTAAAGCCCTTATAGGTAGCAAGAAAGAACTTTTGGAACGTATGGCTTCTCCGACTGAGTTGAAAGAGCTACACAAACCTTGGATAGATAGGATACTACTTCGATGCGAGAAATGCGGCGGATTAATGAAACGTGAACCCTTCGTCTTAGACACTTGGCATAACAGTGGCGCTTCGCCGTATGCACGATTTTCAGACGAAGAGTTCGAGAAATATGTTCCCGTTGATTTCTTAGTGGAAGGCATAGATCAGACTCGAGGATGGGCCAACTCGCTGTTGCTAGAACATGTATTACTGACTGGTAAGGCTGAAGCTCCCTACAAAGCTTTCCTTTTCTACGGCTTAGTTCTAGACGAGAAAGGGCGAAAAATGAGCAAGAGCCTTGGAAACGTTATCCAAGTAAACCCGTTGCTAGAAAAATACTCCGCTGACCTCTGCCGGTTCTACATACTACGCAAATGCTCACCTGTGGATTCTATGAATTTCGATGTTAAAGAACTTAGCCGAAGACCCTATCAAGTGCTTTCCACACTCTATCATCTTAATCGATTCTTCATGCAAAACGCTCAATACGACAACTTCGATCCGAAAAAACACAGCCTAGAATGGGCAAAAACTGAAGCCGAGTTAAAGCTTCCAGACTATTGGCTCCTTTCCAAACTTCAAAAAGCTATAGCCGAATATACCGAAAGACTTGAAAAATGCGAGTTCAACTTTGCAACGGCAATTCTCGAAGAGTTTGTGGTAGAAACTGTTAGCCGCGTTTATGTTCCCATGATACGTAAGGACTTGTGGAGCGACGCCCCAGAATCCCTAAACAGACGATTAACAGTGTACGCAGTTCTTTGGCACACTTTAAAAACTCTGATATTGCTTTTCAATCCAGTCACACCATTCTTAAGCGAGTTTCTATATCAGCACGTTTACCGTAGACTCGATCCTACGTTGGAGGAATCAGTAAACTTTGAGAAATGGCCCAAACCGAACCCCCGGTTGCGAAACGAAATTTTGGAAAAGGACTTCGAAAACCTGCTTGCATGCGTTTCACTTGTCTATTCAGCACGGCAACAAGCAAGGCTCAAGCGAAGATGGCCTCTAAGCAAAGCCGTAATAATCGCCTCAGCCAATGTGCATGAATCCATCAAGAAGGTTGAAGAGATTTTTCTCGAATTAGCCAACGTTAAAAAAGTGGAGTACAGAGAAACGTCCACGGAAGATTTATCAAATAACCGGTGGAAAAAGGCTTCTGAGGATGACATAACCATCTACATAGACACTTATCGCAATGAGGCCTTAGTGGGTGAAGGGATAATGCGTGACCTAGCACGACGAGTTCAGTCCCTACGCAAGGAGTTAGGTTTCATGCCTACGGATATACTTAATGCAGTGCACATTGCCGAATTAGAACCAAGGCAAGCTGATTTCATTAGAGAATTCCTGGACACCATGGCTGAACTGGTTAGAACCCAAAAAGTGCATTTACATGAAACAAGGGCAGAGCTAAATGTGGAATGGCATCAGTACAATATGGATGGCAAAAAAGTGTATATAGCAATAACTTAGCTTCTTTTACTTTCCGAAATAAATAACCATCAACTTCCCTTCTCTATTCTTTGTCCGCTGGAAAGACATGTAGAAACCAGTAGACCCGCTGAACTTTTTATGACCATACGAAAAACTCATCAGTAGGCATTGTTGAAACATGTCGTTGCTTAGCTGTAATAAACCCCTTAAATCTTTATTCTAGGATAATAAAACTTACCTATCAGTTTCCTCTTCGAACATATCGATATATCATGTCTATCCGAGACTATCTTCATGAGAAAGCTGAAGAATCAAGACATAACGAGTTACTTGCTTATCTAATGTTTCTAGCGGGAGCCATATTTTTCGTTGGCGGAATACTCGAAACATTGCTTATTTCCGAAAACCCAAAATGGCTCTTTTTCATACCTTACCACCTGCAACCCATTTCTGGAGCTACCTTAGGTCTCTCTTTAATCCTAAGCGGATTATCCCTTTTAATCTTCGGAATAACCGCTGGAATGTTCTACTCTCGCGACCGTGCTTGGTACATGCAGGAACTTCACAAAGCTCATTCACTTGAAGAAAATTCCGTGTCACGAAAAAGAGAAGGAAGCGGAAAAAAGTTTCCATCAAGATGTAATGTTAGCTTGACAAACTTTCCGTCATTTAACCTTTTAAGTATGAAACAAAAGAAACATTAGTGAAAATTACCTTCTAGTTACCCATCGAATCTCATCTCTTATCCTCTTCAAGTCTTCCTCGTCTATTTTCTTCAAAGCTTCCTCAGCCTTTCTTGCCTCCTCTTGGGCCCTGTTATATTCATCAACACGACTATTTGTTTTCTCTATAACTTTTCTGAGCCACTCGATTTTTTCCCTTATTTTAGTCGGTGTCGTGATTAGCTTTAATATCTGTCCCACTATAACGATTTTTCTATCCCACAAATGGAGCGACGATTTTATTTCTTGTTCGAAGAATATGCGCCATATGTAATTTGGTTCTTCGGTTAAAGGCAAGTCAATAACGTAAGCATCCTTAAACAGAGGATATCTCTTCACACGAACGGTTTCCACATCAATAGGCTCCATCAAACTAACCTTTTTCACGATTTCCTTCATTCATAACCCTCCAATCATTTCTTGTTTGTTCTAGGCTTAAATTTTGCGTACTCCTAAAAACGAAAAGTAATTATAGGAATTGTTGAAAAGCTCAAAAGGCAAATTAATAACCTACAAAAGGTAAGGAAGGGGGTTTAGAGATGCAAATTGCTCAATTGAAGCCAGAAGAAGCAGAAATGCTTATTCAGGTTACTAAAGTTATTATAACTCTTGCCGCCACTTATCTAGTAGCGAAAATATTAACCAGAACCTTGCGTAAGATTTTTGAGAAAACCCCTTTTCCCGAGGAAATTGAGAACGGGATTGTTCGGGTTTCTAAATATGTTGTCTATATCCTTGGATTGTTTATCATAGTTGCGGTTCTAGGTGTCGACCTGACATCGCTAATAGTAGGTCTAGGTGCCTTTAGCATAGCCATAAGTTTTGCCACAAGCACCATAATCCAAAACATGGTTTCAGGAATCCTCGTATTAGGTGAAAAAGCCATAGAAATTGGTGATACAATTCAAGTTCGAGTAGGTGGGATGAACTATGTCGGAAAAGTAGTTAAGATAGGAGTAAGGTCAACGGTAATAGAAACCGAAAATGGGCAAACGGTTTATCTGCCTAACTCAATTTTCATCTCTAATCCTCTTGTAAGGATAAAGAAAGGACAAAATGAAGAAAAACCAAAGAATAAAGATCCTAATATGTGAAATAGGGTTCAAATGGAAATTTCTATAAATTAAACTGCTGTTTTATCAATGGGACACTATGACTCATCATTGGGGTTATGTAGGTGCTTTGACTGCGGCTCTCTTATTTGGAGCAAGCACGGTTCTTAACAAGATTGTTCTAGTTGAAGTTCATCCCTTGCTTGTGGCTGGAGCCATCTACCTTACCGCTGGAATAGTTCTTTCAATGATTAGAATTTCACCTTTATATGGAAGAATTCTCTCCTTGCTTGAAACTCCTACAAATACTGAAACTAGCATAGGCTTAAAAGACTATGTGGTGCTTAGCTTTGTTGTTCTTTTCGGATCGGTTATTGCGCCTTATTTATACATGTATGGGTTGAATGAAACCACGGCCATTAATGCATCTTTCCTCTCTAACAGCGAACCCCTATTCACGGCGCTCCTAGCTTTAACGGTTTTAAAGGAAAGAGGAGAAATCAACGAGTACTTAGGCTTTCTTATCGTGGCATTAGGTGCCATTTTCTTAACAACGAACGGGGAATTCCACAAGCTGACCTTATCAGGCGAAATTTTCGGAAACCTCCTAATTGTCACAGCATGTTTTTCTTGGGGCATAGACAACAATCTCAGTCGAGTCCTCAGCATAAAAAAGGACATAATTCTAATCACAGCGCTTAAGTGCCTTTCCGGTGGAATCATCCTCCTATTATTATCATTCCCCCTAAAAGTTGATGTCCAAATCCCCCTAACAGCTTTACCTTACCTTTTCTCAGTAGGTGCCTTTAGCATAGGCTTTTCTGTTCTCTTTTTTCTCTTTGCTCTGAGAGAAATAGGCGCCATGAAAACTGGTGCTATATTTTCTACGGCTTCGCTTTTCGGAGCTCTAACGGCCTTTCTCGTACTAAAAGAAACGTTCACGCCAATACAGTTGACAGCAGGGATAACAATGCTTATCGGAGTCCTACTCATGTACCGAAAATAGCGAAAAAATAAAAAGATGGAAGTATAACCCTTTTATTGTCAAATTAGAGGAAGAGAGTTTCTTGGTTGAATTAAACCTTGTTGGAAGATGTGGCTTATACTGTGGCGCATGTGGAATTTATCGTGCATATAAAGATGGTGGTGAATACCTGCAAAAGGTTGCGGATTATTTTAAAATCTCCCCCGAAAAGGTTCGATGCGAAGGATGTCAAGTACTAACCCCTAATTGCTGGGGTAACGACTGCAAGATAGTTCAATGCCTAAATGCTAAGAACTTTCAATTCTGCTATCAATGCCCCGAATATAACACACATAACTGCGAAGAATTCGAGAAATTAGCTCAAAGATACTTAAATGACAATGTGGATCTAAGAGCAAACCTAGCAAGAATAAAAGCTGGCGAAACAGAAGCATGGCTAAAGGAAATGAACCGCAGATTTAGATGCCCCAACTGTGGAAAACCTTTACCAGTTTCACGCATCAATAAAAGATGTTATCACTGCAAAACAGATCTTTCTCCATAATCTTCATGCGGGGATAATGGAAAACGCCTAAAAACTTAACGGAAGTTCAAAGTTTCATGAATAGAATGCGGCTTGCTAGTTTCGCAACTGTGACTCCGAAGGGTGAACCTCACGTTGTTCCGGTTTTCTTCACCTACGAAAACGGGCGAGTCTATGTTCAAACAGATAGACTCTCTGTTAAAGTTCAGAACCTTTTAAAGAATAATAATGTAGCAGTGGCTGTTTACAACGGTGAAGAAGCCGTTATACTATTCGGAAAAGGAAAGGTTATCGAGGATGAAGAAGAATTTATCAAAAGAACACAGGACCATATTAATAAATATAGACTTCAGATAGACAAGCAAGGAAGAGATTCTTTAGGAATACCTCTCTTTGATAGGACTGTTCGATGCGTGATTGAGGTGTTCCCAAAACGAATCTTATACTGGTGAGAAGAGTAGCTTATCTATTCTTTGGAGTAAATAAGCCTATAGTGTTCCCGTCTAAGTCGGTGAAGAGACCAAACCAACCTATATCTGGAATTTCAGTTTTCTCCTTTACCTTTCTTCCTCCAAGTTCTACAGCTTTTTCAAGCATTGCATCTATATCGTCAACTAAAATGTAAACAATTATATTGCCTGGTGTGACTTCGTCTTTTCTATCCAGTCCTCCACATGGTCCTTCTTCAGTATTGAAGATTGCATAGTTTTCGCCAAAGGCATAATCTATCTCCCAGCCGAAAAGCTTTCTGTAAAATTCTCCAGCTTTTCTAACATCTGTTGTTGGGATCTCTATATGACAGATGGGATGGGGCATGTCTCACTCCTCTTTAAGATTTAAAGCTTTTCTATATTTTAGCTATTAAAACTATTGGTAATTAGTGAAATACATTCCAATAAGTTCTAACAATGAATTGATTCTTTGACTGTAGCTTTTACATCTTCGAGTAAAAGCTACAGTCAAAGAATAAAACTAGTTTAGTGAAATCATCCCTAAAGTATGCTTCTGACGTATCTGCTATTTCCAACTGCTTAACCAAAGTTACCGGAGCTATCAATAATGTGATAAATTTTGGTAGCGGGGGGTCGACTTTCAGGGAGTCAGAGAGCCCTGATCTCCTTTTGAACGACCGATCTCTGGGTTATGAGCCCAGCGGGTTAATCCTGGCTACCCCACCCCGCTAAGTTCAAATGTGAATCAACATGTTCTTAAATCTTTTGAAATGTGATTGGATAGAAAAACCTATAGTTTAGCTTGGGGCTAGGTTAAAGAGGTGCTTTGGAGTGGATAAATCGTTCCTTAATCTATTGTTTGAGCCGAAGGTTCGTTCTCCTGTTCTAGTCCAAGGGCTTCCGGGATTTGGAAATGTAGGAAAAATTGCGGTGCATCTTTTAATAAAGTTTACTGGAGCAAGGCTTTTCGCTGAGTTTTACTCGCCATTTTTTCCAGACTACGTAACCGTTGACTCTAATGGGGTTTGCTATCCCCCGCGGTATCAGTTTTATGAAGCTTCTTTGGAGAAAACGGACTTTGTTATTTTAACTGGTGATACTCAGCCAGCTTTAGATGATGTGGTGGCACATTATATTGTTTGCGGTGAAATCTTAGACTTTCTTTCTGAGCTTGACTGTAACTTTGTTGTTACCCTTGGCGGTGTGCCCTCTGTTCAGCCTTCGCGGGAAATATACGTTGCTGCATCTTCGTCGCGTTTGGCTGTTGAGTTCATGGAACGGGGAGCAATTATTTATGGTAAGGGCAGAATTTTAGGCGCAGCCGGCCTCATGTTAGGACTAGCTAAGGAACGAGGCTGGGACGGGGTTTCCCTCTTAGGCGCAACCACAGGATTACAAGCAGATAAAGGTGCAGGATTCGCCCTCTTTAAGTTTCTCGTTAAAACTTTTGGTGGAGAAGTTAAGGAAGGGTTATAAAGGAAAACCCAGAATAAAATTTCAAACCTCAACAATAGTAATGGTGAAAAACCCAATGACTGGAAGGAACCTTACAGAATCTAAAATTGGGAAAACCCTTCTAGTGCTGTTGACAGCATTTCTAATCTTCGCTGGACCCACCTACATGGTTTATATAATGCAATCCGTTCTGAACGTACCTTACGCTCTTTCAATGATAGGAGGCCTAGTACTGTTCTTAATTGGTGTTTTGCTGTTATGGTTTCTGATTCGAAAACGAGTAATATCTGAGGAATAATCCTCTATGTTTTAGTCTAAACGTTCATGCATCCTAACGCTCATGATAATAATCCAAACCGTAAGTATTAACGCGGTAATGGCTTCAGGAATAGCAACTGCCTTCCAAGGGAACGCCCAAACCGCCAGTGTAATCGCTCCTAACACAACCGTAAACCAACCTGTGCTTTTCTCTCCCTCGCTCAGAAATGCTCCTCCCGCTAGAAACTGGAAAAAGGGTATAAGGACAAAGAATGTAAAGGAAGCATAAAAGTGCCATGGTTTAACATTTTCTGGAAAAATGCCTATAGCACATAAAGCTACAGAGTCTAAAAACATCAAGGATGAACTAATCTTACTAAACACTTTGTTCGGCAAAGTATCTTTAAAACCCACTGTAAAGAGCGCAAGAAAAACTCCGCCAAGAATTAAGGCTAGATTAAAGGGAAAACCGGCTTTTTCATCAACTCCTAAATCGCTTAAAGCATTTTCAGTCCAACTGAACCATGGAGCCAAGCTGATGGCGTAAAAGATAAGCGTAAACACCAGAATCGGGCTGGTTAAACCACAATAAACGGCTACTTTGGTTAAGATCTTTTTTCGAGTCATGGCTTATCTGTTATTGTTTTGTTGTGGGAACAGTTATATTTGCGTTAAGGGCGAATTAATGTCTGGAGGAAGCTTTGTTGAGTGAGGAGGAGCTAGTTGAAATAGGTCGAGTAACGCATTATTTTACCAAAATTAGTGTTGCAGTTGTAGAGTTATCCGCGTCACTCGCCGTGGGCGACCGCATACGAATTAAAGGACCAACAACGAATTTTGAACAAGTAGTTGAGTCAATGCAGATAGAACATAATAATGTGGAGCGCGCTGAAGCAGGGCAGAGTATTGGTTTGAAAGTTAAGGAGCGAGTAAGAGAAAGAGACATAGTCTATAAAATAGTTGAATGACAAGTAGAACATGTTAGTAATAACATTCTAAGCCTAAAAAATGCGTTCTCTTTCCCTTCTTCTTATACCACCTATTTTTCCCTTCTTCCGTGAGTGGCATAAAAACCTCAACCATCCCTAAGCAATTTAATCCATTATTGTGATAGAACCGAAAAGCTTCTATATTTCTAGCAGCGAACCGCAGGATTATTTCAACACATTTCCTCTTCAGGGCGGTTTCCTTTGCATAATTCATCAAAGCCTTCCCTATACCTTTCCCACGTCTATCTTTATCCACAATAATGTAGTCAATCTCACAGCTTCTACCCTTTATTTCAAGAATTAAAAGCCCAACAATTTTGTTTTCTTCTTCTGCAACCATTTTGACGTACTTTTCGCCAGTTCGTTTCAGCTTCTCTCTGAGTTTCTTATCATCATAAGGGATGCTATCGTCTTCATATATCTGTCGATGATAATCAACCATCTGTCTACCCAGCTGGAGACATTCATCTAAGTCTTTTTCTCTGAACTTTCTTAAGACAAGGCTCTTGTTTGTCAACATTATCATCTCATAAAAATAGAAACAGTAAAATTAAATAGTTACCTTGTTTCGCGATCTATTTACTTGGAAGAAATCGCCTTAGTCTTTGAATGGTCTGCAATTTTTCCTTTTTCCCAAGTTTTGCCTGTTCTATAGCCTGTTTCAGGATTTTTATTGACCTATCCATAGCTTTTCGATTTACCGGATAGGGAACTCCATCTTTTCCACCGTAGGCAAAGGAATATTTAACCGGGTCTTTCCAGCTTGGTTTTTCTCCGTAAACAAGTTCCGCTATAAGGGCTAACCCTCGAACAGTTGCTGGTCCAATTCCTTTTATACTCAGCAATTCCTCATAATTTTTAGGTTGAAATTCATAGGCCTTTTTTACTGCTTTCCAATTCAGCGTTATTGGCATGGATAGAAATTCTATGACATATTTTTTCCATCGAGAACTGTGGATTGTTTCTGGGATCCATTCCTCAAGCGAACGTTGATATCTGGGGCGTTCAGATTCAATCATGTGCATAATCCTTTTGGGTTTTTCTTTAACAAGGTCAACGCAGACCTTTTGACAACTTTCGCTTTTTTTAGCAGTCATATCTAGGACTTTAGCTCTGACCGCATTGCCAACTATGGCGCTATGTGGCTCAGCAACAAAGCTTTTAAATCCACCGGAAATCCAATGATATCTCCGAGCTGTCCTATCCAATGTGCACATCCCTTGCTGGACAACTGCCCATTCACCTCCTTCTGTTATGAAGAAAGCATGATGGTAAAGCTGGTATCCCGCTTGTATAGCTGCATTATCCACTTTAGCACTCATCTTGCTCGCATAGTATAACTCTTTAATCTTGTCTATTGAGAAGCCGAATCTTTCACCTATAGTATATATTTCGCTAGGAGTTTTCAATGATTCTTTTCCCTTTCCTCCACACACCGCTAGTCCATGCTCTTCAGGAATTAACGCGTTTTTTAGCACGCCGGTTAGGACTGTAGTGACTCCTGAAGAATGCCAATCATAACCCAAAACACAGCCCAAGGCTTGAAACCAGTAGGGATCCGATATTCTTTGAAGTAAGACTTCTTGCCCGTATTCATCTATTATTATAGTCACGATCTGTTGAGCAAGCTTTGTCATTCGTGTAACTAACCATCTAGGCGCCTTTCCGTAGTGAAGCGGAAGTTTAGCTAGGCCAGTTCTCTGCAAAATCAAGCACCATGCTACTGGTAGTATTAGGGTTGTAGAAGGGTTTAAATTTGTTCTTCGAAGCTTCGAACATTGTTCACTTCTTTATCAGTTTTCCTTCACGATCGATTTCTCCCCGCCGAATCCTAGTTGTAGAAACTTCAACATGGTTTTCGGCTGGAACCATATCAATTACGATTATGTTTAATGGTGATAGCCCAAGTTCACATCTTTTAATGTTAATTTCTCTAGCGCGGGCTTCGGTTTCCTTGCTAACAACTAAAGCTTCAATACAACCTTCAGAAAGTGTGACTCCATAAGGGTCATTTAACGGAATTATTTCAGCTCGTTCCATGAAGCCATTTTTTATCAGAAAATCTTTAAGCTCCTTAAGTCTCTCTTCATATGACGCGGTAACATGCGGTTTTTTCATCTGTTTCACGAACTCATCGGTGCATAATCCTATAAGCACTTTTCTGCCTACCTCGAAGGCTTTCATAATCAATGCTTTATGCCCCTTATGAAGTTCATCGAAGGTTCCGCCTACAGCGACCTTTCTAAATTTTTTCTGCATCTTCGTTTCACTCGTGCATAGAGTATACGCATGTCTGCGTCATACTTATAAGCCTATTTTCCACTAAGCTTCATCTTTATCATATCAAGAATCTTCTTCGCAACAACATGTTTAGAACTTAATGGTATGTGAACTACATTTTTCTCTTTGTCTATTATAAAGACTTCATTGGTTTCAGTTCTGAAGCCCACACCTTCTCTTGCAATGTCGTTCGCTACGATCAGATCCGCGCCAGTTTGCTTTAACCTCATATAGGCGCTTTCAATTAATTTCTTGTTTGAAACCCTGTATTCGGCTTTAAACATGACTAAGAAAGTTTTCGGATTCGTCTCTTTTATTTCATCAACTATTTTGTGGGTAGGTTTCAGTTTCAAAGTAAGTTCGCAAACTTTATGTGTGGAAACCTTTCCCTTATAGGGTTTCATCACAGTCCAATCTGAAACTGCTGCTGCTGCTACAACCACATCGTATCTTCTCTTTCGAAGCTCCTCTAAGACAATACGTCGCATTTCCTCCGCAGTTTCCACATTTAAAACTTTAGCCTTAGAAGGTGGAGTAGCCGTGCCTAAACCGTAAACAAGTGTTACTTCAGCTCCTCGCTTCAACGCTTCCTCAGCTATAGCTACGCCCATTCTGCCTGAACTCTTATTTGTAATAACCCTTACCTCATCAATGTATTCAATAGTCGGCCCGGCTGTAATGAGGAAATTTTTTCCGCCGAAATCTTGTTTAGTTGCCAGTTTATTGATAACCACTTTAACAATTTCTTCAGTATCCGCGATTTTCGCCTTTCCTTCCTCAATTCGGGGATGGACAAATTCTATTCCTAAATCTTCAAGTTTTTTGATGTTTTCCTTGAGTATTGGATGTTTATACATGGATTGGTGCATGGCCGGAACAATTATTACGGGTGTTTGGGAGCCTAGAGCTGTAGATACAACCGTAGTTACGGTTGTGTCATCTATTCCAGCGGCTATCTTACTTATTGTGTTAGCTGTAGCTGGTGCTATAAGAACTAAATCTGCCTTTTCTTCTCTTTCACCTGTCAAGGCTACATGCTCAATTTTCCCGGTTAGTTCAGTAATCACAGGGTTTCCGGTCGCCCATTCCATGAGGTAAGGATGAATTATTTTTTGAGCATTTTGTGTCATCACTGCATAAACTTCAGCTCCACGACGCATAAGCTTTCTAGCTATCTCTGGACTTCGAATAGCAGCTACACTTCCGGTAATACACAAAACAACACGTTTCCCATGTACCTCTCTACTTCGGGTTCCAATTATATCTTTGGATGGATGCTTCAAGGTTTAGCCCTTCAACTCTCTAACTATGTTTCTTAAATCTTTTAGGAAACTTTCCACATGTTTCTCGTTTATGTGAGGCATCAGAACAATTCTTATGTGCCGCGGGAAAAGCGCCACAGCCCATCCCAGTTTCCGAAGTTTTTCAGCTATTAGTTTGATATTGAAAATATCGGATTTTATACCTACAACGTTTGTAACGGGCTCGGTCATAACGTCTAATCCATAAATCTGTTTAATTCCTTCAGTAAGCTTCCATGTTAAACGCATACAACGCTTTACGATTCTGCGGTATCCTTCTCTCCCTAAATGATTAAGTAAAGCCCAAACAGCAATTACTGAAGCTCCAGAACGAGTGCCCACAAAAGTTGCTTGTTCTATTTCACCTCCAGCCAAGTAGGGAACCTTCCAAGTTATGAATTTTCTTAAGTCTGAGTTTCTAAAGAGGATCCCACCAGCTGGAATAGGCGCCAACCCCATTTTGTGTGGGTCTATTGTTATTGAAGAAACACCGGATAGTCGGAAGTCGAACTCAGGAGCTTCATAGCCTATTTCTTTCAAAAAGGGAAGAACGAATCCGCCGAAGGCAGCATCCACATGTAAAAGTAGATTATGTTCTAAGGCTATGTCCGAAAGTTCCCTGATGGGATCTACAACGCCTAGGCTGGTGGTTCCAGCTATACCCACCAAAGCTACAGTTTTATGGTTAATTGCTTCCCTAACGGCTTCAATATCCACCTGAAACTTGCCGTTTAATCCGACACGAATTATTCTAAAACCAAGCAAACTAGCCGCTTTGTCAAAGGAACAATGTGCTGAAACAGGTACGATTATTTCACCACCATTCTTTGTGTTCGCGTTTTTGAAAGCCCATAATGCAAGAACGTTTGCCTCGGTTCCACCAGTAACAATGTTTCCAGTTGCTTTTGGATTCGAAAGAAGCATCCCTAACATTTGAATAACTTCTTCTTCCAGTTGGGCTGTGGCAGGGAAAAGCCCTGGGTCACCAAGGTTTTTCTCCAAAAACCTTGCGTATACCTCTTTAGCCAAGTCATGAGGGTTTGTACACATCGATCCCAATACCTTCCCAGAGTTGAAGGTAAAGTCCTTGTTAAGCCTGCTCTCTATCTCTTTTAGAACCGTTTTGGCTGGTAACCCTTTTTCCTTCATTAGTCATGCACCTTTTAATGATACGTATGTTCCTTATCCGGATAGGCGCCCGAATATACTTCTTCCATAAACCTCTTTACAGCGTTTTTAATGATTTTGTTCAAATCAGCGTACCTTTTCAAGTACTTAGGCGCAAAACTCTCATCAAACCCTAACATATCGTTTATGACTAAAACTTGCCCATCGCAGTATCTTCCAGCGCCAATGCCAATTGTAGGTGCCTTTACATTTTCCGTAATTCTCTTTGCCAAGCTTTCAGGAATGCATTCTAAAACTATGGAGAATGCTCCATAACCATCAATCTCCAAGGCATCCTGAAATATTTGGGTAGCTTCCTTCAAGGTTTTCCCTCGAACTTTATAGGCTTTGGCTGTTTGAGGTAGAAGCCCTACATGCCCCATTACTGGGATATCCGCGGCAATCAACGCCCTAATTATTTCAGGCTTGTTTCCCTCGATTTTCACACCTTTAGCTCCGGCTTCCAGAAAGCGCCGCGCATTTTTCAAGGCTGTTTCTACAGTTGCGTAGCTATGTATAGGCATATCTCCAATAACTGGTGTTTTTTTAGCTCCTCTAGCCACAGCTTTAGTGTGATATATCATAGCATCCATAGTGACGCTTTTTGTGTCTTTACAACCTTGAAAAACCATTCCAAGACTATCCCCTACAAGGATCAGGTCCACCCCCACTTCATCTAAAATTTTTGCCATCTGATAATCATAAGCCGTTAACATGATAATCTTCGATTTTCCCTTTTTCCCTCTAATATTATCCTCGAAACCCAACATTTCTTTCCTCCAAGAACTTTATCAAGCAAGCCAATGTGTAATTCACAGGTGTTGGAATTCTATGCTTCTGTCCAAGCTCTACAACTTTGCTATTTAGAAAATCTATTTCCGTCCGTTTTCCTTTAATTATGTCTTGGCACATCGAAGAAAAGTTTGTATAGTCCCTTATTTTGCGGTCTAGCTCATCTAGGTTTATTTCCAGGTTTACTCCTTCAGCCTTGGCGACTTCTATGCATTCTTTGACTATTTGATGTCTGATCCATTTTAAATCTTCAGAGATTATTTCGCAGTTTCTAACACAAAATATGGCTGTTAACGGGTTTATAACACAGTTTAGGATTAATTTTCGCCAGATTTCCTCTCTAATGTTTTCTAAAATCCTTGTTTGCATGCCACAACTATTGAAAAGTAAAGCTGCCTCGTTAGCTGTTTTGCTTTTCGCCAGTAGCGTTTCCCCTTTCCAAACACGCACTTTTCCGGGTTCGAGGAATTCGCTAGCCATCATTGTTAATCCTCGAAAAACTTCAACTTTTTCGCCGACTAGTTGCTTGATAATTTCTTCATTTCCTAATCCGTTTTGAAGAACTAGTATAACAGTGTCCGTTCTTAAGATTGGTTTTATCTGATTTATGGCTCGAACGGAATCTTGAGCTTTAGTTGTTAATAGTATAAGCGTGTTAGGTGGAATTTCACTGATTTTTGTATCGGCTTTTAAGTAGAAAGTTTGGGTTATTTCGCCTGTAAGTTTTAAACCGTGAGCACGCAGAGTTTCAACATGTGCCTTTTTTCCAATAAGTGTGACATTTCTCTTTTTTGAGAGCAACGCCCCGTAAACGCTTCCAATGGCGCCAGCGCCAAGGACGAAGATATTTTCTATGCTCATTTATTATTCCTCCTTCGGCAAATCTAGAAAACTTCCCTTAGCAGCTAGTTCACTCAACCTTTCTGTGATTAAGCTTATGCATTTGCTTAAGTTCTCTGAGTTGTTGAATCTTTGGATGATTTGTTGGAGTTTTTCACGGGGTTCGTTTTGGAGTTTTCCCGCTGTTTGCACAAGTAGAGGCATAGCCCGAGTTACGTTGTCCACTATAGTGATCGTGGCTTTTTGCGCTGTTCTGGAAAGCGGATTTAAATCAACAGCGATAACTTTTTTCCCCATTTTAACCAATGCTTCAGTGCGATCACCATCTTCAAGCGGAACTAAAACGACGTCCGCTATGAGTATCCCTCTTGGGTCTACCCGTCGCCTTTCGCTTCCCAACTCCGGAATACACGCCGAAGCATCCTCACCTACGCCTAGAACCTGTCGTGCTCCAGCCTCTTCTAACAGTTTTCTAATCGTTTCTTCCCTTTCGGCTGTTCGATAAAAGAGGTTAACCTCTATTTTCGCCCTTGTGACTTCTGCTAGCGCTATTATCTCTTTTGGGGTTAAGGTTGCCGTGTTTCCATTCACGGAGATTACCGGATTTTTCGCTGTCAACAATGTTGCAACTGCAGCTTTTATGGCTTCCATAGCTGATGGAGTTGTTTTTTCGCCTAAAAGGTAATCAAAAGCTTCTCCTCTTCCATGGGCAATTAATCCAGCGCATGCCACTACTCCTGTTTCGAATCCTTTAATTAGTTTTTCCCGTATGTGCAGTGATTCAGCACGTGGATGGTCTTCCGGAATTTTGATTCTCATAGTAATCTTGCTCCTTTAAAGTCTATTTCACTTACGAAAGTCTTGCCTGTGAAAACATTTTTTCTGAAAACCTCAAGAAGTGGGTCTACCATGTTTTGTTTAACTATGGAAAAGACTCCTTCACCGAATATGGGCATGCTACAAATAATCCCGGAAGCAATGGTTTCATCTAAAACCTTTCGAACTTTTTCCGTGATTAACCCTGTGTTTTCAGCAAAGCTTCTAGAAAGTTTTAAGAAATTCTCTAAGGTTGGTTGTTTCATGAGAAGTTGCAATAATTTTTCACCTTGCCTGTTTATACGTTCACGTAATTCCACGTCGGTTAGGGCTTTTTTTGTATATAGGCTTCCGAAGCTTAGGCAAACAACCCGATACTCCTTGGATAGAGGGATTTGCCGAAGCTTTCCTATTCCAGGTGCTCCCGGAGCTATGCGTATTTCTAATCCACCAAAGGTTTCGGCTATAACCGTGCCTAGCCCTGTTCTACATTTAACTTCTGCTATATGGGCAATTTGGGCTGCATTTAAGCGAGTTAAACCCAAGTTTAAAGCTTTGTTAAGCGCCAAGGATAAGCTTAACGCAGCGGCTCCACTTGAGCCAAAACCCGCGCCAATGGGTACTTGAACCTTATGTTCGACTTTTACTGCAAATTTTTCTTTAGTTCTGGACAAATATTCCTTTACTACAGTTTCAGAGACTTCTGCTGAACTTGTTTTATGTCCATTTATCCATACCTCTAAGCTGTTTCTCATTTCCCTCTCGAGAATTACTCGGGTTTTCACGCCATGTTTTAGGGAGATTCCTGCGCCCTTCGAGCCTTTACGTAATAGGTCAATAGGCTCGTCGAATATCTGAAATAGCCCCGTGATATGTGCGGGGGCAAAGGCTTCAGCTGATTCCATACCTCAAACCTTTTCAATGCCGAATAGAAAAGCGCATGGAAAATAAGAATTCCGTATGAATTGTCTAAACAAGTTTAAACATTCTAAGCTTCATAATCTTATCCAACCGACCCATCAAAACATTGTCGCCTTTTTTGTATAGCGAACAAAAGCGTAAAGTTTAAGCGTTTCATTATGAATTCACATATGCTAACTGCATGTTGAGGTTTCGATTTGACTGTTGAAGAGGAGATAACTTTAGAGGAACGTAAGGCTAAGGTTCTCATTAAGCTTCGCAAATATAAACTTTTGAAACGTGAAGAGCATGAAAACGCAGTTGAATATTTGATTGAAGTCCCTAAAGAAAAACGCAAAATGATTATCTGGTGTGTTCCTTCCTCGGGAACTATAGGCGTTCAGTTTGTGAATCGTTTAAAAAAGATCATGAAGGAGCGAGAAGTAGAAAAGGCCGTTATGATAACCAGCGGACGTTTCACTCAAGCTGCTAAATCTGCTGCGAGAAAAAGGGGAATAGAACTTCTACCTAGAGTTTTCCCTCCCTTTAATCTCTTTGAACATGTTTTAGTCCCTAAGCACGAGATTTTGACGCCAAAAGAACGAGAAGAACTGCTTCAAGAATATCGTGTAAAACCCTATCAGTTGCCTGCTATACGTGCTTCTGACCCAGCTGTGAAAGCCATAGGAGCTAAACCTGGCGATATACTACGGATAATTCGGAAAAGTCCCACGGCTGGGAAATACGTAGCGTATAGATACGTGATAGAAGGCTGAATTTCCGAGGGTTATTTCGCCACCATTACCTTGGTGGCTTTTATAACAGCTTCTACGTTGTCGCCGGGTTTTATCTTTAGTTCCTCAACGGCTTCTCTCGAAATTAGCGCGGTTAAAATAATGGGTGTGGTTATTTCTATCTTTACTTTCGCTGTAACTGCATTTTTCTTCACTTCTTTAACTATTCCTTTCAAACGGTTTCGAGCACTTATTTTCAATCCTAAAGCCTCCCAATATTCTAAATCGTCCAAAACTTTGTCTACATATTTTTCCAGTCGTGTGTATTCACGGAGCAAATTTTCGCCAGCTATTGTTAGTTTAGCTCCTCCACCGCCTTTTTTTCCACCTTTAAATGTTTCTATTACAGGTTTTCCTATAGCTTGGCTTATCTTCTGAAGTCGATTCCACACGTAGCGATAGGACATCCCAAGCTTTTCAGCGGCTTTGGAGATGGATTTTTCTTTCCTTACTGCTCGGAGGATTTCCGCTCCACCCTTGCCTAGAACTGGTTTTCCCTTTCTCTCTATCCAGATCTTGCATGATGGAGCGGTTTTCTTGTTGGCAGGCACATTCTGTTATAAGCGTTATGTTTTTATAAGCATATCGCCGAAATATACAGTCAAACATAACGGTGAAAAAATGAATAAAACAATCTTCACGTGGATAACAATCACAATCATAGCTGTTACAACATCAATCGCCGGAACAACCTATTACTTTACAATAACCATGCAGGGGAGAAGAAGACTCGTCGTTTCTACGACTACAAGTCTCTATGATACCGGTTTACTAGACGCTGTAGAAGAAAAATTCGAGGAGAAAAACCCTATAGACCTATACTTCATATCTGTTGGAACAGGACTTGCAATAAAACATGCCAAAAGAGGCGACGCTGATGTAGTGCTCGTTCATGCGCCTTCAACCGAATATACCTTCTTAAAAGAGGGATATGGTGTTTGCAGAAAAATAATTGCCTATAACTTTTTCCTTATCGCTGGACCGGAAGAGGACCCTGCTAAAATACGAAACTTAAACGTTAAACAAGCTTTAACTAGAATAATTGAAGCTGGAAGAAATGGAAGCATCGTTTGGGTTTCGAGAGGAGATGATTCTGGAACACACGTTAAAGAGAAAACCCTTTGGGCTTCGATAGGCTTCAATTGGACCGTTTTACGCGAAGAAGGTTGGTTCATAGAATCTGGAAGCGGGATGGGTAAAACTCTACTCATGGCTAATGAGCGAAATGCCTACACATTAGCAGACGTAGGCACATATTTGAAATATCGAAATGAAGGGCACATAACTCTGGAAGCTTTAGTAAGCGAAGGAAAGGAACTGATAAACGTTTACAGCGTAATCGCTGTAAATCCTGAAAAGGTTTCCACAGTCAACTTCCAAGATGCTATAACCTTCATACAGTTCCTAACTTCTCAGGAATGTCAAACGCTAATAGGCGAGTACATGAAAGACGTTTATAAACAAAGCCTCTTCAATCCTGCTGTGGAAATTCTGAAACAAGAGAATTCTCCAATAACCACGTGGATTAGGGAATACGCTTTCTTTAATGGAACAGAATGTCCATCCGACTATCGAAATGGGCATCCAGAACTTTATAAATAGCCTGTTTAATCGCGGAAGATGAAACCATGGTTTGGGAAATAGCTGAGGGGGTTCAGAAAGCATTCCAACTCATAGTTTCAGGAGATTTTGCTGTTATAGATGCTACTTTTCGGTCGCTCTACATTTCTGGAACAGCGACATTGCTAGCTGTTTCATGGAGCATACCTCTTGGAATACTGATAGGTTCAGGAAATTTTCGTGGAAAACACTTGGTAAAAGGGTTTTTTAACGCTATGTTGGGCATACCAACAGTGGGACTAGGCTTAATTCTCTATCTCTTCTTGTCTAGAGCTGGACCGCTCGGAATCTTCCACTTGCTATATACCCCCACAGCCATAATACTTGGTCAAGCGATTCTCATAACACCTATCGCTGTAACCTTTACAGCCAATGCCGTTGAGTCAGTTGAGCCGGAAATAAAGGACTTAGCTAAAACTTTAGGCGCTTCTGAAACTGAAGCCCGTTTAGCTGTTTTGCGGGAGGCGCTTCCGAGTACATTTTTAGCAGTGATTGCAAGTTTCAATCGTGCCATAGCTGAGTTGGGAGTAGCCTTTATGCTGGGTGGAAGTATCCCCGGACTAACAAGGGTTCTGACAACTTCCATTGCTTTAGAAACCACAAGGGGAAACTTCGAATTTGGCATAGCCTTAACAATGATTCTTCTTGCTATAGTGTTCTCTCTGAGCTTTTTGGTTAACCTGCTAAAAAGGAAGTAGCGCCATGAACCTGTTAACATTGCACAACATAGAAAAACGATACGGAAATAAACTTGCGCTCTGCAACGTAAACTTAGAAGTTAAGAGAGGCGAAATTTTAGCCGTGGTGGGGCCCAACGGCGCTGGAAAAACTACATTGCTCAAAATTATGGCTTTGATTGAGGCTTCGTCGAGAGGAGAAATGTATTACGGTGACATAAAGATAAGTAAAGATAAGATTGAAGAGTTTCGGCGTAAATTTACTATGGTTTTTCAAAAAAGCGTGTTTTTTAACACAAGCGTTTACGAGAATATTGCCTACGGTCTTAAAATGAGAAAACTTCCGAAAAACGAAATTAAACAGCGTGTTCAAGAAGCGTTGCAACTTGTTAAGCTAGAAGGTTATGCGAAGAGACAGGCGAGAAAGCTTTCTGGAGGTGAACAGCAGAGAGTTTCCCTCGCCAGAGCTCTGGCTCTTGAAACGGAGTTGCTTTTGTTAGACGAACCGACAGCGAACCTCGATCCGAAAACTGTCTCTATAATTGAGGAAGCAATAGCTGATGTGAATCGGCGAATGAAAACCACCATAGTGATTGCCACGCATAATATGTTTCAAGCCCAAAATATGACCCATCGAACAGCCTTGATACTTAACGGAAAAATAGTTGAAATAGGTAAAACAAAAGAAATTTTTACTTCTTCAACACGCCTCCAAAGCTTTGCCTCTCTCGAAAATGTTTTTTCCGGAAATGCTGAGCCCAGACCAGACGGGACAACGATAATAGATATCGGGGAGGGGATTAAAATTCAAGCTGCAATAAATACTTGTGGAAAGGTTTCGGTTTTTGTTATGCCAGAGGATATAATTCTGTCAAAGCGGCCTCTTATCTCCAGCGCAAGAAACGTTTTGAAAGGTACGATCATTGAAATTTCAGACTTCGGCTCTATAGTTAGATTACGGGTTGGAGTGAACGGTTTATCTTTTGTTGTGCAGATAACTAAACGTTCTTTTCTCGAAATGCGGTTAAATCTGGGGTCAAAGGTTTTCTTGACTTTCAAGGCTTCTTCTGTTCGCCTTGTTTAAAGTTTTTAACTCGTATAAGATGACTAATGCCTCACCTAATGGAATACCTAGCTTGGCGGACAACTGCTCAGGCGTAATCTCTGGATTCTCAGAGAGCACGACGTCACGAATGTATGCTTTATGATGGGGGTACATTACAAGCGAGTGGACAGTTTCCACAAGAACCTTCCATAACGGGTTTTTCAAGTAATCTTGCCAACGGTTCATATTCATCAAGTTTATTAGTGTAGGACGCTATTCAATTCATTTTCTATTTCTTCATCTTAAAACCGTAAAGTATATGTTAAAGATTGCGCGTCTACGCTTTAAACTAATGTTGAGCGAAAAAGGCAAAAAGGGGGATATGTGAACTGACTGTGAAAGCTGTTGTCTTCGACCTTGACGGAACCATAATAGATTTTAACATTGATTATAAAGCCGTAAGAGCTGAAGTCCGAAACTTCCTTATTAGTGAAGGTCTCCCCCAATGTCTCTTCTCGCTCAACGAAAGCATATTTGAAATGTTGGAAAAAGCTGAAATCTCCATGCGAAACAACGGAGAATCGGAAAACAAGATAAAAAAACTACGTAAAAAAGCATTTCAGATAGCTGAGAAGCTGGAGTTAGAAGCTGCACATATAACAAACTTGCTGCCTGGCGTAACAGAAATCCTCAAAACTCTCCGCAACATGAAGCTTAAAATGGGAATTTCAACCATAAACAGCCGAAAATGTA
>DAZI01000080.1:0-26285 GCA_002507245.1 Candidatus Bathyarchaeota archaeon UBA233
GAACCCAATCCCTACATACAAACTCCTTCGACGAGGCGTTAGCTCTGCCAAGCGAACTAGCCGTGAGAGTAGCATTGCGAACCCAGCAGATAATAGCGTATGAAAGCGGAGTAGCCAACACCATTGACCCACTAGCAGGCTCCTATTATGTAGAAGCTTTAACTAACGAGATGGAAGAAAAAGCCATGGAATACATCCAAAAAATTGATGACATGGGTGGAATTTACGCTGCAATAGAGAAAGGTTTCTTCCAACGTGAAATAGCCAACAGCGCCTACAAATATCAAACTGAAATAGATAGCAAGGAGCGCATATTAGTTGGCGTAAATGACTATACTGTTGAAGAGAAGGAAATGGAAACAATTCCGATCTTAAAAATCGACCCAAAGGTGGAAGAAGAACAAATAGCTCGACTTCAAAAACTGAAGACTGAACGTGACAACCACAAAGTCAAGCAAGTATTAGAAAAACTTCACTACATGGCAGAGAAAAACGAAAACTTAATGCCCACCATTATAGAAGCTGTAAAGGCGTACGCCACGCTAGGCGAAATATGTAACGTGTTACGCGCCGTATACGGCGAATACAGAGAACTAATCATAATCTAAATCAGGAGGAAACTTGCATGAGTTCGGAAAGAAAAATTAGAGTTTTAATCGCCAAGCCTGGATTGGACAGCCACGATCGAGGCGCCAAGATAGTAGCCCGCGCCCTAAGAGACGCAGGAATGGAAGTAATCTACACTGGACTAAGACAAACTCCTGAACAAATAGTTGAAACAGTCCTCCAAGAGGACGTGGATGTACTCGGACTTAGTATTTTATCAGGCGCCCACATGGCACTTTTCCCCAGAATAATGGAACTAATGCAAAAGAAAGGACTAACAGATGTTTTAGTCTTTGCTGGTGGAATAATTCCCGACGAGGATGTACCTCACATCAAGAAAATGGGGATAAAAGAAGTATTCGGCCCAGGTACACCACTGGAAACCATAATCGAATTTGTACGGAAAAATGCGCCGCGTAGAATCTAGCCATAAAAATGGAGACAAGTGCCACATTGATGCAAGAGCTTCAACAGTTGGCAAACAATGTTATTAACGGCGATAAACGTTCCATAGCGAGAGCCATAACCCTAATTGAAAACAATGGAGAAAAAGCCCAAAGGCTGATTGCCCTTCTCTACCCCCATACTGGAAAAACCCATATAGTAGGCATTACTGGCCCAGGGGGGTCTGGAAAAAGCACGCTTATAGAGAAAATAATAAGCGAACTTCGACGGAGGGGCAAAACTGTGGGGGTAGTAGCTACTGACCCTTCCAGCCCTTTCACTGGCGGAGCTTTCCTAGGCGATCGAATTCGAATGCAGAAGTTCACTACGGACGATGATGTTTTCATTCGAAGTATGGCTACCCGTAACGTGCCAGGCGGAATAGCTAAAGCCACTAGGGAGGCAGTTATGGTTTTAGACGCCGCTGGAAAAGACGTGGTAATAGTTGAAACAGTGGGTGCCGGACAAGCAGAAGTTGACATAATCAAGGTTGCACATACCGTTGTAGTTGTTTTTGCTCCCGGACTAGGCGATGAGATTCAAGCTATAAAAGCCGGGATCATGGAAATAGCTGATATCTTCGTTGTTAACAAGGCAGATTTGGAAAACGCTAACAAAGCTGTAACCGACATAAAAGCTTCGCTGGAACTTAACACTAAAGAAAAAGCCTGGAAGCCACCAGTACTCCAAACTATAGCTTTAACAGGAGAAGGAATCGAACAACTGGTGAACGAAATTTTCCAACATAAAACATTTTTAGAAAAAGGTGCAGGTATCTCCAAACGTCGAAAAAAGGTTGAAACTGAACTCGTGGAAGCCATAAAAGACAAGGTAGCCGACCTTATAATCGAAAAGCTTAGAAAGAAAAAAGGTTTCAACGAACTGGTTGAAAAAATTTTGAATAGAAAAATCGACCCTTACTCTGCTGCGACTAAGTTAGTTTCTGAACTAACCTTTAACCAAAAGGAGGATTAGGAGATGAGTAAACCTCAACTTGAAAAAGGCTTTGTTCAAGTTTATACAGGCGATGGAAAAGGGAAAACTACCGCTGCCTTTGGGCTAGCGTTGAGAGCAGTTGGACGAGGATTGAAAGTGTATATCATTCAATTCATTAAGGGCGGATTTGACTACGGCGAACTCCATGTTATAGAAAAAATTCCAAACGTGATACTGAAAGCTTTCGGAAGAGGCCGTTTTGTAACTCAGGTTCCACCGCCGACAGAGGATGTTCAACTAGCTGAAAAAGCCTTTCTTCTAGCCAAAAAAGTCGTAGAAAGTGGTGAATATGATTTAGTTATCTTGGATGAAATCAACGTAGCGCTTAGCTTGCGGCTCATAAATCTCGAGCAAGTTTTAAACCTGATAAGAAATAAGCCGGCGCACGTAGAATTAGTGCTTACTGGACGTTACGCTCCACCAGAAATAATTGAAGCTGCGGATTTAGTTACTGAAATGAGGGAAGTTAAGCATCCCTTCCGAAAAGGAGTGTCGCCTAGAGAAGGTATTGAACACTAATAAATGCGAAGGGTACCTATCCCGAGTAGACAAAAAATTTGAAAAATAAAACTTCAGATAATTCTATTGGTGCACCCTCCATGGCTAGGGAAGGCAAAGGTAAAGTTGTAAACCGAGGTGGAACTAAATACCCAAAAATTTTCATTTATATACCGAAAAGTGTAGCCATGGACACCAGTTTTCCATTTAAAGAAGGGGAAGATGTTATTGTCCGCATTGAAGGCGATCAGCTAATCATCAAGCGAAAAACATCCGAAGAATAAACTTTACTTCACAATTATACTAAATTCACAACATTCATCTCCTTTTGAAATACATTTTGTTTCTTCGGTTCTAACACGTCTTCCTATAAGCTCTTCCAACACGCCTTCTATAAACCCCTTAAGGAAGTAACATGAAGAAGTATTAGATGAATCCTTTTTTGCAAAAACATTATCCCAAACCTGAAAAATGAATTCCCCCTTTTCTGGGCGCCATGATACTATTTCCCCCCTTCCCCAACCGCAGTTTCCGTAAAAACCTACTATAAATCTACTTACCCTAAGCAAGTCGCTAGTATCCATAGTTTTCTTTATCATATGCGCAAGGGATCTTCCAGCCCCTTTCCCAGCAGTGTACCACACAAGAGCTGCACCGCTTCCTAGGATTTTCTCAACTTCCTCCATCATTCCATGTAGAGTTTCAACTCTTATGAGAACCCATTCAGTTCCTAAGCGTTCCATCTTAGGCGCTGGTACATTTAGTGAGCCCTTCAATTGAGGATTAAACATAGATGCTCATTCCTAGGCGCTCTTGTAGTAGTGATATGGGATAGTGCCCAAAAGTAGCTATAAATCTTCTGAACAAAAAATAATTATTTTAAGCAAAAAATGGTTTATTCATTTCATTTTTCTAACAACCGCTTATCTAAATATTCATGAAAGAAAAACCATACCGCGAAAACCCCTATGGAAATTCCAACCCCAAGAGATAAACCAGTTATTAGGGCGTTTTTAACTGGATCACTTAAAGCGGTTATATCCACAAGCATAGCTGTCACCAATAGAAGTATTATAAAGAACATGTAGCCTTTCAAACGAGTTTCAACCTTAACCTTTTCTATGGCAGTATTAAACAGAGTGAATATTACTAGGGTTAGAGCGATTATACTGAGTACCCGAGCACCATAATATAGCCCTTCAGTGAACAGCTGAGTATACAGCGTCCCAAGGAAGAGATTCACTATTCCATAAATAGCGATAAGTGCTATACCTAAATCCGCTACCCATATTATTACGTTGCTTAAAGAAAAGGGCAAAGTTATCCCAGCAAGTCTTTCAAAGGCTTCGTCCAACCTAACCATCTTCAAAAGTTTTCTGAAGGAAAAGTTAAGCAGCTTTATTACTAAGGCCGTTAACACAATCACTACCAACACAATGAAAATTTTAGGAATAAGCCTAACTGTTTCAGCTGCTATCTGGGCGAAGATTTCCCTAATCACTCTAATTATGTCCTCAACCATTTCGATCCCTTCTTCACGTTATTAAGAGCAGCAAAGTCCGATATATTAAGTATAACGTTGTCAAGATCAGGGACAGAGCTAATATCCTAAAAACACCGAGTACTGTTTCTCTAGAAACCTCAACCGCAACTCGATATCCTACGATGCTGTTCCGATAAAGGATTCGAGAATAAGTTCGGGCAACATCTTCACGTAATACTGCAACTTCAGGGATAAACACCATAGCTAAAAAAGTTGCAGAAGCCTTAGTCAAGAAAAGAACTGTAAAAGCTAAAACAAAATTACTTCCCAAAAACATTCCAATAGGCGCTGAAGCAAGCTGAGCAAGATTACCGATAATCACCAATAATATGCTCGACTTTATGGCCCCAAACCACTCATTGTATTTAGCGAAAAGAAAAGTCCCAATAAAGTTTGCAGCAGTGAAAGTAAAAGATGTAAACGCTGAAATTCCAACATGGTACTCCGGAAAGGGAATAAACCACGCTAAAAGGGGTCCAAAGGCGTTCAAGGCTAACCCAAGTCGTAACGCCTTGAACGACCTCTTGCTCCAAATAAGAGAGGCAACAATGCTTGCTACTGTTCCGGAAAGACTCATAGAAGCAGCGATGAAATCAGCTCCCTTTAACTCGTTCATGATATATGGAGTCCAAACGATCCCAAAAAGGTTCCCGGAAAGAAGCAAAATTACAAAGAAGAAGGAAGCTGAGAAAACCTTCTCCGGCTGCATAGTTCTCAACGGGAGCTCTGCATTTTCTAAACGTGAAACATCCACAAAAATTATCAAAAAAGTCGAAAAAAGCCCTAGAAGAGTTCCCAGCGAAAAGATAGAGATAAACTTAGTCTCATAAGGGAGAAAGGCTAAAAGAAAGATTCCCAGTCCATAACCCACGATGTTGGAAATTCCCATCGCAGCAGATCTTTTCGCGGTTACATCTTTAATGCTTGTTTCATCTAGTAATCCATAGATGGTAAAAGAAAGAAATATGCTGAGAACAGAAGAGAAAACCATGTAAAACGAATAAATAACTGATACGACCAGGGTATGTTGAATTAAAGGAATAAAAAACCAAGTGATTCTCTCTAAGGCATGAAATAGAACCAATTTGAGTTTAACATGCCTCATAAGGAATATTGGACGTTTATAAATGGCTCCAGCGATAACTAGTGAAACAAACGAGGAAACCAGCACCACAAAAGAGATTGCTTCCACAGCATAACCAATAGAAACCAGGAAGATAACGAAAAGTCCTCTAGTAAGCGATATATAAACCCCTGCAAACAACGCTTCCATTACAAGCAGCCACTTGAATCGATAAAGGTCCCAGGTTTTCAACTTGAAATCCCCATATCTCTTTATCCAATTATTAGGAAATTGAAAAAGAAGTGAGTTTTAAACATTAATATTAAATCTGTTTTTCACCCAAGGAAAAGTGAAATTGGTTTAATATTTACCATTACTGCGTTACTAACACTAAATTATTGTTTTTATACCACCGTTTACTTTCTTAGACTTATGAGTTGGGTTAAAATTCGCATGGCTAGAGAAGCGGATGCTAAAACAATTGAAAGTATGATTTTTGAGTGGTCAAAATGGCAACGTGAAAGGATCCACACAATTCTTGGGGTTCTGGAAGATAGAAATCATCTGCTTCTAGTGGCTGAATCTGATGAGCAATTGGTTGGGGTTCTACATATGTTCTTTTATCTAGACATCATGCATGGAGCGTTGAATTGTCACATTAACTTTCTTCTAGTTAGAGAAGACTTTCGTGGAAAAGGGATTGGAAAAAACCTGCTAAATGAAGCTGTGAAGCAAGCGAAAAGAAGAAATGTGATGGAAATGCATGTAGACACAGTATTTGAGGATGCTGTAAAATTTTATCAGAAATATGGCTTTAAAGATGATGGCGTATGGCTTGAACTCGCACTTGATAAATAGCTATTTTAGGCCATGATTGGGAAGACTGATTTACAGTATGAGGGGGTACACTTCTTTTGTCACGTATTCGAGATATTTCATTTTGTCTGTTAAGTTGAAAATAGTAACAGAGGCATCTCTTGTTATTCCCACGACATAGTCATACTCTTTGGAACGAGCCACAATGTACCAGAGATCCCCTCTCTTGCAATAGTCCTCGAAAAGTGAAGTATTCACTAAGTCAGGACCATAGAGTGAAAGTTTATCCACATTAGGAATGTCTACATTGTCGAAAAAGGTAATTTTGGTGTCTTCAGGGTTCTTTAGGTGAAAGTTTCGAAGGGTTTCTGGTGGAATTCGGGCTTCTACTATCCCACCAATTTTCTCGAAAAGGATTTCGCTTAGCTTATTTGCTATGAAGTTGGCTGTTCGTTTCTTCTCTACAATCGTCAAAAACATATTTTCATTGTGAAGTGTGAAACTAAAAAGAGCTTCTATGGTTCGCGGGAGCGGCATAACTTTCCCGCGGTGGAAGACGCGGATCACATAATCGTGTGAGTAAACGCCAACCACAGATTTTTCCCGAGGTTTCGCTAGAAGGTTAACAATTTCTGATATGAGCGTAAACTTGTAATCTCCTTCTTCGAAGGGGTCCTCATTCTTAAATCCTTCCAATGTCGCGGCAACTTCTTCTAAAGGCAATTCTTCCGCAAGCTTGAAAATCTTTCCAGCTACAACCATTTAAACAATCACCTGAACTAGTATAACTGGCGTATTGGAGAAAAGGCTTACGCAAAGAAATAGAGGAAGCTAAGCTTAAGTTTCTGATTCTGGTTTTCTTTTCAGAAGCTTTATCACTGCGAGGGCTAAGATTACAAGGATTATCACTGTAACGGCAACTGCAACCAGTGTCATGAAGCCAAGTAATGGGGATCGCTTATCAGCTTCTCCCCCCTCTTCTGGAGGCGATGCTATGTACGCAGTATAGACTGGGTCATGCTCTATCCGGAATCCACTGTAGTTCGGATAGGATATTATATAGAGATACTTCGCCTTAGTCATGTTTGTTATTGTTTCCTTGGCTTTTTGGAACAATTCTGGGCGCATATGAGCTATTACGAGCGGTAGATATTTGAGAAGGCTGTTGTGGAACTTTAGCAACTCACTGTTTTGGGCTATTCCGTGGATTTCGCATGTTCGTGTAATTGCCTTATAAACCTCATACTCTGTTTCTGTTGGATCCCTAGTGTAGTTGAAGAGTTTGTAGTTTTCCTTCACTCCAAAATTGGTATCGAAAACTTTCTCTCCGTCATCGCAGTAAGTGGAAATAGTTGAGTCGATCATCAAGTCCCGGTCAGTTACGTTTTCTCCACTCGTGGACTTGCAGTAAGTTTTTCGTTCAAGAACAACCGAGGTTTGGAAGTTTATAACGCTCATCTTTATTTTATGTCTTTGAAGGAAATCGTATACAGTTTCATTTGAAATTTTTTTCCCATAACGGTAGCACCCACTACTATTATAGCGGTTATATAACGGCACAATGAACCATCCCCAGAAATGCCAGAGATTCCGAATTCGTCCTATAGTGTGGTCTTGTCTTAAAACAGCCTTGTTTTCATCTGGCTTTATCTCCAACGTGTAATTGAATGTTAACTCATCATAGGTTGTTATGACGTTTGGAAGCTTCACATAGGTGTGGTTGTCCTCTCTTATGAAAGTTCGCCACCATATGGCCGTCAAGTTTGTGTAACGCATCCCCCAAGTCCATGTTAACCCATCCTCAGAATGTTTCAACGGGTAAATCTCTGTTTTGCTAGTTAAGGCTGGAAAACTGGCGTTAGAGAAGTAATGTTCAAGGTTAAAGCCTAGGCTTAAGGATGCCCATAAATTGTCGTTTACATCAGGCGAGTTCGGAAACTTTGATTGCGTTGTGTCGTTGAAAGCCATAAGCATAACGAAAGATGAAGATACAATTATATCGCGGCTCTTGTTTTGTGTTTTATAATATAGCATAAGTGTTTGCAATGGAATCGAAAGATCAACCATTCCATTGCTTATGTTGCATAAGCCAGCATAGAACATTTTTAAGCCACTTTTGTTTACGTAAGTCAAATATACATAGGCACGCCAATTATCCGATGGTTTTTTCATTCCATGAAGCAACGCGTAGGCTTTAACGTAATCAAAGAAGTCAATGGTTTTAGCGAAGCTTACTTTGTTGAAGTCGGATTTCAACAGTTGATCAACTGCGGATGCAGGCAGCAGGGTTGAGGCTATTAAGCAGAAAGCCAATATCATTCCAATGAGTTTCTTCACTTTAAACTTTCCTCTCCCACCATGCTGGTGTTCTACTACATTTCCGAACAACGCTAATAAGAGTTGTGTAGTAAAAATTCGGTTTAAAATCTACACATTTCTATAAAGTTTTATGGTTAAGCTTTACTGTGTATGCTTATGTTTTTAAGCGAACCTTGCCTAATCTTTAAAATACCGAACTTCCTTTTATACTTGGACACACCGAGGCAAACTGTTAGATGTTAATAAAGGAGGTTATCTTAGAAAACTTCATGTCCTATGAATATGCTAGAATACCGTTTAAACCTGGTGTAAACGTTATTTGCGGGCCCAACGGCTCAGGAAAATCTTCTCTACTCTTAGCTATCTCGGTATGTTTAGGGCAATCTTATACTGAAAGGGCACGAAGACTTCGAGACTTAATCCGTTGGGGGAGAGATCAGGCTCGAATAACCCTTGTGTTGGACAATTCAAAACGAAATAGACGTAGACCTGTTCCAAAATTTAAAAAAGACCAAATATTCTTGACCAGAGTTCTGCGAAAAGACGGTAACTATTGGTTTTCCCTAGAAAACCGAGCTGCAACCAAACATGAAGTTCAACGTGTCTTGTCCAGGTTAGGCATAGACCCTGATAACATGTTAATAATAATGCATCAAAACATGGTGGAAGAGTTCACAATTTTGTCTCCCCAAGAAAAGCTTCGAAAGGTAGAAGCTGCAGTTGGGATTGAATCTTACCGCAAAAATGTGCTACAAGCTCAGAAGAAGCTTAACAGAATTTTAAGCCAAGAAGCGTCAATGAACAAGCTTTTGGAATCCGCTCAAGAAACGCTTAACTATTGGAGAGAGCAGTACGATCGGTATCAACAGAAAAAACAACTGCTCATCAAAAGACGTTTTCTAGAAAGAGAACTAGCTTGGGCGGAAGTACAGAAACGCGAAAAAATTGTAGAAGAAATAGAAAAAAACATCAGAAATGAACAAGCTTCACTTAAAGAAGCAGAAAACCAAGTTCAATCCATTAAAAAAAGACAAAATAGGCTTCAAAAAGATGCAGAAACACTAAAGGCGGAAAGCCAAAAACTCTATGAGGAGCACCTGACATTAGAAAGAGAAAAAGCTAGGCAAGAACTGAACTTATCCTTCTGTACTAAGCTATTAAAGGAAGTTGAACAATTACAACCCTTACTCTTGAAACCTAAAAACCCGCAGCTAACCCTCCCACAAACTTTCGAACTGCTAAAAATAAAAAACCTAAAAGAAAGAATTGGAACAGCTAACGAACAGATAAGCAAACTTGCCAACCGCATAAATGAAGTTCGGGCAAGAACATATCATTTAATCTCACAACTAGAAAAAATTAACGAAGCTGTAGTAGACTGCAAAATCAACCTCGCGCTCCTGCAATACCAAAAAGAAAACATAGAAAGGAGCCTCAAGAAACTTAACCGTCAACTACGTGTTGCATCTCTTGAACTAAAAGAAGCCATAACAAGAGCTGAAGAAAAAGGGTCACGAATAGTTTCTATTCGAAACACTATGGAAATCGTTGACGAGATCAGAACGGTAGACGGACATCTAGCTGCTCTAGCCGATGTTTCCGAAGATGTCGAGAAAATGTATGAATCCTATTCAAAACTCTACTTAGAACTAAAAGAAAAAGCCAGACTTGTAGCTGAAAACAGAGAAAAAGCCATGGAAGAGGTTAAAACACGTATGGAAGCTTGGAGAACAGTAATTCAAAGTCTCCTTAACCGGGTGAACTTGCAATATCAAAAAATACTTATGGAAGCTAACGCTGTAGGCGAGGTTAAACTAGTAAACGAGAATGACATAGAGGCAGCTGGGTTAGAACTTCTTGTAGGCTTTAAAGGAGCCAAGCCAGTCCCCTTAAATGCTTACACCCAAAGTGGAGGAGAAAGAAGCACGGCAACTATGAGCTTCCTTCTAGCTCTACAGCAACACATTCGTTCACCATTTAGGGCGGTAGATGAATTCGATATCCATATGGACCCCCGGAACCGCGAAACAATAGCGAAAACATTGATTTCAGCCGTGAGAGAATCGAATGCTCAGTATGTTATCATCACACCAAGTCAAGTAACCTTCGCTGAAGAAACCATTCATGTTATAACAGTTCAAAATGTTGAAGGAACATCTATGATACGCGAGGTTGCCTAGGTCGATGACAGAAAGATCTGTAAAGGCTTCAAAACGAGAAAGGAGAAGGATAGGTCGAGAGCGACTTCAACAAATCATTGAAATGTGCCGAGCCGTGGAAGATAGAGGTTTAGACCCTTTTCTTGTAGATGTTGATGATATCATATCCGTAGTTCGAGAGTACTTTCCGGAATGGGAGAGCTTAGAAGACTTATGTCTGGACGCGGAAACAATTTATCATCTAGCTTCGGTGATTAAACTTCAAAGCGAATGGGTAAAACATCGTTCAACCTCGCTTTATACAGATCCTTTTCTGCTGGAAGATAAAATAAGAAAACTCGACAAAGAGGCTTTAGTAGATATATTCTTAAAAGCTTGGCACCCAATCGTCGAGTTGGAACAAATTTCCCTTCATAGTCTAAAAAACGCTTTGAGCTATTGGCATACTCTTGCACCTTTAAACGAAAGATGGCGTGAAGCCCCTTTAGAGGAAACCGAAATCGAATTGACTAGCCGTGAGGAGTTAGTGAAAGAGCAAATTTTGGCTGACGAAACCTTCGCAGAGCAACTCGAAAAGTTTTGGGAGGAACTGAAATCCAGAACAGCTGAAAAAGAAAAAATAAGATACTGGGATTTTGTTGGCGCTGACTCATATGAGGAAACGATTCACCGTGCCTACATGACTAGTTTCATGGTAACCTATGGCTATGCAACCTTTGAAATCCATCCTTTAGAAGGAGAAATATTTATCAAACCACATCAGAAGCCAATTTTGAAACCAGAAAGCAAAGAACAGCTGATTTCCATACCAATTTCTGTAAGCTATGAAGAATGGAAAAAATGGAAAAATAGAAGGAAAAGTGAAAAAAATGAGAGGTAAGAGAAAAGCTTACTACGCTAGCAAAATTAAACGGGCCTCTCATCTCTTGTTCTATCGGAGACATAAAAAGCCTGGAGTAAAAGGCTGGGAGCTTCGTAAAAACCTAGGAAAGGATTATCCTCGAGTACTAAAGATTCTTGATGATTATCTTGAACGATTAGACTTACAGGTGAAAACAGTTTTCGAGGTAGAACCTCCACCAACAGAAAAACCTAGCCTCGAACAGTTAGATAAGGCGAGATTTTTCATAACCCTTCGCGGAACCTTAACCCCTAAAGAAACAAAAATGGTTGGCTGGCGAATAGACGATTTGGCTGGTTTAGCTGTAACTATAGCTTATATAATTTCAAGAAAGGGAAGAGTTTCAAGAAAAGAAGTGGAAGAAATCTTAAGAGAAAAAATACCAAGATGGCGCGCTGATCTAAACATCGACCGCTATATACGATATGGATACATAACTCAAGACGAGAAGGAACAACTTTACTTAGGCTGGAGAACTCGCGCCGAAGTTGACCAAAGAGCCTTGATAGACTTACTTTTAGGAACCGAAAGAACTCAACAAGAAGTCAATGCCTAATTCTTTCCTTCAAAAGCTTTATTCGTCTATAGCCGAACGCTATTATAGGTACAACCATTATCGCTATAAGCCCGATTAAGGGACTATTTAACAGTTTATCAAAAAAGCTGGCTGAGACCACAAAGGTGATAATTTCCCTTCGATCTACATTTATTTTTGTAGCATCTTCAGGAAGTATAAACGTGAAGGAAGAATTATCCGCACGGAGGCTTATTGCATTTTGAGTAACATTCCACTTGTATACGGGAACTTTGAAAATTTCTCTTAGATCTACAATTAATTCTCCTGTTATGACCAGTCGGAATTTACGCCATACAGTAATGACTTCGTACGTTCGATTCAACGATTTTGGATCCACTGAAACAGTGACAAGCATTGGGCCGGACAACCGTGTTTTAATTGTTATTGAGCTGTTTTCATCATTAAACTCCATTGGGCTAACTGAAACAGTAGCTGTCAGGTTCATATCTTCGAAGCTTTTTTCAAAGCTGTTTTTAACGTTTGTAATGGCCTCAGGTTCATTCTCTTTAATTGGGTAATAGAGAACAACGTCCAGATTCTCTAATTTGAGAACCACTTCTATATCTTCACCTACTTTTGCTTCAATGTTTAACGAAAAAGCATACACACTTGGTGTCAACATGAAGGCTAACACAGCCAAAAAAGTTAGATGGACCGCCAAACTTCGTCGCATACAATTTCCCTTCTCTCATTAGGGGTTAGATGCAAATATTCTAAATTAACGCTTATATTTTATGCGGTTAAATCTGCTCGATAAACTTTCTTAATTCTTTTATTGGGTTTAAGTGAATGTCAACCTTTAAATCTATACGTGAATCTTTTTCGGCCACTATTAATGCGGCTGAAACAGTTCCTCTCTTGTCACCTCCAGCTTTTTCCCCAGCTTCTAAAACATTTAACAGACGTCTAGCCAAGCTACCGCAACTTTCTTCGAATGTTTTCGCCATGGATTCCAAAACTTTTAGGTTAGCTAACATATTTCCAGCAACGATGTAGTTCTTACCCATGATGTGTCCTTTCCATGGCAGCACGTCTCTACCCGTAAAGGCTGCGCTTTGTCCAAATCTATCGATGATTATGACTTGGCGTTTTTCCCGTTCCTTATCAGTGCTTAACATTTTCTCTAAAGCCCTTTTCGGGGTTAATCCATTGCGTAGAAGTTTTAATCCATTGATTCCGTATATTGTAGCTGTAAACCCCTGAGTGGCAATAGCGCCTACGTTAAACTCAACATAAGGAACTCGTTTCCTAACGTTAGCTCTTCCTGTTGCCGTAGCCACTCCTAGACTACGTGTTTCAACGCAACGAGCAACAATAGAGAAAGTCATTTTTCGTCTTCCTTGATACCTGCTTTTGGAAGAAAGAAGGAAAGGGCTAGAGCTACTAACGCGAAAATAGTTAATAGTTGAAAAGCTGCGCCAAGTCCGTAGGTGTCAGCTAAGAAACCAGCCAGAGACTGGGAAATTGAGCCGATGCCAAAGGAAGTGAAAAAGAACACACCATAGGCAGTTCCTCGCATTCTCTCAGGTGAAACAGCACCAGTAAGCGAATTTAGCGCTGGCTGATGCCCATAAAAGGAGATTCCGTAAAGAATCAAAAACATCGTGATTGCCAAAAAATGGAAAGGCAAAAACTGTAATGAGAGAAGACCAAAAAGCACGCCGGCTGAGGTTGCAATAAGAACTTTTCTGGAGCCAAACATGTCTGAAGTCTTGCCCCCAATCCATTGTCCTGGGACACCAAAAGCTAAAACAAGCGTGTAAACCACAGAGGCCCACATAGGATCCATCTGCTTATTTTCCTTAAGATAAAGCGGAAAGAAATACTCAATTCCCTTCATAAATAAACCGATGGAAATATTAAAAATAAGAATACGCCATAGCTGAGGAATCATAAGGATTTTAAAGAATTCCACTTTTCGGAAATGTTGATTATTAAAACTGTCTTTTACGCTATCCCTTAGGATTAAGGCGAGCATTATGGAAAGAACACCAAAGAAAATAAAGGCAAATTCCCATCCGAAAAATTTACCTATAAACCATGCTACTGTAGGCGTTAACATAACCCCTAAAGTTCCACCCATACCGTGAATTCCCATAGCCTCCCCGGTGTTTTCATGAAAAACCTTTGATACCAAAGAATTGGCTGCAGGATGGTAAAGGCTTGCCCAAATAGCTATCAAAATTAGGCTCAAGGCGTAAACAATAATGTTGTCTGCTAGTAACATTAGAAAACTTGACAAACCAGCAAAAACCAAACAAAGCGTTATGGTTTTTACTTCACCTATTCTATCGCCTATTGGGCCTCCAATTAGCGATCCAGCACCGTAAATAAAGGAAGAAGCTGTTCCAACCATGCCTATAACAAATTTTGAAACTTGAAGGTCGTCCATAATGATTGTTAGCAATGGTGGTGCAATGACAAATAAGGAATGATTAAGGGAATGGGCCGCTCCGAGTAAAGCTAGAAGTTTGCTTCGCTTCGATTTCTGTTCCGAAAGCATCTATCCTTTAGTCCCCTAGTTTAGAGAAAGACTTGTTTCATGAATAGCCTATAAAAGTTTAGGCGCGCAAGGACTTTGTTTCTTTCTCATCCCAGAACGGTCTCGTTCGTAGATACTGGATTTTTGCTTTCAGTAAATCCATGTAAAATTCCTTTTCATCTTGATGCATTTTGCCAAGAATTCGTGATGCCGTTTCCGGTCCTATCCCTTTAACTTGCAATGCTATTAATGCTTTTTTTCCGTAGCTGAGAACCAGATCTGCTGTTCTTCTTGCGTAAGTTAGGTCTTCCAACTCTTCTTGTGACAATTTTTCCTTTCTAAGTCTACGCTTTAATTTATTTTTTAAACTTTCTATGTTCTGTTTGAATCGGATAGGTGCAAGTAGTCCCGAGTTGCATTTTTGGCATAAAGGTTTCTCTGGTAGTTCCCGAATTCTCGCGTTAATTAAACCCTCACCACAGTTAATGCACAAAAGCTGAACTTTTCTCGCATTAATAGATTTTCTCATCTTTTCAATGTTACTTAATATTACCCGTTCAGGAGCCATTAGCTCGGAGAGTTCAGCATAAAGCTGAAGTATTGGGTGAGCCAAAGGTGTGGGATTTTCTATGCTCATAAAAATTTCTATGCGAAGTCTGTTTTTTCTAGTATCTCGCATAATTCTCTTAGCAATCTTTAAATCTACTTTTTCTTGCAATGCCTCTCGAAGAGTTTCCTCATAAACTGGTGTTCTTTCGAACTTACGTGGGAGTTCTTTCAGTCTTCTAGGCCCCATAGTTTTTCCACGGGGTAATGCCCCAAATCTTTCAGCTACAAACTTCATTTTGTACGCGAAGGGAAAACGAGATTTCAGATATTCTTGGAAGGCTTTGTCCACTTGCTGGGATGTTAAATTGAAAAGTAGTCTAGTAATTTTCTTCAAGTCCTTTTGTGAAACTTTTCTTGGCGCTTCAATTAATATGCGGTAACCGTCGTTCCACCAACCCACTATGAGTTCCTCATCTGACAAAACGGCGTCAAATATGCATCCCAAAGTCCGGTTTACTGTTTCTCCAAAACAAGCATGAATAATTACGTACTTGTCGAAGCCTTCGATGAGGATTAATCTGTGAGACGGAACAGGGGCATCTAAGTTTAAGTGTTCCTTTATTTCTTCAAAAACCCTTCTTAACGCTGTTTTCTCTACAGAAAGTTCCCTCGCCATTTCCTCCATGATTTTCTCTTCATTTCTGGAAGCTCCTAAGTTTCTTGCTATTTTTTCTCTTAGTTTTCCGGTTTCCTGCGCTAGTTCAAAGGATACTGGGAGAAGTTCTCCATCCCATCCTGGAATAGCCGCTAAGGGATCTTCCGAAGGCACAACGTGAACTTTACCTGTTTCGTCTTCTATTTGGACTATGCGCCAGACTTTTCCTTTGCATATAAAGTTCAATCCAATGCGGGCTCTTAAAGCCATGAATTCGTCGCCTAAAGTCCCTATCTTTCGGTCAGAGATTATGTCAATTATTGGATAACGTCTTTCATCAGGTATCATGCTTAGGTTTTCATAATAATATTCCCTTGTTTTCCGTGTTTTCCTCACTTTTCCGCCTTCTAAGAGCCTGACTTTGCCTAACATATCTAAGAACTCAACTACGTCTAAAACTTTGTTTTTAGCTATCTTGCGGAACGGATATGCCTTACAGATAAGCTTGTGGATGTCATTTATTGTGGTTTGTTGTTTATCCATAAGTATGCCTGCTATCTGGTGGGCCAAAACATCCAAGGCGTTTTCGTGAATTTTTACAGGTTCAAGCTCGTTTTTGGAAGCTTTTGAAACAGCTGCTATTGCTTCAAGTGTGTCATCGGGAAAAGCTGTTATGATTATGCCTTTTGAAGTCAAGTCTAATCGATGTCCACTCCTTCCAACTCGCTGGATTAGACTGCATACCTGACGGGGAGAAAGATATTGCAGGGTTAAGTCTACATGCCCAATGTCTATTCCTAGCTCTAAAGTGCTGGTACATATAATTGCTTTTAAGGCCAAGGCCTTAAACTCGTCTTCGATTCGGGTGCGTTCTTCTTTAGATAAAGAACCGTGATGTACTGCTATGTCGTTTCTTCCAAGCCGCGTGAACTTATGCCCTAACATTTCAGCGTTGGTTCGGCTATTTACGAAAATCAGCGTAGAGTTATGCCTTTCTACTAGTTCCGCTATACGTCTAATCCTAGCTAAAGCTTCAGGTGAAGTTCTGATTTCACCAGCTAGATCATAATCCTTGTCCTCTGGAACGGGGCATTCTATAAAATACTCGTAATTCTTGCTTAATGAAACATCTATTACTCGAATCTTACGGTTAATTCCGGCAATGAACCGGGCAACTTCCCAAGGATTTCCAATGGTAGCTGACAAGCCTATACGTTGAAATTCTCGTTTGGCAATTTCACGTAAGCGTTCTAATGCTATGGTGAGTTGGGCACCTCGTTTTTCACCAGCCAGCTCATGAACCTCATCTATGATTACATACTGCACGTTTCGCAAATGTTCCTTCATGAGCATGCCGGGAAGGATTGCTTGCAAAGTCTCAGGGGTAGTAACAAGCATTTCTGGTGGTTTCCGTGCTTGTCTTCTTCGAATCCTTATTTCAGTGTCGCCGTGCCTAACCTCCACGGCTAAGCCTAAACGTTTACTCCAAAAGCCGAGGCGTTGAACCATGTCACGGTTTAAGGCTCGAAGCGGCGTAATGTACAAGATGTTTATTCCTCTTCGTTTTGGCTGCTGAATAAAATTTGAGAAAACTGGGAGAAGAATAGCCTCGGTTTTACCGCTTCCAGTAGGCGCTATCAAAAGAACGTTTTCCCCTTTTAAAACCTGTGGAATTGCCTTGACTTGGGGCGCGGTGGGTGAATGGAACCCAAGCTCAGAAAGAGCTTCACGTATAGGCCTAGCCAAAAGATTGAAAACGTTTACTTGAATATGCATGTTAAAGCGTCGCCATTAAAACTAAATTTTGGCGAAACTTATTCTTTACTTTTTATATAATTGACCTAACGAAAAAACTATGTTTCCAGAAATGAGCTTCACCGTAACTCGCATGAAAGACTTCTTGAAAATTTCCCTTTGAAATTAGGTTTTTGAACGAAGTTTTCTCTACAACAGTTTTTCGTGAACAAAAAATTACTTCGTTCTGAGTATTTGTCCACACAATTAGGCCTCGAGTTTTTCCTTTCTGAAACAAGTGCAAAAAGCTTTTATCAACACCCACATGCAGTAGCCCAACCGTATTGTTTCCCTCTAAAATCGAAAACAAGTTTTCCACAGCCTTTTCTGTTGAAGGACTACTTAGAACAAGCTCTTCAAAAAAGTGAGGAATTACTTCGGAATCTATCAACTCAATCTTTTCTGATTCAAAAATGTGTTGAAGCTTAAGGGTTTGTTTTAATCGTTTATAGTTGTCTACCTTGCCGTTATGTACGGAAGCAACAACTAAACCTCTCGGATTACAATTCGCGAGGTAGGGTTGGGCTGTTTCCTTAAAGCCGCTTGTTTGCATAAATTCCGGGCTTGGGAATCTTACATGCGCTATTAGAATACGTGTTAATTCGTCGCTCACTATTCTGTAAAGTTTTCTTGAAGGTGACCCTTCGGTTTTGCCAACTTTAGCTATTTTGATTTCGCTCTTCGAAGTTAGGAAGGCTACTCCTGCGCCATATCCGCCTACTGGATATTTCTCCCCCTTCGTTTTATCCTGCTCAAGAATTTCAAGCAGGGTCACAGCTTCGTAAACTCTCACTGGTCTGTTTAAAATGAAACCAAATACACCGCACATAACATGATATTTTACGCGAATCCTTTTATAATTCTCCTTCCTTCGTTTCTTCTTGGACGATGAGGAAATCGAGGTACGCTGAATTAAATGGATGATTGGTTTTTCCGCAACCGAGTCCACAAAATAACTTTTAGTTATGTTAAGGAGAGAAATCACTTGGCAATTTTAGAAGAAAGGGGTTGAAAAGGGATTGTTAGAACTCTTGCGTTCCAGTTATGTATGCCCAGACACTGACCAGTGCTACTGTTAATAGCGCACCAGCTATCCCTGAAAGCAATGTTCGTGCTTGTAAAAATGTTGGTAGTATACTCGCTAAGGCGGGAATTACGTATTCGGCTGTGAGGTCGGCTATAACCCCTGCTACAAATCCAAACATGGCAATTATTAAGAACACTTTTAATCTTTCAGACATTCATTTTCACCTTCAGCGTAGACCTATAATACGCGGAGCTTTTTAGTCTAACTTACACAATTATGTCTATTTTTAAGAAAAAACGAAGGCTTTCTTTTATTATCAAGTTTAAAGCTCGAAAAATCCGTGAACCACACATTATTGCCACGTATATACGTAGATGTTTTAGACGTATTAACAATGTATAAAATTCTCCCACGCTTCCCTACTTGTGGAGGTATCAAATTGTCTGAAAGATTTGCAAGAAGATGGGAAGAGAGTCCTTATCGGCAACCCTTCACTGCCAAAATTAAGGAAGCTGTACGGCCACCAGGGCCATTGAAACCTCGTTTGGACATGGCTATTCGACGATTGGAACTTCAGATTCAAAGACTAGACCAGGCAAGCGAAAGATTCAGTCAACGTGACCGATCAATTTTCGCTAGAATTGTGGACGCTTACACTAAACACGACATGGCGCGAGCCAACGTTTTCGCCAACGAGTTGGCTGAAATAAGAAAAATGGAAAAAATGATAATGCATGCCAGGCTTGCGTTAGAACAGATCGTTTTACGGCTTAGAACAGTTTCAGAACTAGGCGATATAGTCACTACATTGGCTCCAGCGGTAAGCGTCCTAAGAAGTGTAAAGTCAGGAATGGCAAGCGTGTTTCCAGAAGCGGAAAGGGAGCTGGGGCAGATAGGAAATCTGTTAAGTGGGATAATAATCGATGCTGGACAAAGCACAGGTTTAACTCTAAACTTCGAAGCAGCCAACGAGGATGCGCAGAAGATTCTCAACGAAGCAGCTATGGTAGCAGAACAGAAAATCAAAGAGAAATTCCCAGAATTGCCTGCTGGAATTCCATCACCGCCTATGGGTGAGAAAACTCAAACGCAAACACCATAAAAGGAGGGATAGACCAGATTGGAAAACATCGCAAATCCCAACCTTTTTCCTTCCATAGGTAAAGAAGTTAAAGATGAATATGACCGAGTAATTGGGAAGGTCGCCTATTTTGGCGTAAGCCCCAACGGACAATTCAACACAATTTTCATCCACCACAACGACGGAAGGTTCGCTAAATACCCTCTAGACCACGTTAAAATAAACGAATACGATGTAACGCTTCTATCCCCTGTCAAGGTCCGAGCAAACGCCTTATGCAACGAAATTCCGCTTATATGGCGTAAGGACCAAGCACTTAAAGAATTAAGCGATAAGGGTAAAATCCCTCCGGACATGTATCGGGAGCTTCACGAGAGCTTTGAAGGAGTATTAAACCAGCTTAAATCCGAAGCCCAAGCAACTATCGAAAAAATAGATGAGCAAATAAACCGCTGCACTGACGAAATTCGAGAGCTGAACTACGCGCTGGTTAATCTAGAAATCGAACATGAAATTGGCAAGGTCGAAGAAAGTACCTACCAAACTGCTTTCAACATAATCCAAGAATGCTTAAGACGTGCTAACTCAGAAAAAACTGACCTAGAAAATCTCAAGAACAAACTCTCAAATATAATGTTGGGAGAGGAGCCAAAACCGCAAGAGACTGTTGAGAGCTCTGAAACGGTTACTACCACAACCGTTGAAGAAACTTCTGAAGAAGCCCCTGCTCCCCCGTCTTCACCAACCCTTCCAGAGCCACCAGTAATAGTTTACGTACAAAACCCCGAAGAAAGCGAAGGCTAACAAAACAGGCTAACGCGTAGCGGGCGGAGGGAAAAGACATAAGAAATTTTCTACGTCCAAACCCTCCACCACTACGTGAAACAATCTCAAAGTCAATAAGAACACTAAAAGTCCAGCACCAAAAAATTCGACAAGCAAGCTTTCGACTTAAAGAACGTGACAAGAAACTATTCCGAACATGCGTCCACGCCCTAAAAAATAACCAGCGAGAAAGGGCAGCTATCTGCGCAAATGAACTTGCTGAAGTAAGAAAACTACTAACTTTCCTCACAAATGTAGAAATATCTATTGAACGCGTTATATTAAGACTGGAAACCATCCGTGAACTAAGCGATGTTGTATTCGATCTCAAACCTGTCGTTCAAATACTGCAGAAGGTTTCCCGACAATTATACCAAGTATTGCCCGATGTTTCCACTGAGCTTAGCAGAGTGAACGACACAATAACTGAAACTCTCTCCGTTACCAGGATGCGTGCAGATGAGTCATTAATACCAATTAACCTGAAAACTCCAGGTGGAGAAGAAATTCTTAAGGAAGTTTCCAGCTTCCTCGAGGAACAAGTTTCTGAAAAACTTCCCGAACCGCCCGCTTCGCTACCTACACCCACGAAAGAAACCACACAAAGCGGAGAAGTCAAGCGTATGGTTGCCCTAGCAGCCGTTTGCTCCCAATCGGTTGGACAACAAACCGAAGTAGACGAAGACGGAGAGCTTTCCTCAAAATCCCTCTTTTCTTTCAAAGATTTAGAAGTCCAAAAAGTTTCTCTAACCATAGAACATACTTCCCTAGAAGATGTTTTATTCGAGTATGTTAAGAAACGTAAAGGTCAAATCGACCTTATTCAATGTTCACAGGAACTAAACGTTCCATATCACGAAATTGAGAACGCCTTGAAAAGTTTGGGTGAGAAAGGAAAAATTCTGATTAAAAGGTGAACACTAATGAGCGCATCACAGGAACTGGAAAAACTTGCGACCAATTATGCCATGGAAGCCGTTCGCCTAGACAAGCAAGGAGCCAAAGGAATGGCAATAACTATGTACCAAAAAGCCATAGAAAACCTCCTGAAACTTGTTCAATTATATCCCGAATACAGCCTAAACAAGGTCTACATACAAAGAGCAATGGCATACCAAGAAAGAATACGCGTTTTACAAAATGCAGGAATCACTCCGGCAACTCCGGAAACCGAAACTCAAGCCGAAACCGAAGAAGCAGCCTCTACGGAAGGCTCCCGAACTACATCAACTGGAAAAGCAAGCTACGATGAACTTATAGTGAAGGAAAAACCTAATGTTAAATGGGAAGAAGTTGTAGGGCTTGAATCAGCAAAGAAAGCTATAAAAGAAGCCATAGTCTATCCCGTCCAAAGACCTGACCTCTTTCCGCTAGGATGGCCAAGAGGAATACTTCTTTTCGGGCCTCCAGGGTGCGGAAAAACATTATTAGCAGCGGCAGTTGCCACAGAAATCGATGCTCTTTTCCTATCGGTAGATGCTGCCTCCGTAATGTCTAAATGGCTTGGTGAGGCGGAAAAAAATGTTGCTAAACTTTTTCAATCAGCAAGAAAGGCTGCCTTCAATGGAAAACCCGCCATAGTATTCATAGATGAGTTGGACTCTTTGATGGGCAGACATTCCAGCGAAGTAGGCGGCGAAGTTCGCGTTCGAAATCAGTTCCTAAAAGAAATGGACGGTATCTTAGATAAGGGTAAGAAACTTCACGTCTACGTTATCGGTGCCACAAACAAGCCTTGGGATTTGGACTGGCCCTTCATCAGACGCTTCCAAAAACGTATTCTAGTTCCACTTCCTGATCATCACGCACGTTTACAGATGTTTAAGCTTTATACAAGTAATTTAAGTTTAGCCCCTGACGTGGACTTACATGAATTGGCTAGGCTTTCAGAAGGCTTTTCCGGCAGTGACATCCGCGACACTTGTCAATCAGCACATTTAAAAGTTATTGGAGAGTTCTTTGAGTCCGGTCAAGCAAAGAATAAACTCGCTAAACCACGTCCTTTAACCATGCAAGATTTCCGCCGAATCCTTGAAGAACGAAAACCCAGCGTTTCCCTGAACATGCTTGCTTCATATAACCGCTGGTTCGAAGCTTTTAAAGCGCTTTAAAGTGTGGTGAAGCTGGCTTTGAAGCGGAAAGGTTTGGAGAAATCCCTATTTCCTGGTTTTTCGGTTTATTGGATTCTCCTTTCTCCCTCTAAGCCGAATCTCCAAACCCCGCAGTTCAAAGCCAGCTAAAATCCCTTTTTCTAGCTTTACCTCTTCCTTATGATTATCTCTACTTTTTCTTCTCCTGAAATTTCAACTTTCTTTAAAGTAGAAATCATAGCAAGCACTGTTCGGTGAATAATCGTCCTAACGAAAGGATTCAAGGGTAACGTCTGGCCGTCAATTTTTATTGTTACTCTTTCCTTTTTTAACATGTTTCTCCACCAAATCCGCAAGTTTTTTCGAGTCTTTTAAGATGTTTATGTAGGGAATCGAGGTTTTAAGATTTCCACTTTCTAACTTTCCAGTAAAAGCGATTATCGGATTGTAAGACTTAAGCGCAAAGTTCGCTTCATCTACTGATTTAACAGCAACTATTTTAGGTATGCTTACCTCTCGCCCTACGAGACTACGAAAACCTTCAAGAATTATTATGGAAGCATTTTTTCCATAATTCTCAACTATATCTTTTAATGTTAGGTTTGATGTATTTCCCTTTCGAATTAACACTGTTTCATTTTCCGAAATTGCCACTATTGTTTTTGCACCAGCCTTTGCGAATCGCCATGTATCCTTTCCTGAAGAGTCTATTGTGAAGTCTTTTTCATGAATATGTTTAACTGCGACTATTACATGTCCTCGACTGATTAATTCCTTGATCAAAGCTTCGATGGTAGCAGTCTTCCCCGAGTTTTTGTTTCCAACGACGGCTATTACCTTCATTTATTAACCTTCCACCTTTGGCTAGGTAGAGAAGATTCTAAAAGTCGGTAAAAGCCTTTCTTAAAGAAAAAGGGCTTGCTATAGTTCTTCTGTGAAAATTTTCCTTAAAGATTCAACTGATACATCTAATTTTTCAGACAGCTTCCTTACCCACCGGATGTAAGCACGAAAAATATTGCGTAGGATCTGGCTTTTCTCCTCTCTTGTTAGTTTCTCCTCTGCCAGTAAAAAGGCGAACCACTTGCCAACTTCGGAAAGCCGATAGTACTTGACCCATACAACTCTATTATCAATTTGTTTCTTCTCCATATGTTCGGATAGTATCCTAAAACGGACAAGTGTTTTCAAATGTTCAATTACGGTTTTATTTGAGTAGGGAAGCTTTCTAATAAGCTCTTTCTGAAAAATTTTCGCCGAAACTCCTTTGCTTATTGAGAATTCCAAAATTTTCAATGGAACCTCGGAACCAAAAATAGTTTTTAAAATATCAAATTTTTCCTTTGCAGGCAGAAACATTATGTATGGATGGAACTCTTCTTCAACCATTTCCATTTCCACGTTTTAACTTTAGTTAACTTTAGGGACGATGTCCATCTAAAATGCTTACCGCTAAAACAGCTGACACTAAATCCGCAGTAGTACCAGGATTAAACTTGTTTCCAGATTTTCTAAGCCTACAGTCAAACTCGATTAGGCGTTCTCTTCCTTGAAGGGTACCTAGTCCTCCAAGCTCTAGTATATTTTTCGCCTCAAGAGAAACTTGCTCAGCTTTATCCTTTCCTAACTTCCTTGCTATTAGCGTGTCTTGAACTTCTGACAAAATCTTTAAGTAAACATGCACTGTGGCTGTGTTAAAATCTTTAGTGTGCTTTAGCTCCTTAACAAAGTAGGGATATCCTACGTCAAAGGTTATATGGTAATTATTTATCCATTCCGCTGCGACTGAATCATATTTGGATGCTATTCGGAAAATTTCAAAAAGGCTAATTCTCCGTTCAAGAATTTCCTTTTTGGAGGAAGGATCATTAACATCCAATTCTGGAACCTTTCCTAATCCACCAGGTCTTGCCAGCTGGACAGCTTCATATAAATTAACAGCGTCAACTGGAGTTGTAGCCTCCACCACTAAACGAAGATTTTGGCGCAAACTTTCAATGTGAAATTTTTCCTCTTTAATTAGGTTTGTTCCAGCGGCAACTGCCAAGGGCGAAAGAAGGATGATAGTCCCTAAGATTGTATTGCCTCCACTAATCCAGCTCGAAACCTTTTCAACGGCATCTTTAATAATTTTTCCTAATTCTACCTTCTTAGGCTCTAACTCCCCTAAACCTATTAGTACTCCACGTTCAGCTGCTTTTCTGAAAAAACGGCCCACGACAACAGCTGAAGCCAAGAAGTGTTCGTAACGTGTATCGCTGAAATCCGCTGTTCGGTGAACATTGCCGGGTTTAGGATAAGCGCTTACCTCTAAAAGCATGGCTAATTGTAAACATTCAGAGACATGCTCCGGTATATACGATGAGCATTTCATATCGTTTTATTCTCCATCAACACTTGTATTTAACCGAACAGCAAAGCTTATTAACGTTATGTAAGAAACTACAGAGGAAACTAAAGAACTACACAGGATAAGTGATAAAATGAAGATGTCAACCCGCAACATAGCCCTCATCGGGATTTTTGCAGCTGTGTATTACGTTTCGTCGCTAATATCCCCCTATGTCCCGGCAGTAGGGTTACCTGATCTAAAGATTCAACTCGAAGCGCTAATGGCTTCGGTTTTCGGGTTTGTTTTAGGTCCCTACTTAGGTGCGCTTGCGGCGTTTTTAGGCGCCTTTGTAACGTGGATACTGCCTCCAGGAAGTATGAGTCCTTTTGGTGCGCCCTTTTTGCTTTCTCCACCCATAAACGCGTTGGTTGTCGGGTTAATTTTCTATAGAAGATGGAAGCCAGCCTTTGCATTGTTTGGCTTGCTGATTGTGGCTTTTCTGTTTCTTCCTCCTTCCCAGCCAATTACGGAGCATTATTATGTACCAGCAGCTGTCCTTTGGGACAAAATTATCGCTTTATTGTTAATTATCCCGAGTGTAAAATTTAGCCATAGACTTTCTAATCCAAAATATCTCCCCTTACTGTTCTTCCTTATCTCTTTCATTGGCAATCAAGCTGACAATATGTGGGGTGCCGACATATTTGCTGTCCCAATTGTTTACGAAGTTATTTTTGGAATCCCTGACGTAAGTGTTGTTCGTTTCCTATTCACGGTAAGTCCATTCATCTATCCGGCAATCAGATTCGTGCAAGCAATACTTGCTACTATAATAGTCGTGCCGCTAATGAGAGCACTTAAAGACACTCCATGGACCCTAAGCGAAAAATCAATTATAGAAACAAATGGCTAGTATTTTTCTAATTTGATTATAATTTGAACAAGCTGTGAGCCAAATCTTGTATTGTCTTTAGGGAAAAATTTTGCGGATATCCAAAAACTACATGTTTAACTCCTATTTCCTCTAGTTTTGAAAGGTAACCATCCAGCTCAGTGCAATGTAAGTAAATAGCAAAATCTTCCACAAAATCTGATGGATAATGGCTTAAAATTTCTTCTGGTGTTAATCCTTTCTCTAATTCTTCTTTAGCTTTTGCAACTTTGTCGTAGAGGTTAAATTTTTTTAAAACGCTGTTGGATGTTCCTGTAGCTACTATTAGTGACGAAAGCCGAAGAAGCTGGTATGGCTCCTCCTCTTTCTTAAGATAGATGTAAGAAGGAGCATAGATGCCCACTTGGACTGAATATTTACTGGGTAAACTTATTTTCTTTATTGCCCAGCTTACAAATCTCGGATGAGCATAGTTTAGTAAGACCCCGTCAAAAAACCTTGCTAACCTGAGAATTTTTGGGCCCTGAGCACCTAGCCATATCCGAACTTTTAACATGTTTCGTCTAAGCTCCTTTACGATTTCCTCTTTTGCTTTTAGAAGGAGTTTAGGAATATTGTCTAGCTTTGAGCTTTCTA
>DAZI01000080.1:26678-37581 GCA_002507245.1 Candidatus Bathyarchaeota archaeon UBA233
CGATCTCCATAAAATGTTGTCAATGTGATTAAGCTGTGGGCGATTTGACTTGGCGAATGAAGAAAGGGACTTAATAGGCCTAACCCTATGCGTATTCTTTTTGTTTTTTCTGCTATTACTGAGGCTATCGCTGGAGAATATCTCTGGGATGGTAAGTCTGCCACCCAAACAAACTGAAAGCCCAGCTTCTCCATTATCACACTTTTCTTAACTATTTCCTCAATGGTTTCATTGGCATTAACACTTAATCCATATATCACTAGTTCCTCCTCCAAGTCCTTGCAATTTTACTAATGGCATTTTCTTTGTTAATTCCAAAGGGCGGGCCAAAAACAATCTCGTTTATCCCATATTTTTCTAGTGAACGCATGGAGCTACAAAGCTCTTGAGGGTCTCCATAAAAGACTACATCATTCAACATTTCTTCTGTTACTAGTCTAGCTGCGATATTGAGTCCCCTTTTGAGCGTATTTTTGATCTCCATCACAGCTTCTACATCAATTTTTGACATATTTAGAACATTTCTTGGCGTGTCGGCTAAAACGACGGTGACAACCTCTCTTGCAAATTCTAGTTCTTCCCTTTTCGAGATCAGAATTGTCGGGATCCAAACGATTAAGTTGACATCATTTTCGGTTCGACCTGCCTTCCGGGCATTAGTTTTAACAATTTCTATAGCTTTTTGTAGGTATGTTTTCGGTCCACTAAGAATAACGCCGTCAGCTATTTCTCCGGCTAATTCTAGCATTTTTAATCCTCTAACTCCAAAGAAAATTGGAATTTTTTGTTTAAGTCCAAAACGAGGATAATAGTTTTTCAGCTGGAATTTTTCGCTTTTGAAAGTAATTGTTTCACCATTCCAAATTTTTCGAAGTAAAAAAGTTGCTTCTCGCATAGCAGACAAGGGTTTCCTTGGTGAAATTCCTAGCTTTTTAAGGGCTTGGATACCGCCAACTCCTATTCCTAACCGAAAACGGTTTCTTCCTATTTCATGTAGACCTGCGGCTGCTCTGGCAATGTTTGTGATGTTTCTGAAATAGATGCTTGTAATACCCGTTCCAACCTTTAATGAAGTCCTTAATAGCGCGATGGAAGCCTGAACAAAAATATCATAAGGCTTTTCAAGGTCTTCTCCAATCCATAAACAGTTAAATCCCCCTTTTTCCGCCAGCTTAAACATTTTGATGAACTCAGAAGCTGGAGTTTCGCTTGTTAACCCTAAATCTAGTAGCATTTAAATTCCTCTCTTAAGCTTAAAAGCTGGAGCCGGCATATAGGTTTTAATTGCTCCATGAATTAGAAGTCTAACAGGAGATGAAATGAAGGCTAGGGAAGGCGATTATATAGAAACCTTCGACGGCTTAATATTTGACGTTAAAGGTTTAATACACCCACCTAAGCGAATAGTTGCATTTCCTCGCTATTTACCCAGTGAAGAAGGTAAAAGAAGAAAAAACGGAAAATTTTATGACAAAGTTTACTCTCTTTCAGAACGCTATGAACTTTTGCGGAGCCGTTTTCCTCAATACTCAGTTTTTGATTCCGTTTTTGACGAAATACTTTGCGAGATTCCAGTTGACACTGTTAAGACACATTACCAGCCAATTGAGAAGCTCCAAGAACTTCGTAATGCAAGTGGGTTAGATTGGCTGGAAAGTTTAGCTATGCGACTTGCGGAAAACTTGAAGGAGAACGCGAATATTCCATGGAATTCTATCGGGATCTCCGGCTCAGTTATGGTTGGGCTTCACATGTCGATGTCGGATATTGATCTAATTGTTTATGGTTCGAGAAACTGTCGAAGAGCTTACGACGCCTTAAGAGAGATGTTAAAGGACGAAAGCCTGCCTATAAAGCCCTATGCCCTAAAGGATCTAAAACAGTTATTCGATTTTCGTTCGAAAGACACCTACATAGGCTTCGAAGACTTCGTTCGAACCGAATCCAGAAAGCTACTTCAAGGGAAGTTTATGGGAAAAGATTATTTCATACGTTTTGTCAAGGACTGGAACGAAGTGAACGCTAAATACGGCGATATTCGCTACAAGAAAATTGGCTACGCAACCGTAAAGGCAACAATAACTGATGATTCTGAAGCCATTTTCACGCCATGTAAATATGAAATAGACGAAGTTGAAACGCTTGAAGGTGTACAAGTTGAATCATTGTTGGAAGTCGCTTCTTTTCGCGGAAGATTCTGCGAACAAGCTAGAATAGGCGAAACGGTAATCGCGAGAGGCAAGATAGAGAAGGTAATTATGCGTCAAAAGGAGTATCACCGAATCTTACTCGGGGGAACTGTTGATTCTTTCATGAAGCTTTGCTAAATGGTTATCCCGAAGGCTTCAGCGAACTTCTGCATGCGGGTGAACTCCAGTAGAAACTCCCTTCCCCTGTCGGTCAACTTATATAACGTCTTATCTTCAAGCTTTTCCTCCGCGACCAAACCAACCTCAATTAAATGGCTCAAGTGTCGCATTAAACGGTCATAGGAAAGATTAGCTCCATACAAAATTCTTGTTGGGCCTGTTTTTCCTCCAGACCGCATGATCGTGGCTAAAATGTCAACATAGATCCGAGCTTTAGAACGATATTCCTTGGGGCTCATCCGCTATAGCTCACCTTTACGAGCATAGCTAAAAGACAAAGAAAACCTATCATCTGTAACGTTTGACCGAGCAATAGCAGTAATTCATTTGCTATCATGAAAAGAAAGCACAAATGACTGAGAAGCATAAGGGTGAAGCCGGAGAACACAAGGAAAGAGTCAAGATTCTTTTTTAGAAGTAGGTTTATCAGAGTTTGCGCTGTGACGTAGCCAAGCAAGACAAGTGCTACGATTTCTAAGTAAGGATGGAAGAAAGAAACATATAGAATTGGAAATAACGCACCAATAAATCTTGTTTTCTCTAAGGCTTTAGTTTGCAAGGCATAGGTTAAGACAAAAAGTGAATAAGCGAAAAGCTGAGTTAAAGTGAAAACTATCCCGGCAAAACTAATTACAGCCTTCAATTGTTGACTAGGAACTTCTGCGACTCTCAAAACAACAAAATAAACCGTTGTCACTACACGTAGAGTTAGACTTATGCCTAAAACTGTAAAGCCAGAGTGAAGCAGAAATAAGCTTCGGGAAGAATAGGATTTGTAAGCTTTAAACGCGTAATATCCAATCATAAAACTGATCGCGCTGCTCACCAGTTCCATCAACAACGCAAGTCCAATCACTAATCAAACTCTCCAAAAGAAGTATCTATTCCCTTCCTTTTTGAGTTTATGCACGAATCATCCAGAAAAATAAACTTAGAACAGAAGTTTTGATAAATGTTTATTTATAAGCTCTGGTTGTAGCTTTACGGCAAAGGATTACAATGTGTGAACGAATTGGTTAAACGTACATCTCTTCAGCTATTTCGTTTGAAAAAAACTATAAATGCTCTGGCGCGCAAGGAAGGGCGAGGAACAGAGCTTATTTCGCTCTATGTCCCGCCTGGACGCCAGATAAGCGAAGTAGTTAACATGCTTAAACAAGAGTATGGGACAGCTTCTAACATAAAATCGACAACTACTCGGAAAAATGTTCAAGATGCAATAGTAAAAGTTCAACAACGCCTTAAACTTTTTCGTCAAGTTCCCGAAAACGGGTTAGTAATTTTTTGTGGAGCTTTACCTCAGAATGGACCAGGAAGCGAAAAAATAGAAACTTATGTTATTATCCCGCCAGAACCAATAAAAGTTTATCTCTACCGCTGTGACTCTCGTTTCCATATAGAACCTTTGCTTGAGCTTTTGAAGGAACGTGAAGTTTACGGTATAATTCTGATAGACTCTTCAGAAGCTACATTTGCGACGTTAAAGGGAAGAAGACTTGAGATCCTTCAAAGGGTAACCTCAGGGGTTCCAGGAAAACATCGAGCTGGTGGGCAATCAGCCCGAAGATTTGAAAGATTACGGGAAATGCGTCTAAACGAATACTACCGTCGTGTGGGGCAACATGCAAACGAACTGTTTCTAGATATGCCTGACTTAAAAGGTATAATTGTTGGCGGACCGGGACCGACAAAGCTGGAGTTTCAAAAAGGCGATTACTTAAACTATCAATTGAAAGAAAAGATTTTAGATACCTTGGATACTGCCTATGTTGACGAACAAGGCGTAAAAGAAATTGTTGAGAAGGCTCCAGAGATAATGCGTCGGGTTCGTTATATAGAAGAGAAGAAGGTCATGCAAGAATTTCTCTATCATATTGGACATGACACAGGACTGGCAACCTACGGTGAAGAAGAGGTGAAAAAGGCCTTGGAAATGGGTGCCGTTAAAACCTTGCTTTTATCTGAAGGCTTGGATATCGTCCGTGCTACAGTGAAATGCAATGCTTGTGGCTTCCAAGAAGAGAAAACTATGCAAAACAGGGAGTTGTTAAGCTTTGAGGCTAGCCTAGTTGGGAATCCATGTCCAAAATGTAATGCACCATCGCTCTCTGTAGATGGAATTGAAGACTTAATAGAAGTTTATGCCAAGTTAGCTGAAACAGCTAACGCTGAGGTGGAGATGATTTCCACAGAAACTGAGGAGGGGCAAATGCTTAAAAAAAGTTTTGGCGGAATAGCTGCAATTCTGCGGTTCAAGCTTCAGAATCAAGCCTAGCTTTGGTATTCCGCTTTAAACGTTATTTCCTCATATCCTTCAACAGTTTTTCCTTTGCCTCTCTCTGGCAGTATTTCAATGTTTTCTGCTTTACACGTACCCGCTAAGTCTTCTTTTCCCAGGTGCAAACTTTCAGCGTTTTCTGCATTGCCAGCATAAATCGTTAACTTCTTGATTAGCGTGTTTAATGGCATTTTCCTTTCGGCTTTGTCTCGTCGAACAGCGTTTATCATCGCAATTAAGAGGTTACCATGCCTTTCAGCCTTTTCATTTATCATTTCTTTGCGCGGAGTTGGCCAAGGCGATAAGTGTATACTCTTGTGTTTCATTCGCTGACGGTAAAACGCGTAATATATTTCTTCAGTTAGATGAGGACATATGGGTGCTAAGAGTTGTAATATGCGGTATAAGGCTGTATAAAGCGTGTATTGAGCTGCATTTTTCTTCTCTTCGCCGTATTTCTCTGGCTTATACAGACGATCCTTCACGGCTTCTATGTAGTTATCGCATAAAATATGCCAAGTGAAGCTTCGAATTTCTTCAAGGGCTATGTTAAACTGGCACTTTTCCAAAGCTTCAGTTACTTTTGCCGTTGTTTTCTCCAGTTTGGTCAATAACCACTCATCTAAGACTTGTAGTTTCCCCTTTAGTGTTGGCTCGTAATCTTTAAGTTGATTACCTACGAAACGGGCGGCGTTCCAAAGCTTTATGAGAAAACGCCATCCGTATTCTACGTCAGGCCAACGGAAAGGAATGTCAGAGCCTGTAGCGCCACCTGCTGCCGCCCATTGTCGTGTAGCGTCAGCACCATATTTGTCGAAAACTTCTGGGGTAGCAATGTAGTTTCCGAGCGATTTACTCATTTTCCTTCCATCGCTTCCCAGAACCATACCGTTTATGAGACAACTTTTGTACGGTTTCTCGTTGAACAGGGCTAAGTGTCGAACCATGAGGTAGTATGCCCATGTTCGGATGATATCTATACCTGAGGGATGAACGTCGGCCGGAAAAAGCCTTCGCCAGTCCGGTCTGTCCGGCCAGCCCGCATGTACAGCGCAGGTGAGAGAGGAGTCAAACCATGTGTCTAAAACGTCCTTTTCCGGAGTGAATTGGGTGTTTCCACATTTGGGGCATTGCTTAATTTTTGGAGGGTTTATCCTTGGATCTATGGGCAGCCATTCGGGTTCGGCCAGTATGGTTTTCCCGCATTTTTTGCAGTACCATATGGGTATGGGAGTTGCGAAAACTCTTTGACGAGAAATTACCCAGTCCCAGTCTAAGGACTTCGCCCAGTCTACTAGCCTATATTTCATGTAATCGGGATACCATTTCACTTCTAACGCGTTTTTTTCAACATGCTCTGTTAATATTCTTGTCTTCATAAACCATTGTTCTCTTTCAAGGATTTCAATTGGAGTTTTGCATCGCCAGCAGACACCTACTTCTTGGTCGAGAGGTTCAGTTTTCTCTAGTAAGCCCTCCTTCTCTAGGTCTCGAATTATTGCTTTTTTCGCTTCTTCAACAGTAAGTCCAGCATATTTTCCCGCATTGGCTGTCATTTTTCCTTTTTCGTCTATACACATTATTATTGGTAGTCCATGTTTTCTCACGGTTTTTACATCTGCTTTATCGCCATAGGTGCATATCATAACCACGCCTGTTCCAAAGCCTGGATCAACCATTTCGTCTGTTATGATTTGAACTGTTCTTTTGGTTGTGGGCACACGGATTTTTTTACCTATGTACCTACGATATCTCTCATCGTGAGGGTTTACCGCCACCGTTACGCAGGCTGGAATAAGTTCTGGACGGGACGTTGCAATGGTTAGAAAGTTTCCTTCCTCTAGTGGGAAACGTATGTAACTTAACTTGGATTTTCGACTTTCATATTCTACCTCAGCGTCGGCTATGGCGGTTTCACAACGGGGACACCAGTTTATAGGGTGAGTTCCACGGTAGATGAAGCCTTTATTATAGAGAATTATGAAGGAAAGTTGGACGCGTCTCCAATAGTCTGGGTTCATTGTACGATATTCCGTTGCCCAGTCGATAGAGCAACCTAAACGTTTGATAGCTTTCTTCATTATTTGGATGTATTTTTCAACAAGCTCCTCACAGATTTCACGAAATTTCTCTGGAGGAACATCTGTTTTTTTAATTCCATATCTTTCTTCAGCTTCCACTTCAGTTGGAAGTCCGTGACAATCCCATCCTTGGGGGAAATAAACGTTAAAGCCGCGCATGCGCTTGTAGCGAGCTAATATGTCGAAGTACGTCCAATTTAGGACGTTGCCCATGTGAAAGTCACCTGAGGGATATGGTGGCGGTGTGTCAATGCTGAAAGTTGGACGTGAATGGTCATTCCAGTCAAAGTGATAGATACCCATTTCTTCCCATTTTTTCTGCCATTTTTCTTCGATTTCAATTATATTGCATCGTTTCGGCAATGTTTGCATTTCTCTCAAGCCTCGAGTGCATCGTTGTTAAACTTGCTATGCAATAGGAAAAAGGCATGGAAATAAATAACGCTTATCATCTTGAAATCAGCAATTATGTGTTAGAAGGTGGAAAGTTGAGTAGGTTGTTTTCGACAAAGACATTGGCCGAAGCGTCGATGATGGTAGCCTTAACTGTTATCCTTAGGGAAATTTTGCCACCTTTGTATAGAATGCCTCAAGGAGGGTCTATAACCATAGCTGGACTGGTGCCTCTATTATGGTTCGCCATAAGGCGTGGAACCGTAGCAGGAATATTTGCAGGCATAGTTTATGGTCTCATAAACATGTCTTTTGGAGGCTATGTTGTCCACCCAGTTCAAGCATTGCTTGACTACCCGCTAGCTTTTGCTGCTTTAGGATTGGCAGGATTTTGGAAAAATCACCCTTTAGTTGGTGTGATTTTTGGCATAGCTGGAAGATTCATTTGTTCGTTCTTGGCTGGAATAATATTTTTTACTAGTTTTTCAATTAATGGCGTAGTTGCCTCAGCAATTTACAACGGTACTTACCTTCTAGGAGAATTAGTCATAAGCTTAGCAATTATCTTCATATTAGTTGAAGAAGACATCATTAATGTTTACCTTTGAAGACGACAGTATAGTATGGACCTATACCTTTTTGAAGAGAATATCGGTATTTCAAATTATAACAACGGAATATGACGCATTTATATAAAGAGGTCCTTTTCTTTCGGTCTTACCAGCTCTTTTGCGCTTGCTTCATCGGATCTCAGATACGCATATCCACGAATTATAGCTGCTGGTATTCCTTCGTCAGCTTGACCCATAACGAGTTCTGCTGCTGAGGCAAGCTCATCCGCGATTGATGTGCGCTTTACCCGTAGTGTATATCCGAATAAGTCTTTCTCACCTCTCCTGTCTCTTATGGGTGCAATGCCTGCAACACCTATGGCAATGTTTATTTCGCCTTCCCTTAACGGACGTCCATGTGTGTCAGAAATTATCACCGCTATGTTTTTCCCTGTAAGCTCTCTTATGCGCGTTCTAATTCTCCTTGCGGAACGATCCGGGTTCCGTGGTAATAATGCAACAGTGTTTTCTCCCGGAACATTGGACTTGTCGATGCCGGAGTTGGCGCATATGATCCCGTATCTTGTTTCAGTTATTAGGTTTCGATTTCCCATTCGCACTATGCTTTTCGCTTCTCTTAAAACTAGCTCGACAAGTTCAGGTGGTTTTCCAGTGTTTTGCGCTATGGTTTCGGCGAATTCAGAAGGCGTTATTGTTTCTAAGTTTACAATGCTTCCTTCAGCTCGGGAAACTATCACGTGAGTAACCACTAGTACATCGTTTTCCCGTAGAGGCGTTCCTTGCTTCTCTGCTGCTTTGCAGATAAGTTCTGCGATGTCATCACCCTCCTGTATTATTGGTAACCCCTTAACACCGATTATCTCCACCTTTTCCATAAGCTTTCACCTTCTCCCCGCTTTTGTCTTTTTAAAATGGCTTCAGCCTTCTTCAGGTCTATAGGCGTGTTTATGTTAAAAAATGTTGACAGCTGTGGATCGAGCTGTCGGAGGACAAGTGTAGAAACATAACGAATTCCACGCATTTTTTCAACCATAGAACACATATCTCGACTACCTTCTGTCAACGCTTTTTTGGCGGATTCCTTTGCTAAATCTACGTTGTAAACTGCTTGAAGAGGCTCGATATAACCATTTGTCCATCTAGGAATAACCGCAGCTTTATTAACGCAAAGTTCTAGCAGAAGCGAAATCACTGATCTGGAAACAAAAGGTGTGTCACATGGAAGAAGAAGAGAATATTCGCTGGAGATATTCTTAAAACCTGTTAAGGCTCCCACTAATGGAGATCTCACATCCATGAAATCTACAATAATTTCCGATTCTGGTGGAAGAACTCTGTTAAATTTTTCACCTTGAGTGTTTGAGCTAACTACAACAACGCACTTGTTAACTAATGTTGAAATTTTTTCTATTACGTGAAGAATTAAGGGTTTTCCATCAAGTAAAACCAAACCTTTCTCCTGTCCAAAACGTTTAGAAAACCCTCCGGCAAGAATTATCGCAGAGTTGTTCAAAAGAGCTCTGAACCCCGTTTCGACTTTAAAATACGCGTGTGTTAATACTCGTATAAACGTTACTATTCATGTAGGTTTTTGGTTGAAATATTTCGCGGATAGAAATAACTGGTATATTAAGGTTTCAGATAGAAACGGCTAGAGGAGAATCCCTCAATATGAACGCGGAGCTAAAAGAACTTAATCGGATAATATGCAAAGAATGTGACAAAACCAAATATGAAGAATGTCGAAGCTGCAAGGTTTATAGGCTCATAAACTCTTTGGCTTCTTCGAAATAATCCATCTTTTCATCTCGTAAAGTTTTTACTGGAACTTCTTTAGGGAGTTACACCGTAAATCATTGAGTTTCATCACTTGCTCATAATAACGTGGACACCTGGTCAAAGTTATTTGATGAAGAACTTTCTTGGACGTTGTTAACTGTTCCAAGTTTCCTTCAACATACACAACTTCATCCTTAAACGCCTGCATCCGAAATTCCTCAACGTAGGATATTATCTGATCAATACTTTCAACTTTCTCTTTGATGCTGGTCGACAACTGCAGTGTTTCTACACGGTATTTTGCAGGCATAAAAGCAGCTTCCGAGTCATCTGTCACGCGAACTAATGCCTTCGCCCACCCTAGTTTCGTTATCCGCACCATGTTGGTATATTCATTACGTATTTCGTGCCATTCTTTCACCGGTTCAAATTCCGTTTTAATAATCCTGTTAATCTTTATGTCTTTAAATAAGCCGTAGATGAGTTTTCGACGTTGATGCCAAAGAAACTCTTTTGGTGAGTAATTTCGGAAACGCCAATTTTTTCCTTCAATTGTTTTGATTGTTTTGAACTCGTTTTGTAGAGGTGTACTTGATGACTGGTAAGCATCTTTTAAGAATTTCAATAATCGCTTCAGCGAACATTTGCCATAAATGATTAAGTCTATGTCAGAGAATTTAGGATGATAAAAACCATGCAGTAAAGAGCCAAAAACTCCGAAATTTTCATGCTTTAAACCTGTTGTTTCAATTACAAGCTTTAAAAGGTTTAGCGTTGCCTTATGAAGCTGATCGCTTGGAAGCTTATCTAGGAGTTGCTTAACTCCTTGGTCCGGCTTTCGCGTCTTTTTTATGTCTTTTTTTCTAACGCCAACTATTTTCTCTTGTAGGGGCTCATGGAAAAGCTGGTACCGTGGATAGTTTTTACGAACGAACCGCAGACCTTCATCTTCGAAGAACTTGTAGTAGGTTTCAGTATTTACTCTCTGTCTGAAAGCCTTTGGAATTTGGGATTTGAAAATACTTGATGGTGCATATTCCACATCGCATATGTACCCACTCTCTGGGTGCGTATAACCGTAAACTCGGAAAATTATTCCTTCTGCTGTTATTATCGCATCTCTATCCCTAAGCCTCACGATGTTCCACCGAATTTTCAGATAAACTCTAAAAGATGTTATTCCTCTAAAACTTTAGGGAACTCTCGAAAATGGGAAGATGTCTCCTCTGCGGAGAAAAGTCGATTCTAATTAGCCAAAACTTAGGCGTTTGCTTAACTTGCATAAGGAACAGGTCTGAAGAAGCATTAGAAATTACTCAGAAAGTTCATGGAGAAACTCGAAAAGCTTTTGGCTTGCCGCCTTTTCCACCCCAAACATCCAACGGGTTCTCATGCAAAATATGTGCCAACCAATGCAAACTAGGTGATGGC
>DAZI01000027.1 GCA_002507245.1 Candidatus Bathyarchaeota archaeon UBA233
TGAGAAAGTCATGGCTTTCATGGATATTCAACCCGTCAATCCTGGACATGTATTGATAATCCCGAAAGATCATGTCGCTAGGCTGGTAGAACTTGACCTTGATATAGGTGGTTACATGTTTAAAACAGCAATGCGTATCGCTGAGGCGTTACAACGCTCAACTATAAAATGCGAAGGAATAAACTTGTTTTTAGCTGACGGAGAGGCTGCCTTTCAAGAAATATTTCATGTTCATCTACATGTCATACCAAGATTTCGGGGTGATGGCTTTGAAATAAAAATGGCGCCCCGCTACTGGTCGAAGTCAAGTAGAAATGAATTAAACAAACTTGCGGAGAAAATTCGAAGCGTCTTAAGGTAGGAAGGAAATTGTTAATAGAAAAATTCATCTTAAGTCCATGGATTTTTGTTTCCATTCAAAATTTTTGATGGTTCTGATGGTGTTTTGATGGAAAAATCTTGCGAATACTTTTATGAGGTTTCAGTTTTTGATGGTGTCTGGCGATTTCGAGGTTTGGAGGGTGATTTTGTTGATGCTTTTGTATACGGGAAGCCTTTTCTTGTTTCATCACCAAGTTAATTTTCGTTTGTTTTAGTGGTCTTGAACGGGCTGTTTTTCTTGGTTTTTGGATCGTTGTGGGTGTTATTGGCTAATTTATGTAGGCTATTCCTTGTATTTTTTGTTGTTTTTCAGATGTTTTTTGGAATCTTTAGTGGTATTGGTAATTATAGTATTACTTAACGATTTTATGTTTCACTGATGCTTTTGAAACTTTCTCTGTATACAAAAGCATCAACACGTGTTCATAGTTTTTATGTTTATAAGCGGTTTTGGATAAATTGATTATGGGTTTATGATATGCGAAAGGTTGATGGAGACGTTATTCGAAGATGGCGGCGAAGAGGTTTCTATAGCGAATCTGTCCTCGTTAAACTTTTACAGAAACATGGTTACAATGCTGTTCGAGTTCCCGTTAGTAATCCTAGCGCCAATCCTCTTCCCGACGTTATCGCTCGACGTGAACTACATGTTTATGCGTTTGAGGTGAAGAACGCAAGTTATTACGCATATTTCCCAAAAAGTCAAATCGAAAAACTTTTTAGGTTTCTAGACGAACTTGTGCCTATCCCCAATCAGTATAAACATCCAGTACTTGCTGCCCATTTAGGGAAAAAATGGATCTTTCGTGAAATTTCTTGGTCAGCTTGGGAAAAGGGAAAACTTCCAGAAAAGGCAAGAATAATTAAACGAGACAGAGGAAATTTTAATCTCAAAACTGGATAAACATTAGGCTGGTTAAATCGAAACAAATTTAAATTCTTCTTTAAACGAAATTTTTACGTTAAAACAAACAAGAGCGTGTATGTCATGTCTGGAATACTAAAAGGAATAATTGTAAACTATCGGATAGGTCCAAAGACTCAAAAACCACGAGAGTGTATTATTGAATTTCCAGGAATTAAATCATCGGCCAAAGCAGCTAGGCTTATTGGCAGGAAAATAGCATGGAAAAATGAAAAGAACAAAGTTGTTGGGAAAATTGTCGCGACACATGGCAACAATGGCTTGGTAAGAGCCCGTTTTCGCAGAGGAATACCTGGACAAGCTCTTGGAAGCTTTGTTGAAGTTATAGGCTAAATCTTTTATTCCTCAAGTTTGCTTGGAAGATTCTGATTTCATGTACGTGTGCTAACAGTTCATTAAGAAAATTTTGAAGTTTTAACACGGGTACAATGGGGACATTTTTATAAAATTTGAGGGGTGCTGAAAAAAGCGAAATCACCACGGGTGCTACAAGGATTTTTTTCCACGTCAACAATTGTGGTAATTGCTTCACATGGAAGTCTAAGGATTCCGTGAACGCTTTGGTTCTTTCTATTTGAGCTTCTACTGCCTTAATGGCTGCTGCTCTTTGCCATCCACGAATCCATTGCTTACAGTCTACACACACAATTAGCGGCGATTTTAAACCTAGAACGTCAATTTCCCATTTTCGACCAGCCCACTTAAACCTTAAATTTTTCTTAACTTTGTATCCATTGACATTAAAGGCAAAGATTGCTACTTGTTCAAATTCGCTCCAATCCAAAAGACGACAGACAGCTTCTATGTCTGCTCCAAGCCTTAACGCATGAACCGCTAATTTCATCCGTTGTATCTCATCAACTTCCACAAACTCCCTTCCTTGATAAATAAGACCGATTTTTTCATACTTTTCAAGCAATTTTTCGATTAAAGTATATGCAATTTTTGTATATTTTCGTAATAATTCTTTCGAGACAGGTTGATTTTTCGCAAGTTTTAGTATTGAAATTACTAATTGAAGTTCAAAACTGATTTTTATAACCCTCTTTTTGCCATTGTTATGTATAGAAAAAATGGCTTATTTACACATATTTAAGAGTTTTACTGTTTTCCTGGATAGTTCAGGCTAATCTTTTTCTCTGCCTTTCAAACTCTTGTAGAACGATTAGTTTCTCTCTGTCAAATATTTCCATCATAAGCGAATGAAATCTATCGAAACTTCCCTTGGTTTCTACCATTTCTTTTTTAGTAATTTCCATGAGTATAGCAACGAAACCTATCAAAATAATATAGGCCACTGGAAGGCCAAGATACGGGTGGATATATAAACTGACGAAAATCCACAACATGATTATAAAGAAGGGTAGAATAACGACCATTAATGCCATGACTGCGATAAAACTTAAGGTTCTTTTCATGATCCTCAATAAAAAATTGTTGACAAAGTTTAAAAGTTTTTACTCTTTTTTAAATGAGTATTTCATATGTAAACCTTTCAAAAATAAACAATTAATGAAGAAGGATAATGTTCGTGACGCATATGACTTGCGGGTTGGAAATAATATTCTTAGGCACAGGTGGTGGTAGATTCGCTATGATAACTCAGAAGCGGCATACTGCTGGAATTCGCATTTTAGGTGAGAGCATAAACATTCATTTGGACCCTGGACCAGGAGCTCTTGTCTATTCAGTAATGGAAGGATTAAGCCCTCAGAAGATTAACGCCGTTTTAGTTTCTCATTGTCATCCTGACCATTACACCGATGCTGAGGTTCTGGTGGAAGCTATGACACGAGGAAAAACCAGAAAACGAGGTTTACTTGCTGCTTCGCGTAGCGTTCTTAGAGGTAACGAAAACTGTCAGCGCGTAATATCTTCATATCATCAAACCATGCCAGAGAAAACTATAAGCCTAGAGAAGGGAATGAGTTTTAAGATTAAAGATTTAACAGTTCTAGCTACAGAAGCGAGGCATACCGATCCTGATACAATTGGCTTTCGTTTTGAAACCACGAAATTTGGAGACTTTGCTTATACAAGTGACACTGAATATTTTGAGGATATAGGTAAATACTATGCCGGGGTGCGGCTTCTCCTTCTTTGTGTAATGCGGCCTTCAGGGAGACCTTGGAAAGGACACATGACTACGGAGGATGCTGTAAAAATAGTGAAAGAAGTTATGCCTGAGCAAGCGGTAATAACCCACTTAGGAATGCGTATGATATTCGAAGGACCAGTAAAAGAGGCAAAAATCATTGAAAGGGAAACAGGAGTACCAACTATAGCGGCCATGGACGGAATGCGTATGACTTTCGCCGAAGAGATAAATGTTAGATTGCCAGTCAAAAAGGGACAGTCAGGCTTAAATGCATTTATTTAACCTTTCTTATTTTGGAACATTAATTGATAGAAGGCTAGTCTATGAAACTTGTCGTTAAAATAGGTGGCTCGGTCATAGCTTCTCCAATAAATCCAGAATTAATTCAAAGATACGTTGAACTGTTAAAAACGTTAAAAAATGATGGACATGAGATTGTTGCAGTGGTGGGTGGAGGAAGTCTTGCAAGGGAATTCATTGCTATCGCCAAAAAGTTGGGGCTTAAGGAAAGTGCGCAAGATGAAATTGCAATTTCCGTTTCACGGCTTTTTGCTCAGCTTTTCCTTAAAAAGTTGGGAAAGCTAAGTTGTCAAGATGTTCCAGCAAGCTTAGAACAAATAGTGCAATGCTTAAAAAGCGAAAAAATCGTTGTATTAGGCGGGTTAAAACCTGGAATAACTACTGACACTGTTGCGACCATGATAGCGGAAAAGATTGGTGCGGACTTAATTGTAAAGGCCACTGACCAAGAAGGAATATACAATAAAGACCCCCGGATGCATAAAGACGCTATTAAACTAGATCATATAAGCCTCGAAGATTTAACGCAGATATTTAAATTAGACAAGCATAAAGCGGGAATTCATCAAATTCTCGACCCTGAAGCCGTAAAAATTCTCAGACAAACACGGACAAAAATTGTTATTGTAAATGGATTCAATCCAAAAAACGTTCTTTTAGCAGTTAAAGGAGAAAAGGTAGGGACTCTCATAACGTAATAATGTTGTATAAGTGATTATGCAACAAATTTAATTAAGATGGAATTATTCCTTTACATGTTGAAGAGTTCCACTGTTCTGACAAGTGGAGATGATAAGAATGGCAGAGATAGGTCTTAGAACACGAATGCTCGTAAGAGATGTAATGAGTAGCCCACCGATAACTGTTGATGAGAACATATCAATAGATCAAGTCGCACAGTCTTTAAAAGAACATCGTGTGGGCTGTGTAATTGTAACTGGTAAAGAAGGAAAACCTTTAGGAATAATAACTGAACGAGACCTTGTGTTAAGAGTTCTAGCTAAGAACCTTATTCCAAGCCAAATTCTGGCAAAGGAAGTCATGAGCAGCCCCCTGATCACTATAGACCCCTCTGAAACCCTAACCGAAGCCGCACGGAGAATGAGTCGACTTAACATTCGAAGATTAGGCGTAATGTATAAGGGAAGACTTGTAGGAATAATCTCCAGCAAGGATATCCTAGCTATAACGCCTGAACTCATCGAAACCATACAGGAAAAAGCGCGAATAGAGAGCGCAAACATCGAAGAAACCCTGGAAGCCTCCCCTCTAGCGGGATACTGCGACAACTGTGGAATTTGGTCCGATGACTTGATAGAGGTCGAAGGCCAGTTTTTATGTGAAGATTGCAGAACAGAACTTACGGAGGAATAATGAGAGGCATTTTTGTGCGTGTCGCCGAAGTTATGGATAAGAGCTTCCTTTTTATTTATGAAGAAGAATTAGCAACTAAAGCCCGCGCTGTGATACGTACTTACCGCATAAGAATTCTTCCAGTAGTAGACTACGAAAAACGACTGATAGGCATAATCTGCCGTAGAAATATCATGGCAATAACATCATCAGTTTCAGCCATTCGCGTCAAAGGATTAATGGAAACCCCGCGATTTACAGCCACAATAGACATGGACGCCTTTTTTGCTGCTAAGCAAATGATTCATCTGGATGAATGGTATGTGCCAGTGGTAGAAACCCTAGAAAATCGTCTATATAATGGTATGCTTGGACTTGAAAACTTTCTGGAATATTTCATGAAAATAGACTCTCCACGACTTTCAAAACCGCTAAGTGATGTAATGTCCAGCGAGATAGTTACATGTTCACCAGAAGACGAGATAGACAATGTCTGGCGTCTAATGCAGGAAAAAGCCTTTGCAGGATTACCCGTGTTAAAAAAGGGCAAGCTTGTAGGCATTGTGACACAGAAAGACTTCTTAGATTCCGGCACCGTCCTGCCAACTTTCGAATCAAAAAAGGGGCGATACAAGTCACCGTCTAAAATTTCAGTCATAATGAAAACTCCTGTACTCTCTCTAAAACCATCTAACACCATACGTCAAGCAATTAGGATAATGTTAGACAAAAACATTGGGCGAATACCGATAACAAATGAAAAGAATATAATAGTCGGAATAGTGGATCGTGAAGACCTAATTAGAATTCTACTTCCAGTTTAATTTATGATTTGGAGGAAAAAATTTGAGCAGAAGGGAAAGCTATAGAAGAAGCCTAAGAGAGAAAGGGCCATTTTCTTTAAAGATGCATCATCCAAAGAAGATAATTGGCGAGATTATGAAAATTGCCAAAACAACTGTTGTGACCATGGCGCCAACTACTCCGGTGTATGACGCTGTTCAAATAATGAGTAAACGTGGCTTTCGAAGAATACCTATTGCCACTCCAAGTAAAAAAAGGCTTACAGGAATAATTACTGCCATGGACATAGTTAACTATCTGGGTGGAGGAGAAAAATTTGAAATTGTACAGAAGAAGTTCTCTGGAAACTTTTATAAGGCTATAAACGAGTCTGTCAAAGCCATAATGACAAAAAAGGTAATTTCCACGCATGTTTCAGCAAAGATTTCTCAAGCCTTGAGGTTGATGAAAAATCATAATGTTGGAGGTTTACCAATAATAGATGATGAAGAGCATGTGAAGGGAATAATAACGGAAAGAGACATTGTAGCCTTTTTTGCTGCAAAAGTTAGTGGAATGAAAGTTGAAGATATCATGACTACTAAGGTAGTCACAGCTTTGCCTCACATGTCCATAATCGAGGTTGAAAAAACAATGGTTCAAAATGGTTTCAGACGGTTGCCAATAGTTTCACAGAACGAAATAATTGGAATAGTTACGGTAATGGATATAATACGGTTCTTTGGTTCTGGAGAAGCTTTTCGACACTTAAAATCCGGAACCTTAATGCAAGTTTTGCATACCAAAATAACAGAAATCGCTACCAAAAATGTTGTAGTAACTACCCCTGATATGGATATAGGAGAAACCGCTCAAATCATGCAAAAGAAGAACATAGGAGCTCTTCCAGTAGTACACGATGGAAAACTAACTGGAATAATAACTGAAAGAGACTTCTTTAAAATAATTAAATAACCAATTGGTAATTATTTTGAAGAACATTATATATGTAGTTATAACATTTTAAGGGAAACAAGGGAAAACGTTTGACAGTTGACACGGTATTGTACAATGGGAAAATATTTGTGAATGGTAAACTCCTAGAAGCCGGAATCGCTATAAACGAAGAGAAAATTTATCGCATTGCTAAAACCCCAAACCTTCCCCAAGCGTCCAGAAAGATGAATCTTGACGGAAAAATCGTTATACCTGGTTTGATTGATGTGCATGTTCACTTGCGAGATGAAGGAAAAGCATACAAAGAAGATTTTCACACGGGAACATTAGCCGCAGCAGCTGGAGGCGTAACTACAGTACTAGATATGCCTAATAACCGACCAATAACAATGGATATATATACGCTAAAAGAACGAATGCGATTAACCCGTGGAAGGATCTTTGTTAATGTTGGCTTCTATTCAGCCTTTCCAGAAAACTCGATGGAAATACCGTTATTAGTCAAAGAAGGCGTTATAGGATTCAAATTGTTCCTAAACGCTCAGATAGGCGGAATAAACGTTGAGAATGACGAAACCCTTCTGGAAATGCTTCAAACATTAAGTCGTGCTGGCGTTCCACTAGCGGTACATGCAGAAGATAAGAGATTAATCGAAAAGAAAAAAGAAGAACTTCAAAAAATGGGAAGACATGATTTTCAAGCTTATATTGAAGCTCATCCTCCAAAGGCTGAGGAAAAAGCTGTCAAACGCATGGTTGAACTTACGAAAAAAACAGACGCGCAGGTCCACTTTTGCCATGTTAGCTCAGAAAAAGGCTTAGAGGTCGTTAGAAAAGCAAAAAACGATGGGTTATTAGTCACTTGTGAGGTTACCCCTCATCACCTTCTTTTATCCGCGGAAGATTTAGAAGAATATGGAGCGTTTGCGGTAACTACCCCATCGTTGAGAACTAAACAGAACGTAGAAGCATTATGGAAGGGCTTAAAAAATGGGTGGGTTGACATTTTGGCTTCTGATCACGCGCCTCATTCTATAAAAGAGAAAACAGCGAATTCAATTTGGAAAATAAAACCTGGCATTTCAGGAATTGAAACCTTTCTCCCTTTAATGCTTAATGAAGTTAATAGTGGACGTCTAACCTTGGAAGAGCTTGTAAAGTTGACTTCTGAAAACCCTGCTAAAGTCTTCCAACTAAAATTCCGGGGCTTGTTAAAAGAAGGATTTTACGCAGATTTAACAATTATAGACATCCATGCAGAATATCGAATAGACGCGTCGAAATTTTATTCCAAAGCTAAATATTCTCCCTTCAACGGATGGAGGATTAAAGGGAAGCCAATAAAAACATTCGTGAATGGCGAACTTGTAATGGAAGATGGTGAAATAACCGCCAAACCCCATACAGGAAAACTTGTTCGGAGAGGTTATCCATGAAATTCATCACCGATGGAATGTTGGGTAAGATAACACGGTGGCTCCGAATGCTAGGACATAACGTTAAATACTCAAACAAACTTGACGACGCAAAGCTTATTGAAATAGCTAAAAAAGAGAAGCGAGTACTCTTAACTAGAGACTTAGCTCTATATCAGCAAGCCACAGCCAAGGGAGCTAAGGCATTCTACCTAGAAGGAAAGGATGAAGCAGAAAAACTCGCCAAATTAGCCAAAAAATTTGGGTTCAAACTTGAAGTCAATACAACTCGTTCTCGTTGTCCAAAATGTAATACTCGTATAATCTCCATAAGAAAGGAAGAAATAGCAAGCGAAATTGAAGAAACTACATATAAACGTTACAACGATTTTTGGAGATGTCCAAAATGTGGACAAATATATTGGCAAGGAAGTCATTGGATTAGAATTAGAGAAGTTTTACTTAGAGCTAAACAACTTCAGTTGCATAGGGAATAAATGGAGTTCATTCATTTATGAAATTTGACGTTGACTACTTTGAAAATCGTAAGTATTCCTCGAGAGAGGTCCTAATAAAACTTCACGCGTTAGAAGCATTAAAATGGGTATCTACACAATTAGACATTAGCTTTTTAGATGGAAAGGGAAAGAAAGTTTTAGATGTAGGATGTGCTTATGGCTATGTTACTTCGCTCTTAAAGAAATTGATGTATGAAACCTATGGATTAGATGTTTCAGCATATGCCTTAAAATTAGCGGTTGAAAATAAGCCAAAAGATGCTGAATTTATAGTTTCTGATATTCAACGTTCGCTTCCTTTTATGGAAAATACTTTCGATTTGGTCATATGTTTTGATGTGCTGGAACATTTATTATACCCTGAAAAAGCTTTAAAAAACATGTACGCAGTATGTAAAGATGTTCTTTTATGTACGACACCGCATGGGGTTATGGACAGAATTGTTAAAAAACTTATTAGAGACTACGATGAAACTCATATAAACACAAAAACTCCTAGAGAATGGATGAGAATAATCAAGAAGGAACTTAGTCCACCTCCAGAAATTTTGAAAATCGAATGTTATTATGACATTCCCTTGCAAGTTTCAAATAAGGTATTATTTTATAAATCCCTTAGATTCCCCAAAATGGGGTTAGGCATAAGGATACTAATAAAAAAACGGGTCAAAAACTTTTAAATTCCAAAGCCGGAAACAATAAGTCAATGGTTAGCTTTAATAATTATGAAACTAAGATTACACGGGAGCTTGATTTAGAAGAAGTTTTATCTTTTACAATAGGCTTGTATGCTGAAAAGTTTCCGGAACTGTTTACCCCCTTTCTGATTGTTGGAATATTTAATGGAATTTTATTTGAGGAACTGAATTTCTCTCCTCTTTCCTTCTTTTTTCAAAAAATGTTAGAACAGTTTGGAGTTTTTGACGTAGATCTTTCCATTCTTTTTTTAATTAGTGCTACATGGATTGTTTTTACTATAGCTGAAGGATTTTGCATTAAGTTTGCAACGGATACTATAGCAATTGCTGAGAAAGCTAGAGTGATTAAAGCATTAGTTTTCACCATACGGAAACTTCCAAAGTTATTAATTGTTGGAATAATAACAGGGTTGATTATTTCCGTGGGTATGCAAGTATTCGTATTTCCTGGAATAGTGTTCGCTTTGTTCTTTTCTTTAACGGTCCCAGTGATGATTATTGAAGAAACAGGAATTTTAGACAGTTTCTGGAGGAGTTTGGTGCTGGTTACTCATGGATTGCTGAAAACAGTTTTGCTTCTTCTAACCATTTCCGTTGTTGTCGTATTTTTCAGTTTGATGGGAGAGGCAATAGGTTTTACATTAAATGCATACAGATATTTAACACAAAGCATGTTCTTAGCTTTTGTTCAACCTCTCTTCCCAATAGCATTAACTCTTCATTGTTATTCTATGCGATCTAAAGAAACCGCATTGGATTAATCTTCTGAATTTTCCTAATAATATTAGATTAGTAAAGAAGGTTAGAAATGGAGATTAGGAGTGGGGCTGAAGTAGCCATTTCAGTGGAATATCTTGGTATGTCCCGTCAGGTAGGGTTCTTCGGATTGTTATTGGTAGAACTCCTAATTCTAGTTCTTTTAAGGCAATATCTATGGGGCTGGAAGTTTTTTCTGATGCTTCGATGAGTATTGGTGCTCCCATGGCTATTTGAAGCGCCCTAGCCCCTACTATCCGAGCCCGTTCGAAACGGGTAAGCTTGGGTGGGCCAACGGTGATTTTTCTTTCAATGGCTGACGTGGCACTAGAACTCTCCAGAAGTTTCCCCTTCTGGACCTTTAGGCGGGGTTGGCGGTGCTTTCATTTTTCCAGCAGCAATTATGTCATCGATTTTCAGTATCATTGTCGCTGCTTCTGTGGCGGATTTGATTATTTGTTTCTTAACCGACAGGGGTTCAAGAACATTGGCTTCAAGCATATTTTTGACTTTGCCATCGTGAACTTCTACTCCAGCCCATGTGTTTCCTTTTTCATGCAACGCCCTGAGTTCGGATAATATGTCTATTGGGTCAAGTCCAGCATTTTCAGATAGTGTTTCAGGCACTATCTCAAGGGCTTCGGCATATTTCTGGACAGCTAATTGTTCACGTCCGGGTAGAGTTTCGGCGTATTCCCGTAGAATTCTGGCTATTTCTGTTTCTGGTGCCCCTCCGCCTGCAAGGATTTTTGGTTCTTCAACTATGTCGCGGACTACACATAGAGCATCATGTAGCGACCTTTCAGCTTCGTCTACTGTGCGTTCTGTTCCGCCTCTTATTAAGATTGTTACAGATTTGGGATGCTTGCACCCTTCGATGAAAGTCATTTTGTCTTCGCCAATTTTACGTTCCTCCACTGTTTGCGCGTAGCCTAGGTCTGCGGCTGTTAAGTCGTCGAGGTTTGTTACTATTTTGCCGCCTGTTGCTTTGGCTAGTTTTTCCATGTCTGACTTTTTCACTCTTCGAACGGCTAATATCTGTTTTCTTGCCATGAAATGCTGGGCCATATCATCTATTCCTTTTTGGCATAAAACTACATTGGCACCTGTCATCGATATTTTTTCTACCATCTCTTTTAGCATTTCTTCTTCTTGTTTAAGGAAGGCCTCCATTTGTTCAGGACTATCTATGTTTATTTTTGCGTCAAATTCTGTCTTTTCGATTTCCAGTGGGCAGTTTAGTAGCGCTATTTTAGCATTTTCTACGCGTTTAGGCATTCCGGGATGAACTATCTCTTTATCCAAAACTATGCCGTTTATCAGTTTTGTATCGGTTATTGATTCTCCAGGTTTTTTCTCTACTTTTACGTCGTCGATGTCTGCTTTATATCCAGTCTCAGTTTTCTCTGCAACTTGAAGTATGGCTTGGACTGCTAGTTCGGCTAGGTATTCACGGTGTTCAGCTACAAGTTTGCTTGCCATAGAAGTCATAGCTGCTTTTTTGATCTCCTCTTTTGACAGGGGATTTACAGTTATGGCTATCTTTTCAAGAGTTTCTAGGGCTTTTTCTGCTGCTTTTTTGTATCCATCGATTATTATTGTGGGATGGATATTTTTCTCGATGAGTTCTTCAGCGTTGGAAAGTAGCTCTCCAGCGATTACAACGGCAGTTGTGGTTCCATCTCCAGCTTCGTTGTCTTGGGTTTTAGAAACTTCCACCATCATTTTAGCTGCTGGGTGTTGAATGTCCATTTCGTCAAGTATGGTGCGACCGTCGCTTGTTATAGTGACATCTCCAAAGCTATCGACAAGCATTTTGTCCATGCCTTTTGGTCCAAGGGAGGACTTTACAGCTTCAGCTACTATTCTTGCGGCTAAAATATTTGCGTGTTGGGCTTCTCTTCCCCGGGAACGGCTAGAGCCTTCCTTTAGAATAAGTATGGGAGTTCCGGCTAATCCTACAGACAAGTTTCAACAACCTCCTCCTTTAATATCATTCCACAAGAGAAAAACAGCATCTCAATATAAATTTTTCTGGAAAAACTATGGAGAACTTAAAATTTATAGAAGGGGAACACTAATTGGAGATTCCAAACGTTAGATGCTTTCGAGGTGTATGATTTGCTCAGGGTTATAGTGTGCTTGAAACAAGCTATAGACGTTACACAGTTAAAAATGGATTCTAAAACTTTGCGGTTAATGACCGAGGAAGCCCCGCGGAAAATAAGCGATTTTGACAAAAATGCCTTGGAAGAGGCCATACGGATTAAGGAATGTTTAGGCTGCGAGGTTGTTACGGTTACTGTTACAGCTGAAGAGGCTAAGACAACTGTAAAGGAGGCTTTGGCCATGGGTGCGGATAGGGCCTACGTAATAAAAGATCCAAAAATCGCTGGAATTGATACTTTAACAACAGCAAAAATTCTCGCTGAAGCCATAAAACGACTTGGAGCCTTCGATCTAATTTTATGTGGGGAAGCTTCAATTGATAGTTTTTCGGGGCAAGTTGCTGCACGTTTAGCTGAAATTTTGGGCATACCTTTGCTTACTTCCGCCAATAAAGTGATCGTGAAGGATAGCGATATAATTGTGGAGAGAAACTTGAGTAGTCGTTATGAAACCGTTAAGGCAAAAATGCCTGCCTTGGTTAGCGTAACGTGGGGAATAAACCAGCCTCGAATACCATCTTTAATGGCAATAATGAAAGCTTCAAAAAAGGAAATTGTAGAATGGAATATTGAGGATTTAGGTTTTACTTCGGAAAAGCTTGAATCATCTGACATGACCATAGAAATCCTTGATGTTTCGGTGCCAAAAATTGAACGTAAAAAAAGAAAGTTAGAAGGAGAAAACGCAGCTGAAACAGCTGAAAAGCTTGTTAAAGCGTTAATTCAAGAAGGTGTTATAGGAGGGGGAGATTTTTGAATGAATACAAAGGTATTTGGGCTTTCTCTGAAGATCACTCATTGTTGCTTGAAATTTTGGGAAAAGGACGGGAAATCGCAGATAAACTGGAAACAGAAGTCACAGCCATAGTTTTGGGACACAATGTTAAGGAAAAAGCTGAAGAAGCTGCAACATACGGAGCGGATAAAGTTTACCTTATAGACAACCCACTACTCGAAAGCTTCCAAAGCGAGAGATATCTAAGTGCTTTAACAAGTTTAACTTTTCGTTACAAACCTGAAACATTTTTAATAGGTTCAACTAAAGATGGAAAAGCTCTAGCGGCTAGACTTGCCACCCGTCTAAACACTGGATGCATAACCGACTGTATCCAGCTTGAATTAACAGACGAAAAAAAATTAGTCGCTAAGAAAATTGTTTATGGTGGAAAAGGTATAGCTACTATACTATGGCAAGTCAAACCTCAAATAGCAACTATTCCTTTACGAACCTTCACGAAATTGGAATTCAGAGAAAAAAAGGGGCAAATAATTCAATTAGATGTGGAACTTGAAGAGCCAAAAACTAGGAGACTAACCGTTAGACCACTTGAAGTTTCTCGGATTAGAGTTGAAGAAGCTGAAATAATAGTTTCTTGTGGACGAGGCTTTGAAAAAAAGGAGGATCTTGCGTTGGCAGAAGAGTTGGCGAAAGTTCTAAACGCCCAAGTGGGGTGTTCCCGACCCTTAGCCGAGGACCGCAAATGGTTTACTGAATGGATAGGTCTTTCCGGTCATAAAGTCAAGCCTAAACTTTACATTGCATTAGGAATCTCCGGCGTTATCCAACATGTTGCAGGAATAAGAGACTCAAAAGTGATAGTTGCTATAAACAAAGATGAAAACGCGCCAATCTTTGAAATAGCCGACTATGCTATTGTGGGCGATATACATGAAATAGTGCCTGCCTTAATTAAAGCGTTTCAAAAATGTTTACAAAAATGATTGACTGCTGCAGTTTCTCAACTTAACACTATCAGCAGGGTATGAGAAAAATAAAAACTAACGTTTTTATTTATAGGGTATGAATTCTTTTCCGAGGAGTTCTCTTCCTATTATTATCCTTTGAATGTTTGCTGTTCCTTCAGCGCCTATACAGTAGGACATTACCCCACGCAACCCCATCTCCAGCGGGCATTCCTTGGTATAGCCATAAGCACCCATCCAAAGCATAACATGTTTAAATACTTCAAAGGTGAACATAGGTACTAAGAGTTTGCAGGCGGAAATATACTTAGCTACTTCCAGAGCCGAAAACTTTCCTTGTTTGTGACGTACATCCATCATCCAAGC
>DAZI01000045.1:0-8782 GCA_002507245.1 Candidatus Bathyarchaeota archaeon UBA233
GGCGCCGGGGAGGGGATTTGAACCCCTGAGGCGCCAAAGCGCCACTGGCTTACTTGTCCAGCCCCTTTTTAGTTTATGCCGTTCTGCGGGATCTCGAGGCCAGCGCATTTGTGGCATTTGAATGTTTTCCACTCTGCCACCCCGGCTTTTGAGCCACTTTTGGTTTGGTTGGTGGAAAATTATATATGTTGTTGTCGCAAGGTTTCGTGTTAAATGATATAAAGGGATGTTACGTTGTTTAATGAACTTCGAAAGGATTATCTTTTAGACCGTTGGGTCGTTATTGCGACCAGCCGAAAAAGGCGGCCGACTGATTTTGTGAAGAAACCAGCAAAGGCTCAACGGAAGGTTTGTCCTTTATGTCCGGAAAAGGAGCATATGACCCCTCCAGCGGTTTTAGTCTATAAAAAGGTTAAGGGAAAGCTTAGGAAGGAAAGGGATAGAAACGGTTTTAGGCATAAAGATTGGATTGTTCGTTGTGTTCCAAATCTTTACCCGGCTTTCACTCCACCATTAAGCTTTAAAGCCAAGCGCAAACGTGGTTTAACAGAGGCTTTGGGACATCATGAAGTTTTGATAGAATCACCGAATCATGATGAACATCCGGGAAATGCACGTTTATCGCAGCTTGTTTATGTTATAAACGCTTATATTGATCGAGTGAAGGCCCTTTCGGCTAAACCATACGTGGAATACGTTTCTGTTTTCAGAAATCATGGAGTCGATGCTGGAGCTTCTCTTTCCCATGCTCACAGCCAAATAATTGCCATGCCATTCACTCCTATAATCGTAAGGAGAGAGTTAAGAGCTAGCCGAAAGGCCTATCGGAAAACGCGTGAATGTATTTTTTGCAATTTGATAGCGAGAGAAAAACAAAGTGAACGATTTATTTGGGAGAATTCCAGTTTCGTCGCGTTTGCTCCTTGGGCTAGTGTTCACTCGTTGGAGTTTTGGATTTTTCCTAAAAAGCACGCTTCTACGTTTGTTTATATGCCTAAAAAGAAGGTTAGGGCTTTTGCTCAAATTTTACGAGTTTGTTTCGGCGCATTGAAAATCCTTGTTAACAATCCGCCATATAATTACGGTTTTCATATGGTCTCAGCGAAGAATAGTGAAACGGAAGAATGTTATCATTGGCACCTAGAGGTTTACCCTAAGCTTGCTATATGGGCTGGCTTTGAGAAAAGCACAGGTGTATATATAAATACTGTTCCACCGGAAGACGCGGCTAAGGCGTTACGGGAAGCTGCGATCAGAGAGGCGGAAAATCTAGAGAAATAGTTTTTGTTTTATTGGGTTAAGATTTCCTTCATTAGTTTTTTCTCGTATGGTGGTCGAATTAGCAATATATCTTCTATGTGTGCACGTAAGGGCTCAGCTACACTCCAAGCTTGAGCTATGCATCCTCGAGGTTTATGTGGAAGATCACCGTCAAAAATTTCGCTGAGATTTCCCAGCCCGGCTTCGGAAATGTTTTCTTTAAAGAGTTTTTCTAGGAAGTTTTTGAAAGCATATTCGCGCCATTCAGCTTTGTGCTTCTTTATTTTCAAAAAGGCTGTTGTGAAGGGCCCGAGGAGCCAAGCCCATGCTGTTCCATTGTGGTAGGCAAGGTCTCTATGCCTGAAATCGCCCACATAAGTGCCAATGTAGTTTGGGTGGTCTGAAGGTAGGGTTCTTAAGCCATAGGGCGTTAAAAGTTTTTCTTGAACAGTTTCTATTACCTTTTCTGCTTTTTCTTCTTCCAACAATGGAAAGTCAAGAGCTATTGCAAATATCTGGTTTGGTCTCAACGTATCATCTTTATAGTCTTCAGAAATTACGTCAAAGAGATAGCCTTTTTCATGGCACCAGAATTTTTTGTTGAACTCTTTCTTGACTTTCTCCGCCATGGAACAGTATTTTTCTATGTTAGGGTTCTCATTGAATTTTGTGGCTAACAGTTCCATAGTTTTTAAGGTATTGTACCAAAGGGCCTGTATTTCCACAGCTTTTCCATATCGTGGAGTTAGCGGTCTACCATTTATCATTACATCCATCCATGTCAACTGCGAGTCATGCCTAAGAAGCCCATCCTCGTCTACCTTGATACCGTGTAATGTTCCTTTTACATGCCATTCTACAATTTCCTTTAGGGTGTCCCACAAGTTTTTCTTAATGAAACTAAAGTCATAAGTATATTTTAGAAATTGAAAGAGGGCGTTTATGTACCATAACGTAGCATCTACCGTGTTATATGCTGGTGGTTGTTGGGGATTGTCTGGAAAACGGTTAGGTATCAGCCCTTGACGGCAATAATGTTTAAACGTGAGGAAAACTTGTTTGGCTTCTTCTATTCTGTTTGTGAGAAGTAACAATCCAGGTAAGGATATGAAAGTGTCTCTACCCCAATCCTCGAACCAGTAATAGCCAGCTATTACGGTCTTGCCATTAACAAAGTTTTTTTCCACGACAAAGGCATCAGTAGCCAAAACAAGCCATTTTAGCCACCCTTCTAGTTCTTTAACGTTTAGTCTTGCACTAAATTTTGAAAGCAGTATTCTTTGCCGTTCAATTTCTTCAGTTTGTAATTTTTTTAATGCTTCAATGTCTTGAGGGATTTCTGCAGCTTTCTTTTTAACCTTTTTCGGAGCACTATCCGTTACGGCAATCATAGCAAATTCTTTGGTTTCATTCGCGTTTACTTCGATTTGGAAAACTCCGGGTTGGAAACAATCGTCTAGGTAGGCTTCACCTCGCGCCTTATCTATTGGATAGTATAGTTTTTCTATCCATTGTTCCCTTGGCAAGTAAATTCCTTCGGTTGATCGGAGGATTAGGCTTAGCTGTGGATTTGCCATCTGTACTAATGTCTGTTTTTCAGCTGATTCTTGAATAAAATCAAAGGAAAGTCGCCTTCTCTCGGTTACTGCATGGAAATGCCTAAAGTTCACTAAGGGTTTTAGTAGTATCGTTGCAGGAGAATTGTTCATATTTGAAACTGAGTACAGAATTATGGTGGCATTTTTTCCATATGGCATGAAAATTGTCTTCTGAAGTTGGAATCCGTCAGCAATGTACTTATAGGTCGGGAACGGCCTTAATGCGAATTCTCGAAGGAGCTCATAACCGTTGGGGTAGATTAATCCTTCAAAGTGGTTGGATCCGAAAGGAAAACTACCCTTCTTTGTGGTTACTTCTTCGTCTAATTTGGATAGTACAACTTTTCTATCTACTGGAGGGTTAAGGGCAGCAACAAGAAGACCATGATACTTGCGTGTATTAATTCCCAAAATAGTGGAAGACGCGTAACCGCCAAGTCCGTTAGTTAGGAGCCATTCCTTTTTAAGTGATTCGTCTAAATTTGAGAGAGCGTTCCTGTGCATGGTCAAGCTTTAAGATCTCCTCCATTTTGTTTAAGGTAGGAGCTTTGCTACATTTCTCCCTTTTGGAACTTGAAAGAATTCTGCAACTGGGTTACATTTGGTTCGGAATAATAATGCGTGAGGTTTTTCTATTTTTAGTTCCGTAAGGCTTTCGGCGTATCCCATTCCTTTGGCGATTATCAAATCGGCTAAACCGTACTCTTCTAGGAATTCCTTAGAGCATTCTTTGCTGTTCAGTCCAACAGCATCGGTTCCAGTGGTGATTACCCGGTTAGCGATTTTAGTTATGCCGGAGGCTTCTGCGTCTTCTAGGGTTGCATCGTTTATTATTGGCCCCCCCTTTACGGCTACTGTAACATTTGCACCAAGGTTTTGCAGTTCCTTCACCAGTAGTGTATCGAACACTATTTCGCCAGCGTTGTCAGTTAAGTACAGAATTTCTCGGGCTTTTTTGGCTTCTTCATATATTTTCGCAATTTCATCTATTGCCAAGTCTTTTTCAGCGTTTTTCATGTGGTCATCGAGTGATTCAAGCTTGAAAGTGTGGTCGGGTATATCGAATTCTAAGATGTTTCCAACTATGGCACATAGACATGCCTTTCTAAATCTTTTTTCCGTGGACACTTCACTTTCTACGAGTTTTTTAACTTTTGGAAACAATTCTAGGGCTTTCCGGTTGCTTATTTGTTTCTTGTTTTTGTAGGGATCAGGGTTTTCTGTTATCCTCTTTATTATACGGTCACGTTGAGTTCCTAAGTCTGCTGGAACCCCCTGTGGAGTAAATTTCTCGGCAAGAAATTTCATAAGTTCGTTTACAGCTTGAAACCTGACAATTTCATCTTCAGTGGCTTCAATTATTTCTTGGATTCCTCTGTGAACTATGCAGGCAGCGCATTCCGGTTTTACCTTCAATCCTTTAATCGCCTCAATAGTTATGCCTTGGTTATTGCTTCTGCAAATTGTATTAGAACCCTATATGGGTCTTTCGCTTTGACTACGCCGCTCGCGACGAGAACACCTTCGGTTCCAAGCCTTAAAGCAGCAGCAACATCTTCGCCGCTTGTGATTCCGGCGCCGCATAAGACTGTCACTCTCTTGTTTATCGTCCTAACCAGTTCTATAGTATTCGTAACAACTTCAGGCTTGGCCTTAGAAACCGAAATTCCTGTTCCGATGAGTTCCGGAGGTTCAATGGCAATCATATCCGGATTTAAAGCGGCTACGGCCATGCTTACTTCTGGAACGTTAGCGCACACGACCGAAGCCATCTTAAGGGAATGGACTCTTTTTATGATAGCTGCAATGTCTGAAAGTCTTAATTGTCTCTCCGAATGGTTAATCAAAGTTCCCACAGCTCCAGCTTCTTTTACCGCTTCGGCAAGCATATGTCCGGTATGGCTTCCAGCGGCCACTGGGTCAACATGCTGAGCGAAAACCGGAATACTAACGGATTCAGCGACCCGTAAAACATCAGAGTGTTGCGGAGCTACTGCCATACAAACATCGGTTTCAGAACAAGCCTTTTCCACAGTTTTCGCAAGCATAACTGCTTTTTTGCCAGTTGCTTCAAGATAGGTCTTAAAATTAACAAGCACTAGAGGAGTGCGAATCTTTCCCAACTAATTATGTCACCTCTATAGCGTATTATTAAACTTGTAAAAATTACTTTTGAGTGTGATCTATCCTTTTTTCCAATTTATTGAGTAGGGAAGCATTTCCTTAAGGGTTTTTGTTTGGATGGTTTCGGAGTTTATTCTTCCGTTTTGGGCTTTCGCCATTATGATTTTTGTTTCTGGTTCTCCGAAGTCTTTAATATACTGCAGACAAGCGCCACATGGACGGGTGTTGCTTATGTGATCTCCTTCGATTACGATGGCGATTTTCTTTATTTTTTGATTGCCATGAAGTACAGCATGATGGATAGCGCATCTTTCAGCACATACACCTAAGCCGGAAACCCAACTTTCAACGTTACATCCAGCGTATATTTCATTGTCTAAAGCTTGCACTGCAGCGCCCACTCGACAACCCCAGAGCACATAAGCGTTTTCAAGCACTTTCAAGGCGGTTTCAAGCAGTTTCTCATCGTCATGACTTAGTGCTGTCATAGTTTATTCCTCTTCTTTTGATTGGACTCTAACATAGTAGTATTCGCCTATTTCTTTTTGGTATCGGTCTAGGCGTGAGCATTCCTTATTTACTCGGGGGCGTTTTGTAGTTGGGTCTCTTCGAAAGGTTACATTCATCTCTTTCAAGAAGGCATTCATTCCTTCCCTCAGGGTTGTTGGCGGTTTAGCTATTCCATGTTTCCCAGGTTCGCCGGTGAATACCATTATTCGGTCAGCTATAAAGTCTTGGGCTACTACATCATGTTCTACTACGAAGGCAGTTGCATTGTGAAATTCAACTATCTTCTTTATTGCTTTTCCTGTTGCGAGTCTTTCCTCAACATCCAAGTAAGCGCTTGGCTCATCGAGAAGATATAACTCGGCTTTTTTGGATAGACATGCCGCAATTGCTACACGTTGGAGCTCCCCCCCACTCAGCTCGGCTATGTTTCGTTCTAACAATCTTTCCAAGTTTAACGGTCGTAGAATCTCGCTTTTATACCAGCTTGACGTGAAACTTTGCTTAGCTATAGTTCGAAGAAGCTCTTGAACGGTTCCAGAGTATTCGGCTGAAATGTATTGAGGTTTATAGCTAACCGTTAAATCGAGAAATCCTACTGTTTCGCCTTTGTCCGGTTTTTCGATTCCGGCCAGTAACTTTATGAACGTCGTTTTCCCAATGCCATTAGCCCCTAAGATTCCGATAACTTCTCCTGTTTTTACTTCACCAGGTTCAGCAGTTAATGTAAAATCTTCATATTTTTTCTCTATACTTGTCCATTTTAAGAGAGTTTCACCCGTGACATTGTCTGGAGTTGGAGGCTTTTCGTGGAAGATTATTGGATCTTTTCGGAATCGCACATTCTCATCGGGAATATAGCCTTGTAAGTAAATGTTTATGCCTACCCTTACACCGTGAACATGAGAAACTATTCCATAAACGCCTGGCTCACCATAAAATATGCATATTTGGTCAGAGAGATAATCAATTACGGCCAGATCATGTTCAGCAAGGATAACTGTTTTTCCATCTTGTATGAGAGTACGGATTGCCTTAGCCGTTTCTAATCTTTGTTTAACGTCTAGATAGCTTGATGGCTCGTCGAATAGGTAAACCTCAGCCTCTCGGCATAAGGTTGCTGCCACAGCTACTCGTTGAAGTTCACCTCCACTTAGAACATCTAACTGGCGGTTCCAAATGCCTTCGAGTTCTAATTTTTTTGCTAATCGTTTTGCCTTGTCTCTTTCATCTACCTTTTCTAAGAGTTCGCCAACTTTTCCTTTAACAACTTTTGGAATTTTATCTACGTATTGAGGCTTGTGAACTACGCGTAGTTTTCCTTGACTGAGTTTTTGGAAATATTCTTGTAAAGTTGAGCCTCGATAATGCTGAATTATCTCCTCCCAGCTTAACTGTTGGTCAAATTTTCCCAGGTTCAGCTTTATTTCTCCAGACAGTATTTTTATTGCGGTTGTTTTTCCAACGCCGTTTTTTCCAAGCAAACCCAGAACTACGCCTGGTGTAGGTGTGGGCAATCGGAAAAGTTTGAAAGCATTTACTCCGAATCGGTGGCTACATTCTTTTTCGAGTTCGTCTGGGATATTAACTATTGAGAGAGCGTTGAAAGGACATTTTTTAACACATATTCCGCATCCTACACAGAGAGATTCTACAATTACTGGTTTGCCTTTTTCGAATTTTATAGCTTCCACTCTGCTGCGTATCATAGGACAAAAACGATAGCACATTCTGTTGCAATGTTTAGGTTTACACTTGTCTGGATCCAGTACTGCAACACGAACCATAGTTTTCCCAAGCTACACTTGAAAGGAAGCATAAAGTTTAGGGATAACAACATAATAAACGTAACTTACACTATAGGGAAAATAAAACGGGAAGCTTCAAGATTAATATGGACTTCACCATTCCTCTTCTTCTTCCCAGTCTTCCTCTTCCCATTCCTCTTCTTCTTCCCAGTCTTCTTCCTCAACCATCACCGCCACCTCCAGATTAACGGAAACATCAACAGTGTACAGAGTCTTCTCAAGCATTAATCTCTTTTTTAAGCATTTCGAAATGCTTAAACACTACATGAAGCCTTTTCATTTTAAAGCTTTTCATGCACTTTTTTTGCTGTCAAGAAAGCTTTTGGTTCGGCTAGTTCTGTGTTCATGTAAGCCCAGCAAAGGTTCATTGAGTTGTGGGCTGCACCTATGTTTCCGTTCGTATCTACAGCGATTAAGCCCATAGAATTATAATCGTTAGGTATCCGTGTATTCACTAAACGAATAGCTGTTTCAACAGCCTTTTGCGCATTCTCTCCTTTATTCATATAGTCACAAACGGTTTTGGCCAAAACAAGTCTTATGGCTATTTCACCTACACCCGTGGCTGAACAAGCACCACAACTGTTATCGGCATAAGTTCCACACCCGATTAGGGGCGAATCGCCTATTCTGCCCGGAATCTTCAGTGGAAATCCCCCCGTAGAGGTAGCTGCCGCAACATTTCCATCCATGTCCAAAGCAACAGCGCCAACTGTTTCTAAACCGAAAACGGTTGGATACGCTTTCGTAAGCTGAGCCAGTTTTGGAAGGGGAAACTTACCCTTTGCCAAGGTCGCCATCTGCCGTTTCCAATATCCCAGCCTAAGCTCACTTACAGGGTCTCGCCGTTCTAACCTGAAAATTCGAGCCAGTTTTTCAGCGCCCTCACCCACGACAAAAATGTGGTCAGTTTTCTCCATCACCAACCGTGCTAATCTAACCGGGTTTTTAATGTCCTTCAACAGTCCAACAGCGCCTGCCTGCAGAGTTTTTCCATCCATTATCGAGGCCTCCATCTCAACCTGCCGGTCAATCGTTAAAGATGAGCCATATCCAGCGTTGAAGGAGCCGTCGTCCTCCATAACCGCCACAGCCTCTTCCACAGCGTCTAAAGCCGAGCCATCATGAGTTAAAATATAAAACCCAGCTTCAGCGGCTTTCTTAACTCCAGCCAGTCCAGGACCACTCCTTTCCGGTTGCCAAGTTCCAGCTCCCCCATGAACTACGATTACCGGACGTTTTTTCTGGATTGGTCGCTTGTTCATTTTTTCAGCTTCCTTTCTTGGATATGCGAGATTTGTAAGATGCACAGTCTCTAATTTAAAAGCTGCGAAGAAATGGATAAATTTAGCCGTGTTCATTTATTGTTTGGGATGATGTGAGGCGACGGCGAAGAGCATTCCCACGCTGTGAAAACGCCACTAACCTGCACTGACCGCTTGTCCATCAAAAACTTAACATTCATATAATACATCCTTCAACCAT
>DAZI01000045.1:9183-12181 GCA_002507245.1 Candidatus Bathyarchaeota archaeon UBA233
TAAACACTGAGAAGTTGTTAGAGGTAGTTAAGTCGCGTTGTGTTAATTTAGGTCCGAATACCGTGGTTATTGCTTCTGAAACGGGTAGAAGTGCTGTGAAAGCCGTTGAAGTATTTAAAGGAACAAAAGTCAAGATAGTAGTTGTAACTCATTACCCGGCTACAACTTGGGGACCTAAGGGTGAAATCCCTATTGGGCTGAAACATGAGAAATATGCGAATAATTTAAGAAAATTACTTGATAATGGAGTAAAGATAATTCAGGGCACGAGACCCTTTGTTCCGCCGTCCCGTTCAATTGGTTGGATTTATCCGACGCCAGAAGGCATTATTGATAAGACACTTGAATTATTTGGTGCGGGGACAAAAATAGCCATAGAAGTGGCTGTAATTGCTACTGATGCTGGAGAAATTGACGAAGGAGAAGAAATAATCTCATGTGCCGGAACGTTCAAAGGTTTAGACACAGCACTTTTAGTAAAGACCGCATACAGCATGAATTTCTTTAAGGAATTTGAAGTTAGAGAAATAATTGCTAAGCCCTCTTGTCGGGTGAAGAAATTTCCTGAACATACTTACAAAAACTGGAAGGGCGATCTCGACAAGTATTATGAATAATGCATTTAGGGCACTTAAAAGCGTTTTACTAACACCGTTAGGTTCCAGAAAATATCAAAATCTGCATGGGTTTACAATTAAATTTGGTTTTACTTAATGAAAAAGCGTTATGATGGGTATATTTATATTTTAACGGTGTTAAGTCTGTTTCGAAAGGAAAGGAAACACCTATGGTAGAAAATGTTGAGGAACTTATTAAGGCTCATGAAGGACTCAAAAGGGAAGTATATTTAGACATTGAAAACTCAAGCCCTGTACCCCAAGAAGTTATTGAAGCTATGTTACCATACTTCACCACACGGGGATACGGGAATCCCGCGTTGACGCATAAGCCGGGATGGGAAGCCTATGAAGCGATAATGAAGTCTGCCCAAAAAATCGCCAGATATATAGGTGCAGAAAACCCAGAGGAAATAACGTTTACTCCGGGCGAAACCGAAGCGAATAATCTCGCGTTATTGGGAACAGCTTTAACTTGGAAAAATATGGGTAAGAAAATATGTATTTCAGAAATTGAGCCCGTGTCGGTGCTCCATATAGCACAGTTACTCCAAGAAAAATTCGGATACAAAACCGTAAAAATCCCAGTAGATAAAGAAGGGCTCATAAATCTAGAAAAACTGAAAGAAGTTGTTGACAAAGAAACTGTGTTGGTCAGCATAGCTGCTGTCAACCCGGAAATCGGAACAATCCAACCTATAAAAGAAGCGGCGGAAATCGTAAAAACCCAAAACCCAAACACGGTTTTTCACACCGATTTCTCCGATGGATATGGAAAAATAAAGATTAACTTGTCAGGAACAAAAATCGATTTGGCAACCCTAAGCAGTTACAAAATCTTAGGGCCGCGAGGGATGGGGGCACTATACATAAGAGAAAAGACAAAGATCGAAAAAATCCTTGAAGGACAGATAGCCACACAAAAGTTTTGGCCAGGCATAGAAAACACCCCTCTGATTGTAGGGTTCGCTAAAGCCTCAGAGCTAGCTTTCGAAAATTTCGAGGAAAAGGTCGCACATTTACGTAGACTTCGTGACAAACTCATTGAGGGACTCCTTTCGCAGATACAAGATACCTTGTTGAACGGCCCACATGGAGAGAATAGAGCGCCTGATAACGTGAACATAAGCTTCTTACACTGTGAGGGTGAAGCTTTAACCATTGAGTTAAGTCTAAAAGGAGTATATGTTTCAAGTGGAAGCGCATGTACGCGTAGGCTTTTACAGCCTAGCCACATCTTAGTCGCCATCGGCAGAAGGTTCGAAGAGGCACATGGAAGTATACTAATGAAGGTAACACGTTTGCATACCGATGAAGACATAGAATATGTGCTGGAGGTTTTTCCTGAAGCCGTTCAGCGAATTAGAAAAATAGTTGGTTCTACGGTGAGCGTTTAATGTCCAGAATGCCTCTTCCGTATAACCCTAAAGTGCTTGAACTATTTCGTAATCCGAAAAATCTCGGGAAGATGGAAGACGCCACAGTTTGGGCTGTGGCAGGGAACCCCATGTGCGGAGACATGATAACCTTCTATCTCAAAATTAACAAGGAAGAAATAATCGAAAAAGCATCGTTTGAAAGTTATGGATGCGCCGCCAATATTGCAACATCCAGCATCCTAACCGAAATGATAAAAAACAAAAAACTTGAACTAGCATGGAAAATAACTTGGAAACAAGTAACCGACGAAATCGGAGGGCTCCCCTCCATAAAATTTCACTGCGGTATTCTAGCTGTAGGTGCATTAAGAAGAGCAATACGCAAATACTTCAAAGAAAAAGGTGACAAACCAAGTTGGCTCCCACAAGATTTAACTTTCGAGGAAAAACAAGCCTTAGAAGAAGAGGAACTCGCCAAAAGACTTGCAAAAAGGATTGGCGGTCAAGAATAAATGTTAAACCCATATGAAATTCGAAAGGATTTCCCAATTTTTAAGAGAAAAATAGACGGAAACCAACTCATATATTTCGACAACGCCGCAAGCTCCCAGAAACCCATCCAAGTATTAGAAGCAGTAAAAGATTTTTACGAAACCTCTTATGCAAACGTTCACCGTGGCGTTCACACCCTATCCCAAGAAGCATCCGAGCTTTACGAAGAAGCCCATAGGGAAGTAGCTAAATTCATAAGCGCAGATAGCATGGAAGAAATAATTTTTGTCAGAGGCACAACGGAAGCCATAAACCTAGTGACCTATACATTTGGGCTAAGAGAACTAACTAGCCAAGACGAAATCATAGTTACACTAATGGATCATCATAGCAACATAGTGCCATGGGAGAATCTATCTAGAATCAAAAGGTTTCGCATACGATATGTAGGTCTAACTAAAGAAGGCCTTTTGGATTACAAAGCTTTCAATGAAGCTATTAATAGCAGAA
>DAZI01000042.1 GCA_002507245.1 Candidatus Bathyarchaeota archaeon UBA233
AGCCACCTTGTTGACCGACTGGTTACCAGAGGATACGAAATCTACGTGCTAGACAATCTTTCAACAGGCAAGCTGGATAACCTCGCTGGCCACCTGAACAACGAAAAAGTTCACTTCGTGAAAGGTGATATTCGGAACGCGGAGCTTGTTGAGAAACTCGTTGGTGAGGTTGATTATATCGTTCATTCAGCCGCCCTTATCAGCGTCCCCTTCTCCATAGAGAAACCGATGGTAACAACCGAAGTTAACTTCAATGGAACCCTAAACTTGCTAAAAGCTAGCGTAAATTCCAACATCGAAAGATTCATTTTCATTTCTTCATGCGCTGTGTATGGAGAAGCAAGATACCTGCCAATTGATGAGGGGCACCCCCCCTCCCCCCTCTCCCCCTACGCAGCATCAAAACTGGCAGCCGAAAATTATTGTACAGCCTTCCATAACACATACTGCCTAAAAACCGTCATCCTACGCCTATTCAACGTTTACGGCCCAAGACAAGACTTCAATCAATACAGCGGCGTAATCACCCAGTTCCGCCAACGTATACGGAAAAAACTTCCCCCAGTAATCTTTGGGGATGGAACACAAACCAGAGACTTCATTCACGTTTCAGACGTTACCGAAGCCATTTCAAAAGCCCTTGAAGCACCACGGGTGGATGGAGAAACCTTCAACATAGGCTCGGGGACCGCCATAAAAATAGCTGAGCTAGCTAAACTCATGTTACGCTTGGCTAGCCTAGATTTAAGCATAGAATACGACGCACCCCGTCCAGGCGACATTAAAAACAGCTATGCAGACATAGCAAAAGCCGGAAAACTACTGAATTTTAAACCGAAAATCTCTCTTTCAGCAGGACTGGAAGCCCTTCTAAAGGCCGATGCTTAGCAAAATGGAAGAAACAGGTAGGAACCTCTTAATCTCGTTCATGCTGGGGTTCACGTTAAGACTGATTCCGGAAATCTTAGCTTTCCCCTTTCCAATAGGATTCGACACACTTTACTACGCGGCTAGAATTCGTAGCAGCGTTATATGGCCATGTTGGGTTTCATTCTTCTCGTATACATGGCTTTTTTACGCAATTTCAATTCCATTGTACAACATTTTGCATGTTGAGGAATTCCTATTGCTAAAAGTTATGGGCCCTGTACTTCACGGATTAAACTCCGTTGGAATTTACTGGTTCGCCAAAAAAGCATTAAACTGGAACACGGAAAATAGCCTGTTCGCTTCGGGGCTATTCGTAGTTCAATTGGCAAGTCTGAGGATTTCTTGGGAATTCTTAAGAAACACTATGGGCCTCGGGCTTCTCTTATTTACCTTACCCCTTCTAAAGGATTTAGATTCCAACAAAAACCTTGGACTCTTTATGGGATTGTCTCTACTAACCGTTTTTGCCCATGAACTTTCAGGTGTTACATTACTCTTTATAGGCTGGATAGTTCTCCTCTGGGGCTGGCTAAGCAGGAGCATAGAAGAATTCCCACGCAGGAGAACGCTGTTTGCATTGCTCCCCGCATCGATTATCTTCTTAACAGGTATTACTCTGAGAATGCTTCGAGTTAACTGTGCTAGATCAAGTGTTTCATCTGGACCTACGATTATCTGGGTTAAGGATATAGCTAGACAATCCTACGGCAGTCTATTCTTTTTTGTAAATTATATCGGAATGAACACAAGCATAGATGTTTATCCCAGCTACTTTCACTTGCTTCTATATGTTTTAGGTCTGTTCGCCCTTTTATACCTGCCTTACTTCTTCCTTGTCCGAAAAGGTTTCTTCAGTGATACGATCTTAAACGCCTGGACATTTCTTCTACTGTTAGGCTCTTTTGGCTGTCTGTTCTTTCCGTTCTTCGCCCTTGAATATTGGCATCGATGGATGTTCATGCTTGTTTATCCTTTCACTTTTTACACAGTAAATGGCATGAGACTGCTTCTGAATCAGAATACGCTTAGTTTGGGAGAAGACTTCCGTAAGTTAAGAAGTAGCAAAAGGAAAGTTTTCGGAGCACTTTTGGCTGTTATCCTCTTAGGCGGCCTATACTTGGCCACACCTTGTCTTATGACTAATGTCGGGTTTGGGATTTACTCGTTATATCCCCTCTCCAAGTATTTCGCTTCTGTGCCAACAGTCCCTTACCAAGATGTGAACGGGGTGATACAAGCCATGATGTGGCTAAACGACAGGCTAGATAACTCCTCAAGCGTCGTCTTGCACAAAGCCTTTGCTGCTTGGGCCAACCTCTATCTTGATGAATCACTAGTTGTAATCGGCTACATCAAGGATGTTGACTCCGCCTTTAACCTAGCCTCAACTATGGGGTTTGAACATGTATTCTTCGTTTGTTGGAACCCCAACATCGGATGGTACGGCATCACCATTCCGGACTATGTTACTCCTGTTCAAAGCTTCGGTAGAATATCTATCTTTAAGCAACTGAAGTGACTCTTTTCAAATTCAGAATCTGAACATACATGAAGCTTTTTAAACTATGTGCATGGAAACCACATTAAATTAATAAATGTAAATCTGAAGAGGTTAACAACCATGAACTTTCCTTACAGCGTGTTTCCACTTCGTAGTGAAGAGCTTGTAAAGATTAAGCGGAAGGCTCTCCAACGTAAAATCTGGTATAGAGTTCTATCAAAAATTGAAAGAATTCAAATAAACTTAACCATAAAGATTGTAGACAGGGTCAGAAGCACATACCTTGCCAAAGTTTTACATGCCATAGTGAAGAAACTGATTGCCGCTATGGAAACCCCTGTTAAACGTTTAATGAGAGAAGTTGGAATAAGCTTAGCACGTAAAACAAGCGAGATAGGGGAAAAGTTAGGATGCAAATCAGCAAGAAAATGGGCCGAAGACTGGGGTTTCATACAGTTCTTGACTATAATCTACATGAACACTCCGGTGTTGTACAAATAAAGTATAGGTGAGACAGAAACGGCGACAGCAAAACAAGAGTTTGAAAAAAGCTGGTTAAATCATGAGTGACTTACAATTCAGTAAACCGGTTCTAGAAAAAACTGTGACCTTGGAAGAGGCTAAGCCCTTTGTTGTTGTAGGCATTCCAGCGTTTAACGAAGAACGAACTATCGCTAGAATTGTCTTAGAATCACAGAAATACGCGGACAAAGTTATTGTCTGCGATGACGGCTCAACAGACATGACTGCAGAGATCGCTGAACGCTTAGGCGCTACAGTTATTAAGCATGAAACGAACAAGGGCTACGGCGCAGCTATCAATTCATTGTTTAAGCATGCTAGAACGTTAGACGCGGATGTTCTCGTTACCTTGGACGGGGATGGACAGCATGATCCGAGTGAAATCCCTATGGTCATAAAACCCTTGTTAGAAAATAGAGCAGACATTGTCATAGGCTCAAGGTTTGTAAAAGAAGAAAACGTTTCAAACGGTATGCCTTGGTATAGAAGGCTAGGCGTGAAAGTCATCACCAAACTGACAAACGCAGCTTCAAAACATTATGTTAAAGACGCTCAAAGCGGATTTAGAGCTTACAATAATCAGTCACTAAAAAAGTTGAATACGCTTGAAAATGGCATGGGAGTAAGTGTAGAGATACTACTTGAAGCTAAGAAAAAAGGTTTAAGAATTCACGAAGTTCCCGCAAAATGTAATTATAACGGTATACAAGCTTCAACACATAACCCCTTAAGACACGGTATAGATGTTATAATGTCAATTGTAAAATTAGTCGTTGAAGAAAAGCCATTAGTTCTACTTGGAATACCTGGAATATTATTCCTAACACTCGGCGCTATCTTCGGGGTCTGGATGCTACAGATCTATGCAACAGAGAAGCAAATAATCACGAACATAGCGTTAGCCTCCATAGCATTCACGCTTATGGGGTTCTTTGCTTTGTCCACAGCAATAACCCTGTATGCAATTTCAAGGCTAGCAGAGAAAATGAATAGTAAATGAATGGATTGTTTAAATGCCTGTTGAACTTCTATTCTGTGACTCCCACATGGTTTTAAACAGTTTTATGACAACATGAGGTTAAGATAATTGTGTTTTTGACCTCTGTTCAAGAGAGAAGTCTGTTGTTAATTCGATGATTCATGATTAGAAATATACTTTCGATTGACGTTGAGGAGATTTTTCATATCGAATATGCAAGGCATGTTGATAAACGAGATCTTAGCTATAGGACTCCTTATAACATTCCATTCATACTTGAGTTACTCAGTGAACAAGACGTTAGTGCAACTTTTTTCATAGTGGGGGAGATTGCGGAAAAATTCCCTGAAATAATTACTATGATAGTCAAGGAAGGGCATGAAGTAGCATTTCATTCATATGACCACAAGCTATTATGGATGAAAAATCCTAAGCAACTTGAAGCAGAGATAGAAAAGTTCAATGAGTTATTAATGCCAATAACAAAAGACGGGTGCATGGGCTTCCGGGCTCCCTCATTTTCCTTAGATAATAAAACTAGATGGGCTTTAGAAGTTTTCGATAGGACACAAATATTGTATGACTCAAGCATTTTTCCTACGTGGACAGCACTTTATGGGGTTCCCAGAGCGCCAGCAAAACCCTACAAACCTTCAGAGAACGATTTGGCTGTAGAAGATTTCGATGGCAAAGTTTGGGAGTTTCCGTTAACCACATATTCATTTTTTAAGTTGCGTGTTCCAGCAGCTGGAGGTTTTTACCTGCGACTTATGCCAAGTCTTGTGCGGAAAGCCGTGAAAAAGCTGAACAAGCATGGATTGCCAGCCGTTATATACATTCATAGCTGGGAGTTAGATTCTGAAACGCCTAAATTAAAGCTTAATCCATACAAGTCATTCGTAACGTACCATAATATAGGAAAAACGGTAGAGTTCTTTAAGCGTCTGTTGAGCGATTTTGAATTCATAAGTTTCATAGAGTACATGAAAGCAAGAGAGATGTGTTAGATTAATGCCTGCGGAGGTGGATCTGCATGTACATACTAAATACTCCTTTGATTCTCTTCTCGAACCTAGAACTATCATCAAATCTGCTTTAAAGCGAGGGTTATCTGCCATAGCGATAACGGATCATAACACCCTAAAAGGAAGCTTAGCTACTTTGCGTGAAGCTTCGTCAATCCAAGATTTAATGGTAATACTTGGAATTGAAATACGGACGAATCAAGGAGATATAGTAGGGCTCTTCGTTCAAAACGAGATAGACAGCAGAGAGTTTTATGAAGTTGTGGAAGAAATAAAACGTCAGGGCGGTATAGCTATTCTATCGCATCCATATAGAGGACATGAGAAACCTAAATCCATAATTAAGTATGTAGATGCTGTAGAAGCATTGAACGGTCGATGCCTCCCTAATGAAAATATTAAGGCTAAGAAGCTTGCGAAAGTCACCAATACTCCTACAGTTGCTGGCAGTGATGCTCACTTCTCTTTTGAAATAGGGTGTGTTAGGACAAGGTTTTGTAAAGAATTATCCGACACAGAAGAATTAAGAAGAGCGATTCTTAATGGCGATAGACTACTTATTGGAAAAGAGGCGCCTATGCTGGTACATGCCCTTAGCTTCTTAGTTGAAATCATTAAAAGAGTTAAGAAAATTGCCTAAAGTTTTAGTTACCGATGCATCTGAAAGGGCAGCTTTAGCTATAATTAGATCATTAGGAAGAAAAGGAATAGACGTTATAGCTGCAGACAGCACAAGATTCAACGGTGGTTTCTTATCAAAGTACTGTAGCCACAGAATAATTTATCCTTCTCCTCAAAGAAACAAACGTAAGTTTATAGATTCTATGTTACACTTCGTTAAAAATGAAACAATTGATTTGCTGATTCCAGTAACGGACTTTACGATGATTCCAATCGTGGAGCGACTAGACAAATTTGAGAAATACGTAGAAGTAGCCGCTCCGCCCTATGAAATTGCAATTAAGGCTCTGGATAAGGCTCAAACCATCAAAATTGCGGAAAAATGTGGAGTGCCTTATCCAAAAACTTTTTTGGTAGAAGACCTTGAATCTCTTGAAAGTAATGCAAAAAGTCTAAATTTTCCCGTTGTCATCAAGCCTAGAATGAAAGTTTTTTGGGTTAGAGAAAAAGCTTTAATGTTAAAAGTGACCCATAGAAACTTTGCATTTACATATAGAGACCTAATTGAAAAATATAAAACGATAATGTCGCAGCTTATCAAGCTTGGCATTCCAAACGATTTCTTCTTAATACAAGAATACGTTAGAGGAAGAGGTTACGGTGTAGAAGCGTTGATCCATAACTCCAAGGCAATAGCGCTATTTATGCACAAGAGGATTAGGGAGTACCCTGTCAGTGGCGGGGCAAGCACTCTACGTATTAGCGTTAAAAACAAGAAATTAAGGGAATATGCTCTAACTCTGCTTAACGCCATGAATTGGCAGGGAGTGGCAATGGTGGAATTTAGAGTAGATCATGAAACCAATGATGCAAAGCTCATAGAAATTAATGGAAGATTCTGGGGATCCCTACCTTTAGCAATAAACACTGGAGTGGATTTCCCATACCTACTATACAAGTTAATGATGAATGAGAATTTCACACCTTGTTTTTCTTATAGGGTTGGTATAATGCAAAAATGGCTCATTCCAGGCGACCTCTTGTGGCTTTTAGACTCTTTTCTAAATGGGAAGGGAAAGCTGCATACCCTAAAGAGCTTCCTTTCCTCCTTGAACGTGCCAGACGACGTCATTTTACCCGATGATTTCACTCCAACGGTTGGAGCTCTAACTGACACTCTACGACTTTTCTTGGATGTAGCATTTGGAAAACGAACACTCTATGGAGAACTCCTAAACTAGGGCGTTTCTGGAAGACTGTGAATTGTCCACCAGAATCTGTCTACTAAACCTTCCATATGCTCCAAGGTTCGGTAGATCCGCACGATGGCAAGAAACTGGTAGGGAAGAATCGCTCTATTACCCTCTTTGGCTAGCCTATGCGGCTGCCGTACTCGAGCAAAATTTTGAAATAAAACTTGTTGATACTCCTGCTTTGGGTTGGGGGGCTGAAACTACACTAAAATACTTTGAGAAAGAATATTTTGACCTTACCGTTATAGAGACTAGCTATCCAAGCCTAAAAAGTGACCTCTTACTCGCTGACAAGATAAAAAGTGTTACAGGCTCCAAAATACTTGTAAGTGGCCCTCCAGCATCCGTGATGGATGAATGGATTTTAAACAATAGTCAAGCCGACTTTGTAGCAAGATACGAATATGATTATACCGTTAAGGAACTTGTAGAAGTCCTCCAGAAAAACAAGCCTATAACAAGTGTTAAAGGGATTGCATTTAAGAAAGATGGAAGAATAATAAGAACGCCTAACAGGCCATTCACCACTTCTAAAGATTTAGATAGGATCCCTTTTGTGTCCTCGGTTTATAAACAACACCTAAATATACGATCATATTTCTTAAGTTCATCACTTCATCCGGAAGTGCAAATTTTCACAGGTAGAGGTTGCCCATTTCAATGTACCTTCTGTCTTTGGCCTCAAACATTCACTGGAAGAACAGTCCGATACAGAAGCGTGAAAAACGTCGTTGACGAGTTAGAGTACATAAGGAGTGAGCTCCCTTTCGTTAGGGAAGTTGTCTTTGAAGATGATACATTCTCAATCGATAAAAAAAGGGTACAGGCTATCTGCAATGAGATAATACGCAGGAAAATTGATGTGACTTGGAACTGTCAGGTCAGAGCCTCCTTAGATTACGAAACCATGAAACTCATGAAAAAAGCCGGGTGCCGCTTGGTGATAGTTGGCTTCGAGTCAGGGGATGAATGCATACTCAAAAATATAAAGAAGGGCATAACTCTACACGAGATTAAAAAGTTCAGTCAAAGTGCCAAAAAGGCTGGTTTACTCGTACACGCCGACTTTATTTTCGGCCTTCCAGGCGAAACCAGGAAAAGCATAGAAAAAACAAGGAAGCTAATAAAAGAAATAAAGCCCGACATACTGCAAATTTCGGTGGCAACACCTTATCCAGGCACCGAATTCTACGAATGGGCTAAAAGCTATGGATACCTAGCAATCCAAGAGGACTCCTTTAACAGTTATCTAGATGAGAAAGGCCATCAAAGATGCATCGTATCATATCCAGGCTTGTCTTCTGAAGAAATTGTACAAGCTGTAGATGAAACTCTGAAATCCTACTATATGTCCCTCAACTACATTCCAGTGATATTTCGACAAATCTTTAGAAGAAACTGGCTTGACGAATCCAAAAGGCTGTTAAAGGCTGGCCTTAGCTTCACCTCTAGATACTTATCCCCATAAGTGTTTGATTAAATGGACATCAGTATAATCATTCCAGTGAAAAATCCAAGCGACCCATCGCTCCACGACTGTATTGAAGGTCTCAGGAATCAAAATTTCGAAGGGGACTATGAAGTCCTTATAATCAAGGGGGGGAATGTTTCCCAAGCAAGAAATCTAGGCTTAAAACTTGCAGTAGCTCCTATTGTCGCATTTATAGATGCAGACTGTGTAGCACCTAGGTGGTGGCTTTCTTCTCTTTATCGGGCGATTAATGAGAACCCGCAGGTTGCGGGTGTTGGAGGCTTGGGTATTTCTCCGCCAAATTCTAATACCTTAGCTAAAGCAACCGATTATGTTTATTCAACCTTCCTGGGAAGCATCGGAAAGGCAAGCGTCCTCTCCAACATAAACAGCCACCAAAGATACGTGGATGGTCTTTCATGCCATAACAGCATGTTCAAGAAAGACATCCTCCTCAAAGTCAAAAAATTCGATGAACGATTCGAACTAAACGAAGATACCGAATTGTGTCTGAAGCTAAGAAAACATGGATATAGACTTCTGCTACTTCCAAGAATATATGTGTGGCATAAAAGAAGTTCAAATCTAAAATCCTTCTTTAAGCACCTCTTCCGCTATGGAGTTGGACGCCAACGTTCTATACTAACCAATTATGAGTTTTTCGACAGAAAATTGGTGTTCTTTATTGGATTAATATTTTTACTTGTTTTTTCACTTTCCATAACTCCTTGGATAACTGCGTTCTTTATCCTCCTATATTTTGCATATACTGCACTTCTAGGGCTGCGTGCCGCTCTAAAAGAGAAATCATTTAAGCTTATGCTTTACGTTCCGGCGCTTTTTCTAATTGAACATTCAGCATATCTACTTGGAATGATTTACGGATTAGTTCAAGGTCCTTGGAAAACTCCCCATCATCAACCCGAGCTGCACCGGCATTTCGCTTTCCCAGTAAGAGCTGGAGAGAGGAAGAAATGAAACAGAGAAATGAAAACCTCGAAGTTTTACCACGAGTAGCCATAGCAATCCTGAATTACAACGGGGAGAGGTTCCTTCCCCATAGTTTATTTTCATTCAAAAAGTTAAAGTATTCAAACTACAAAATTTATCTGATAGACAATGGCTCTAATGACTCCAGCTTAGATTATGTTCAAAAATTTCATCCAGAAGTTGAGATTATCGCTTTCCCAAAAAATCTTGGCTTCTCAAAAGCCTATAACTTGGCTATAAATAGAATTGAAGAAGAATTTGTGGTCTTTCTGAATAATGATGTAAAGGTAACTGAAGATTGGTTATTAGAGATGGTTAAACCTATGCTACTTAACCGAAAAATAGCAGCCTGCGGATGTAAAATAATATCTATGCGAAACCCAAAAGAGGTTCTTCATGCTGGAGGAAAAATCACGTTAATAGGTTCTGGAATGGATCTAGGCTATCTAAGTGAAGATGTTGAAGAAGAACCAGATATTCCATATTCGCTAGTTGGGTTTGCATGTGGTGCAGCTCTCCTCGTTAGAAAGTCAGCATTCTTAAATGTTGGAGGTTTCGACTCCACATACTTCGCTTATCACGAGGATGTGGACTTATGTTGGCGATTTTGGCTTAATGGTTATCTAGTTGTATACACTTCACGCTCCCGTATATATCATTATGGAAGTGGGTCATGGGGCTCTCGTCTTTCACCGATAAGGGTTTACTTGTCCGAAAGAAACAGAATGCTAAATATCCTCAAAAACGTTGAACTTACATTGATTCTTCCCTTTATCTTTTCATCTTTTTTCTATACAATCTTTCGAATTTTCGATTTCTTAAAAAGAAGGAAATACTTATGTATCTTTAAGATGCTAAAGGCATATTTCTTCCTAATAAGTGAAGTTGCATATGTTCTAAGAGCAAGACGGAACATTCAATCCCGACGAGTCCTATCGAACAAAATGTTACTTAAGTTGGGTTTAATAGCCGGTTTTAAAGAAAGTCTTCAAGAATATCTGAGAATAAAAAAGTTTTTATGAAGACCTTAGTGTTTTGGCTGTCTGGAATAGACGGTTCTGGCAAAACAATGCAAGCCAGAAAATTATCTACTTATTTGACAAAAAGAAAAATTAAAGTTAGTTGTATTCGTTTTGGAGCATCTATTCGTTTCTTCACCTTTCCATTTTACCTATTCTTTAAACTGATGAATTATGTGCCAAAATATGAAAAAGGTGTACATACTTCGCGATATCCTTTACTTTATAAGCGGAGGAGCCTGCATAACTTATGGTTCTTCCTTATATTGCTAGACATGGTTGTTTTGGCATGGATTAGAGCTTATCCAAAGAAATTACGTTTTGACATATTAATACTTGACAGATCACCATTAGATGTCATCGTAGAATTGATATTGTCTTCACATAACCCAGAGTTCCATAAGAGCATAAAAGCCACGATACTGTATAACCTGGTAAAGCCTGATTTAGTTCTTGTTTTTGATGTCCCCGAAACAGTTGCCTTTTCTAGGAAAAAAGATATCCCTAATCTAGACTTCATTAAAGTAAGAAGAGCTCTTTACAGAAAATTAGCACCATACTTTAATGCGACATTGATTGACGCTAATAAACCGGTTGTCGATATCCGTAATCAGCTGATTAAAATAACTGACCATTTCATAAGGGAATCAGAAAATAGAGAAAATATATGAAAATTCTAATCTTCGCATTTGATGCAGATCCTCCAGTATTTGGCAATTCTAAAATGGCTTGGCTTCTATCAAAAAAACTGGCATCAAAAGGATTCCAAGTGCACTTGCTTACCAATAGCCAATCTAGATCTTCCGCATGGACATTCAAGAAAAAAGATGAAGTTAATATAGTTGCGTTGCCACCCTCCTCAAAGAATCCTTTAAAGTTTATCCATCATTTACAGAACGTTAAAAGATTCCTTGGATCGCTGAAATTTGATATTCTCCACTGTCATGGCTTATTTTCTACTCCTTTCATGGCACATCTCAATAAACAGCTAAAAACTTCTCTTGTATGTACCGTAAATGGTGTTTGGCCTGTTATAAAGTTGTTCAGTAACATTCGTATGGGGCTTCCAGATACTTTCAAGTTTAAATTTTGCCTTAGTAAGGCTAAGGCAATAATTTGTTCAAACAATTTTTTAGCTAAAATTTTGGCGAAATCCTTCAGTTCAGCCAATGTCAGCATTGTCCATTATGGGCTTGATGAACAATGGTTAAAAACTACTCTACCAACAGAAAATTATGATGTGCTATTTTTTGGCGATGGGACACGTGAACGAGGGCTTTGTACTTTCTTGGAATCGATTCCAAAGATTTTATCTAAAAGAAAAGATGTTTCCTTCACTATCGCAATTCGACATTGGGATCCTAACCTTAGAGCTATTACTTTACGTGTGGCCAATCGCCATTCTGTTAGATTACTTAAGCCTCCAACAACATACAACATTATCAAGATTGCATCTCATGCGAAGGTTATATGTCTTCCCTTTGAAGTGAACTCAATGGAGCCCCCCTTGTCTCTTGTTGAAAGTTTAGCTTTGGGAAAAGCTGTAGTTTCAACAGATATCGGTGGCAATAAAGAGCTCATAGGTGATGACGAGAGAGGCCTATTAGTACGCCCTGGCAATGCAGAAGATATAGCCTCAGCAATTTTACTGCTCTTGTCTGACGAAAGTTTAAGAAGGTCGCTTGGCGTCAAAGCTAGAGAGTTTATAATGCACCTTTATAATTGGGAAATAAACGTTAAGAAAATTGTTTCGATTTATCAGGGAATATAAAAAATGAGTTTAACCGATAACACCTACTTGAAATATTTTCGTGAAATAATTCTTAAAAAAAGCGAAAAAGGGAAGATTTTCTTCCAGTTAAGTGAAGGAGAGCAACGCAGTTTTGTAGATTTTTTGGAAAGAAACAAAGTCTTATTAAGATTCTATGATTCTTTTGGTTTTGATGGATTTCATTCTGACGAAAGTGGAGAAGGCTATAAGTATCTAATAGGGAGGGTTAAAAATGAGAAACACCGTCAAAAAAATCTGCTAAGAGCTATGTCCGAAGTTTTAAGCGTTTTTAACAAGTTTGGAGTTAAATATGTAGTTATAAAGACAATTGATGGATATCCTGATGTCGGAAAGGATATAGATATAGTGATATTGAACAAATTCAAAGATGCAATGAGCATGATGCCTAAGATAGGTTTTAGACCTTTAAGGCTTCCATCCATGCGAGTGAAATGTAGAAAATTCTTTAAAACATTTGATGGAGATTATGTAACAGTGGATCTTTACGACAAACAATATACATTAATTGGAGAAGACCTTATTATCGATTTAGTTCTACATCCCAAAGAAAACATGATAATTAATTGTCTTACAATTCCAGTATTTACGCCAGAAGTATCTTTCTTAATCAAGTTGAAGGAAATATACCTAAATGGGCAATTATCTTTAGGGGATTTACTTACCTTCGTAGACTTAATAAAGAGAAATACTTTTGATTGGAATTGTGTGTTAAATGTTACAAAGATTTCAGGAACTACTCTAGGGCTTTACTACCTCCTTCTACTCATTAAGCAGAATATAAAACAAAAAAATATCCAAACAGACATAATCAATTCTTCAGATATAAATAACTGGATACGAAAGATGCTAATGCACTTTTCTCAACCTCAAGTTTTTCCGGTACGATTTGCTCCGGCCGTTCTTATATTATTATGGTTGAACAAAATTCTCTTTGAATTAAGAAGGAGAAAGATTATCAACTCTTTACGATGCTTTCTTTTTATGGCCTATTTGATGTATAAAAACATACGCATGAAATAAGAGCTAAATATGTCCGTCTGAGAAATATGCTGATGTGATATCTGTGCTGAGAAGATTAGGTTATAAACCAGCTGCAAAACTATTCTGTTCGCATAGTCTTATCCAGGGAAGATCTAAAAAAGAATCACACGTACTAAAACAAGATCCCCTAGAAGTCGTGTCCTCCAGTTTTGTACAACAGCAGCGCTAAGGAAAGCATCAAAGTAAGGCTGAAACTATTGTGTCCTATGTTTTCCATCATCTAGTGCTTCTCCCTCAAAAATCCTACTCGCGATGACTAAATATTCTTATTTTCACATTTATTTTTTAATAAAAGTCACAAACGAATTGTTGAAATGGTGTAACTATGCGATCAGTATTCTCATGGACTAATTTTTCTGGAATAATTACGTCAATAATTGTCGCATTTTCAATTCTTTTTGTATTATCGGAGCCTTCCAAGGTTGTTATTGCTTTTATTATGGCTGGAATTTCATTCATTTTGTTTCATATATTAGTTAGAGATTTCCAAGGGAAAAACGTGTTTACTACTTCTATACGAATAGGCTTAAGTTTAACTGATACTCTGTTCAGTGTTATCTGTTTTGCATCAATTCTTAGTTGCTTATTAATCCCTTCAACTAACCAACCGCTTCAAGCAAAATGGATGGATATACAACCCATTACTTGGTTAAGATTTTTCGCATCAGTCTTTTTGACGTGTTTCTTCCCAGGATATGTATTCATGAATGTGATTGATCGAAAAAGAGAAATCCAAGGAATTCCCAGAAACCTTTTTTCATTTATACTAAGTTTATTCTCTATCAGCCTATTGAGTTATGCACTAATAGTTGCAAAGCTCTCCTTCTCAACAATCTCTATGTTGATTGTAGCTTACAATGGTTTCTTACTAATCTTTAACCTCTTGATTATTTTGAATACTAATCGCACAAGATTGGTAAATTGGATCGAAGAAAAAACACAGTTATATAATTACGTAAAAATTATTTTAATATTACTTGTTTTCCTCTCATGCGTTTTTATCTTTTCTGTCCAATTCATTCACAAACCATTTATAAGAGGTGACCTTTGGAGGATACTTCCTAAATCATTTATGTTCTTAAGCGATGCAACTACCCAGAGTACTATCCAAAGTTATAAAGTCTCCTTTTTAACTCCTTACTTCCTTCAACTTTTCTTGGCGGCTTTTTTGGTACTATCTAGTTTTTCACCAATTAACGCATTAATGGTGTTGTCCTTTTTTGCTGCCCTAATGCCTCTCTCCTTCTTCGTTTTTGCTTTTGCTTTCTTTAAGCATAAAAAATACGCAATTGTATCTACGGTTGTTTTCACGCTATTTTCTGGATTTAGTTGGATTTATGTCCTATTTTTGAAGATAAAAACAGGGGAATTTCTAAGGGAATTTAATGCCAGCTCAATTTTCTATATTATCCAAGAAGCAGGGAAATGTACTTTGAAAGATTTTTGGTATCCCCCTGGGGTTATTCAAGAGCCTGGAATTAAAACATATTTGATAGGTTTTATTTCTTTAATGTTATTGCTTTATTTATTATGGCAAACAAAATCTTCATTGAAAAACAAACTCCTAATCGCTCTATTAACAGCCACTGGATTTCTATTCCACGTACAAGAAATATTGGTGTTTCTTGTCGTTTTTCTACCAATCATTTCGATTATGCTGCCAAAAAAAAGCATGATTGATGATTTTTATTCTTCATTAGCAGGATTGTTACTCGTTGTTTTTATCGATTTTTTCTCTCCTGTACATTATTATAGTGACAAGGCAATCTTAGGAATTCTTTTTTGGCTATTTTCCTTTATATTTCATCTCAAAAGGGAGAGATTTATTATTATACTTAATTCGTTTTTTAAATATCTTAATTATAAATGTTTAAAAATTATTTTTATGTTAATAGTCATCTTATTTTACTTGTTATCTTTATTCATGTTAATTAGTTATCCACCATACCCAGAGCAACTTGTTTTTTCGAGTCGCTTTGCATATAACTACCCATTACATTATTACCCCTTAAGATTGGGTATAACCGGTCTCCTCACTATCATAGGAATAAGTTTAATAAACTTGAGAAAACTTAACTCAAGCTTAAAATTTCTTTTCCTACTTTCTATTTCTCTTTTCATTTTCGGAAAAGGAATATCTGTGATTAATACTTATTTCTTTATTTCTGGTTTCTATGAGTATAGAATTGTCTTCTATTTCTTGCCAATACCATTGTCTCTTATTTCCGGTGTAATTTTAATATGGACATTCGCAAAATTATCTAAACGACCATTTAGTTTAGGTAAGATCAACCCGAAAATAATCTCAGGTATTGCCTTGGGGGCAATTGTTGTTGTGGGCTCGATGTCCACCCTCTTAAGTGTGGAAACGTGGATGGTAAACGCTGGGCCTTGGGCACATATGCCTGAGACCATTTCTGAGAATGAATTAGCGGCTTTAGATTTTCTCAAAGATAAGTCACATACTTTCAGAACAGTATCCTTAAGCGATTTGTCATTAGCAGAGATATATTTAGTCGGATTATTTCCTGGAGCAAGTCCTAATAACTATGTCGATTTTTTCTCAATTCAGTATCCTCAAAACCTCTTTCTAGTTTCTACAGATACACAATATGTCTATGTCACTAATAGGGACCTAGATTTACTTAGCAAACCTCAGTATCGCGATAGCTTCTTTTTCAAGTATTTAGTGCAATATTTATCCCCTGTATACCAAAATTCCGAAGTTAAAATATATGAGTTACCTGATTTTCACCCTCCGACCTCAGCAGAAACAGGATATATATTTCCCAGGAGAGTGAACGCTCGCTTTCTCCCATCGCTATTTACCCTTGCATTGTCTGATTATTCATATGATCAGATTCAACTTGATGACTCTAATTTATTCAATAAATCAGTTCTGATATTGCCTACTGATTTTTCTGACAATTATGATTGGATACCTTTTACTTCATCAGGTAATTTCATTCAGAACGGAAGTTTTGAAAATGGTGTGTGGGAAGGTAGTTTAGTAATAACCACAAATGAATCCGTTTATGGTCAAAATAGTGCCAAATTAGTTGCGGATGGTTCAAACACAAATGGGATTTGGAGTAATTTTGTGGATATTCGTAATTTTGATCAATTAACAATTTCTGCATTCGTAAAAATTTCAGAAATTAAAACTCCTTCT
>DAZI01000075.1 GCA_002507245.1 Candidatus Bathyarchaeota archaeon UBA233
AAGAGAATCCTGGAAATGTAGGCATGCAGTTCATTCCCTGCTGGTGGGACGTCAACGTAAATGACCTCAGAGTGGCCGTTGTCTTACCAAAAGGAGCAACTACGGAAAACGTCAAATGCACTCCAAACTGGGATAACGCATACAACGCCCCAGAAGAAGGAAACAAACTAGTAATCTATTGGGAAAGACAAAATCTTTCGCCGAATGAAAAATTTTCTTGCGGAGTTTCCTTTCCCAAGGAATACGTCGAGCGTTACGAGGTACGTGGCGGATGGGGCATAGACTGGAGGATTGTTGGATACAGCCTCTTCGGAGTTTCCATCATCGGCGTGGTTTTAGCCGTCGTCCTACAGGGGAAAAGAAGCTACGAGAATCCTGTTTTACGAATTGAAACCCTTGGGATAAGGCGTGGACTAACAGCTGTAGAAGCCTCCTATCTTCTTGGCTTTCCACCAACCAGAATCGTAACCGAAATCCTATACAGCCTCCTAAAGAAAAAAGCCGTCTGGATTACCGCCACTAACCCCACTTTAAAAATAAAAGTAATGGAACCATTTAAAGATAAGACCGGCACTGTCGAGACTCCTCTACGTTATTATGAAAAAAGCTTTTTGAAAGCCATTAAAAAGGACGGAACACTAGACGAAGTAAGACTCGCGAAGACGGTTATGCTTTTACGGGACACCGTTGAAAGCAAACTTCGCGGTTATTGCAGAAAGGATACAATAGCTTATTATAGGAAAATAGTTGCCAAAGCATGGCAAGAAGTGGAAAAAGCTGAAACTCCAGAGTTTGCAGCTAAGGCCTACGATGAGAACTTGCTCTGGCTACTGCTTGATGAGAAATTTGAAAATAAAACTAAAAGCACGTTCAGGGATAAAACCTTCAAGCCAGAAGCAGACTGGTGGTGGTACTGGTACAGCTACACCCATTACCATTCCAAGCCCACATATAAGCCTCTCCCGAAAACCGCTGGACCGCCCCCGAAAATCCCAGGCGCAGACTTTGCCAATAACATAGTAACAGCCATAGAGAAAACAGCCAACAACATAGTTGCCAACCTAGAAAAGTTTGCAAATTCAATACTTCCAGCAAAAACGCCTTCTCAGCATACATCGAAACAACCAGTACACCATAACGCAAGCTGTGTTTGTGCATGCGCCTCATGCGCCTGTGCCTGCGCCTGTGTTTCATGCGCCTGCGCCTGTGCATCCGGAGGAGTCGGCTAAATTGCCAACATGGTGAACAAAATGAGGGCTTTCATGAAGTTTAGACGTCCAAAAGTTCCTCCTGGACGTTACACTTACCGTGGAAAAGGAAAATTTGCCAAGATGGCCCTTCAGCTAAGGATTGAACCCGACGGAAGCGGCCTGTTAGTCATTAACGCTAACACTGTGCTATACTTAAATGAAACTGCCGCGTCGCACGTGTATTTCTTCATGATGGGCAACTCTATTGATGAAGCAGTTAAGAAGATTAAGCAGATTTATCGAGTTAAACAGGAAACCGCCTGGAAACATCATGAACGAATAATTTACACTATAAGTACCTTAGCTCAAACAGAAGAAGTTTGCCCAATATCGTTCTTAGATGTTGAACGCGTAGAACCCTTTAGCCAAGAATTGTCTGCTCCCATACGAATGGACCTCGCATTAACTTTTAGATGCCAAAACAACTGCATCCACTGCTATACTGGCGGCCCCCACAAAACTCCAGAGCTTACCACCGAAGAGTGGAAAAGAGTAATCGATAAACTACACAGCCTAGGCATTTTCATCCTAACCTTCACAGGCGGAGAACCAACCCTACGCGAAGACTTACCAGAACTACTCAATTATGCACAGAAAAAAGGGATAGTCACAGGATTAATTACAAACGGAAGAAAACTAAACGACAAAAAATACGTAAGAAAACTTGTCAGCACGGGATTAGACTTTGCACAAATAACAATAGAATCGCATGACCCTTCCATACATGATGATATTACGCATATAAGGGGAAGCTGGAAAGAAACCGTGGAAGGAATAAAAAACATCATTCCAACACCTATTTACACCACAACAAACACCACACTTAACAGGCATAACGCGAAAAACTTCTTGAAAACCATAGAGTTTCTACACAACTTAGGAATCAGAGTTTTCGGATGCAACAGCCTAATTTATTCTGGAAGCGCCCCAAAAATAGCTGACGAATTCGCGCTAACTATTCAAGAATTAAAGGAGCTTTTGCCAAAAATTCAAGAAGAAGCCAGCAAATTCGGAATGAAATTTATGTGGTATACTCCCACTCAATACTGTAAGCTCGACCCAGTCAGCCTAGGACTAGGAGTTAAATCATGCAGCGCCGCTAGAATAAACATGTGCATTGGCCCTCAAGGCGAGGTTTACCCGTGCCAAAGCTACTTCAAAAAAGTTGGGAACATCTTTAAAGATGAGTGGTCAGAAATCTGGAATCACCCAACTTGCAAAAACATAAGACAAAAAGAATATGCGCCGAAAAAATGTAAGAGTTGCCCACAACTTCCAGTCTGCGGAGCCGGATGCCCACTAGAACTGAAAGAAACAAAATACATCTGCACAGAAACACCATAAGTCCATAAAGTAATTACAGATGTTAGGTATCATCCTTTTTAGCTAAAATCATTTGCAGAATATTGATAGAACAGGTCTTGCGTTTTATTATTTTGAATCCAGATTTTCTTATTTCTTCCAAGAAATTTCCCTTAAAAACCATATTGTAAGCTGTTTCCCCTTCGTAAATCTTCAAAAACAGTTTTTCTATAAAACATGAAAAATGGTCTTCAGGCGTATTCCAGTCACAGATATGTAGCTTTCCATTGTCCTTCAGTATCCTACGAGTTTCCTTTAAAGAGTTTTGTCTGCCAGTTTTTGTCATTTCATGTAAACCAAGAGAGCACAGGGCTTTGTCAAAGCTGCCATCTTTAAAGGGGAGAAGCTCAGCTGTAGCCAAAACAAGCTCAATGTTGAAGCCTTTCTTTTTCTGCTTAGCAACTTTGATCATTTCTGGAGACAAGTCAACACCGACGATGCTTTCCCGTGACCCTACTTTCTTAGCAATTAACACTGAAAGCGTCCCTGTTCCACAACAAACATCCAAAACTCGTTCCCCACTTTTCGGACTTATAAACTCAACAAACATCCGTCTAAACTTCCGTTCTCCACCAAAGGGAAAATAAAAAAGTTTGGCTCCAAAATCATAGAAACTTGCTATCTTATCGCATTCCTCTCGATAATACCCAGAAAACTTCCCGTCAACTGCTATCTTTTCCTTTCTCAAATCCTCACCAGCACTACACCGTCAAACATTTCCGATAAATGTACTTGCATATTACCTGCCCAAGAGTGATTTAAACTTTGATAAGTTACATAGGCTTGTTGAATTTTACCGCTGCAAGAGAATTAAGTTTCTTTTAATGTGGAAACTAATATATACCTAACAGAATCTAGGAAGAGCGTGCTTGTTAAGCATGTTTAAAGGGTAAGGTGGTGAAGATGGGTAAAGTATATTGTCCTTTATGTGGTCACAGTGATGTGGAAAAGATAGGTGAAAATAAGTATAGATGCAGATGCACCAAGTGTAAATGTGACGTTACATGGTTAATATTAACTAGTAAAGTTTAAACGGTTAATTGCCTGTGGCTAAGAAGATTTTAACATATGCAACGTTAAACACCCCGAAGAATTTTTCTTCGAGTTTATTTCTAACACGCCCATATAAAAAAGGGAAACAGAGGACTACAGTCCCGCGGGCTTATAGAATTAGTGTAAACTAGAGCATGCTCATTAGTTCTCCAGTCACATTTCCGAAAGCATAATTTGCGCTTTTCTAATTGTTGACCCGAGGATTTTTCTAGGAATCCCTGTTTGTCTCTCAAGTTTTCCCGGTTTTTCTGTGACTAGCTGTTTTAGCAGAACTATTCCAGCAAGAGAAAATTTTTCTCTGACTGTTTTGTTTAACCCCTTGATGTAAGTTACTGGATAAAGTTTCTTTTCTTCAATCATTTTCTGTAAATCACAATTTGGGGGTGAGCCCCATCCTATGTGATGAATCCCTCTGCATTTTGCATAACGTAGAGCATGGTTTGAAAGCTTCGTATTGCAAACTATCATCGCCGCATCTATCTTCAAGTTATTCAATCCAAGCTCAAACCCTTCAGTTACATCTTCGAGAACCGCCCTTGCGATACGGCTTACATCTAAACCTGTTGGAGTGTGATAGTTAAAGTGATGCTTCACTTCCACAATGTACGTCTTTCCATTTTTCTTCGCCACTGCATCAACCTCATGCTCCACACATTTGCCCCGTATAATTTGATTTGGAGTAACTTCGTATCCGTGCTCGCTTAGCAAAATCTGAACAAAACGTTCAAAATCCGGCTTTGGATTTATCAAGCTTAAAGCCTTACGTAAATCAATCATATGTTTAATAGCTGGGTTATACCTACTCAATAACCTAAAAATCATTTTGAGAATCTTCTTGGTTTCTATTCCATCATAAGCCCTCGCTTCAACAGCATAAGCAATTTTTTCCGCAGTTTCTCTGGAAGCACCCATCCTTAAACATGTCCTAACAATTTTTTCCTTATCAAACAGTTGCTTCCTTCCATCGGCTTTTATCACAAAGATCGTCAAAACTCACTACCAAAAGCTTATAGTGCATACATCAGCTAAAAAGAGTACTGTTTATCCGGTGACCGCCTTGTTGAGGCCTGTTCAAACAGCTGCAAAGAAAATAAGAAGCCTTAAGGTTCAAGGCGCTAGAAACATTGCCATAACAGCCATAAGAGCCATAGAAGCCCTAGCAAAGGAAACACAAGCCAAAAACAAGAGAGAATTTTTAGAGCAACTCTCAGAGGCTAAAGAGATACTTTTCGCTTCAAGGGAAACTGAGCCGCTTATGAGAAACGCTGTCCGATGGGTAATAAACCAGGTAGAAAAAAGCGAATATGAGAACATCAGAGATTTAGTCAAAGCAATCTCTTCAGCCTCGCAACAATTTCTCAGAAAACTCAAAGACTCAAAAGAGAAAATCGCCAACATAGGAGCCAAAAGAATTAGAGATAACTCAGTAATCTTCACTCATTGTCATTCTTCCACAGTTACTCACCTACTTAGAAAGGCTAAACAGGAAGGAAAATCCTTTGAGGTGATCTGCACCGAAACAAGACCTGTATTTCAAGGCAGAATAACCGCCAAAGAAATGCTAGAACTGGATGTAAAGACAACTTTAATAGTGGACTCTGCTGCCCGCTTCTTTATGAATCGAGCTGATCTTGTGCTTGTAGGTGCGGATGCAATAACTTCAGAGGGAAACGTAATAAACAAAATTGGAACAAGCATGATTGCCCTTGTGGCCAAGGAAGCTAGAACGCCATTTTATGTAGTTTCTGAACTTTTAAAATTCGATCCAGTGACGATGTATGGAGATTATGAAAAAATAGAGGAAAGAAACTCAGAAGAAGTTTGGGAAAAACCCCCTAAAGGCTTGACTATAAGGAACCCTGCTTTCGATGTGACAAGAAGGGATTTTATTCACGGCATAATATGCGAAGAAGGGATAATTTCCCCTCATTCAATAACCGAGGTTATCCACAGAAAATATCCTTGGATATTTAAGTAAGGGCCTACCTTAGGCACTCGGACTCCAAAGGTCTAATGCTATTTTAAGTTCCTTATGAGATTCAGCATATTCTTTCAAAGAAATTTTCTTTAAGGTTGCATCTACAGCCTGTCGCATAGCTCTTGCTCCTGCCGCTGTTCCTTCCTTATGCCCGTGAATGCCACCTCCGGCTTGAATAACAAAGTCTAATCCAAAGAACTCAATAAGAACAGGAACCATCCCTGGATGCAAACCGCCCGAGGCAACAGGTAAAACTGGCTTTATACTAGCCATTTCCTCCTTTAAGGCTCTACAGTTTTCCGCAACTTCTTCTCTTGTTTCAAACATTTTTCCAACAACAGTACCTACATGAAGCTGGTCAACGCCAATTATTCTGGCTACCTTAGCTATTACTCGCATCGAAATTCCATGCTTAGGATCTTTAGTGAAAGCCGCGTGGCCTGCTCGATGCGCATGAATCACCAAGTTAAAATCTTGTTCGCGTAAGGTTTGTAAAGCTGAAAAACCACATGTTATAATATCGACCATAACGTATTCTCCACCGTGGTTTAGAACAAACTCAGCTCTTCTTAACATCTCTTCTGTTTCTGCCGTAATGTTAACCATGTAAACCTTTTTTTCACCAGTTTCTTCTTGGGCTTTGTCTCTGCTCTCCAAGGTTTTTATGACGCGTTCTTCGAATGGATTAAACTTTTGATTGCTTAAATTTTCATCATCCTTTACTATGTCGCATCCTCCAACCCAAGCTTCATAGGCAACTTGTGCATGATCCGGAGTTTTTAACCCTAGTTTAGGCTTAATTATTGTTCCTATCAGCGGTCTATCGTCAACTCGTAGAAGGCTACGAACTCCTTCAATGCCATATTTTGGCCCTTTAAAACTTCGAATAAGTTCTGATGGAAAATAAACGTCACTAAGCCGCAAGTGCTTAATGGTTTTTAATCCAAATATGTTTCCAGAGATACTGCTAAGTATGTTCGGCATGTTTTTGGGCTCAAAGAGTTCGATCGGATATGCGATTTTCACGTTGTTCCCATTTATATCAAAAACATGAGCAACAAGTTCTTTGATATAGGGTCTTATGGTTGTCAGTTCAGTCCATGTGCCTACCGAACTTTCAGCAGCTATTCCTCCAGCAGCTTCCTCAATGGTTACACCGTCTGGTTCAACATAAAAGGTGCATATAACATCTGTTTCTTTAGGGATATAACTTAAATTAACAAAATCCAAATATTTCAAATCAGCTACCTCGCTCATTTTTATTAAATCACATCACTTAAAGCCTTTAAGCAATGAACACATGTTATTCATTTGTTTAACAAAGCGTGAATTATATGAAGCTTAAAGCTAAACTTCTGGACATTCAAGCTGGTGGAAGAAGGATAGTGATATTAGACGATAGCACTGCGAGCCTTATAGGAGTACACTCATCGGATAGAGTGAAAATAACCCATAAAAATGAAGAACTAGTTGCCATTGTGAACATTGCTGGCAATTTTCCACACAACTATATAGGGCTTTACCAAGAAATCTCATCAAAACTTGGATTAAAAGACGGAGAATTTGTTGAAGTGGAATCCGCGGAGCGACCTGAAGCGCTTCGTTATGTTCAGGCAAAAATACATGGTGAAAGACTACGGAAGAAAGAAATAGAAACCATAGTTAAAGACGTAGTTGAACGTCATCTGAGCGATATAGAAATCGCGTCATTCATAACAGCACTTTATATCCACAAATTAAGCATGGATGAAATTGAAGCATTATCAAAGGCTATGGTTAAAACCGGCAGCACCTTGTCCCTTAATAAAAGCCCAGTTTTAGACAAACACAGCGTAGGTGGAGTACCAGGAGATAAAACCTCAATCCTAATAGTCCCAATAATAGCTGCCACCGGCTTAGTTATACCTAAAACTTCTTCTAGGGCAATTACTTCTCCGGCAGGAACCGCAGACCGAGTTGAAACTTTATGTCCAGTAAACCTAACTATTGAAGAGATCAAAGAAGTGGTGAAGAAAACAAACGGTTGTTTAGTTTGGGGCGGAGCCTTGGATTTAGCCCCAGCAGACGACATATTCATTCAGGTTGAATACCCACTTGCAATAGACCCACTGCTTCTTCCATCAATTATGAGTAAGAAAAAAGCCATAGGCGCAACTCATGTAGTCCTAGATATCCCAACAGGAAGAGGGGCAAAAATAAAAACAATAGGCGCCGCAAACGCACTTGCGCATGACTTCATAGATCTAGGAAAACGCTTAGGAATAGAAGTTCAATGCGCAGTAACCTTTGGAGAACAACCCATTGGATACGCCATAGGCCCAGCTTTAGAAGCTAGAGAAGCATTATCGGCAATAATGGGAAAAAGCCCAGCAGACTTACGGGAGAAAGCAACAATTCTTGCGGGCATACTTCTCGAAATGGTCAATATTAAAAACGGCAAACAGAAAGCAGAGTATCTTTTGAAGTCAGGAAGAGCGGAAAGAAAACTTAGAGATATAATAGAAGCTCAAGGCGGAAATCGGAGAATCTTGCCCGAAGACATAGAAGTTGGAGACAAACAAGCGGAAATTATAGCAGAAAAAGAGGGGAGAGTCCTATGGATTAACAACAGGAATCTTGCCCAAATTGCTAGGGAAGCAGGCGCGCCAAAGGATAGAGGAGCTGGGATTATATTGAAAGTAAAACTTGGAAAACGTGTCAAAAAGGGAGATGCCCTTTTTGAAATATACGCTGAAAGAACTACAAAATTAAATGCTGCAATAAAACTGGCAGAGAAACTTCAACCAATAGGATTAAGCAAAAAACTAGAAGAGAGAATGCTAATAGACAGAATTCCAAAAACCATCATGCATAAAAAGGTATTTACACTGGAAAGATAGAAATGCCCTTAAGGATTAGGATCTGCTCATAAAACAGATTACCCCAATTCTAGTTTAGCCGCTTAAAATAAACTTAACCTCATCTTTATATCTCCACAATAATACAAGGTGAATCGAAAAACATGCCCATCAAAAAAATAAGAAAAAGAGACGGCAGCATCGTTGATTTTCACGCTGACAGAATTAGAGACGCAGTTCACCGCGCTTTTATTGCTGTTGAACTAAAAAATGGGGAAAGAGCTGAAAGCATAACGAGAGAAGTAGTCAAACTTCTGGAAAAGAGATTCAAAGAGCAAATCCCATCAATTGAAGATGCACAGGACATCGTTATAGAAGTTTTAAGAAAAAGAGGATATGAAAGAGTTGCAAGGGAATATCAAGTTTATAGACGGAAGAAGAAGGAAATAAGACAGCTAAGAAAAGAGTTTGGAATAGAAGAGCCAAAACTAACAGTTAACGCCTTAGAAGTTCTTAGGAGGAGATACCTCCTAAAAAATGAGAAAGGAGAAATTATTGAAACCCCTGCGGAGATGTTTGCACGTGTGGCAAAGGCCATAGCAAAAGTTGAAAAAAATTATGGCGGAATTCCGGAAGAAACAGAGAAAAAGTTCTATAACATGATGACGAAACTGGAGTTTATTCCGAATTCTCCAACTCTCTTTAACGCTGGAACAGAGCTGGGTCAATTGTCTGCATGCTTCGTCCTACCTGTTAAGGACTCCTTGAAAAGCATATTCACTGCGATAAAAAACATGGCTTTAATAGAAAAGAGCGGTGGAGGAGTAGGCTTCGACTTTTCCAAGCTAAGACCGAGGGGAGACATAGTCAAATCGACGCATGGAGTAGCGTCTGGTCCTATCAGTTTCATGCGCGTTTTTGATGTCGCCACCGATGTCATTAAAGCCGGAGGGAGAAGAAGAGGAGCCATGATGGGAATTCTAAGAGTTGATCACCCGGATATAATTGAATTTATAACATCCAAGCAGAAAACAGGGATTCTCTCGAACTTTAACATCTCCGTCGCGGTTACTGACCAGTTTATGGAAACCTTAGAAGAAAATGGAAAGTACTGGTTGGTTAATCCAAGAAATCATGAAAGAGTAAAGGAAGTTAAAGCTGAAGAAATCTGGGATTTAATAGCAAGCTCTGCATGGAAAAGCGGAGACCCAGGAATAGTTTTCATCGACGAAATTAACCGACATAACCCAACACCCGAAATTGGAAGGATAGAATCAACTAACCCCTGCGGAGAGCAGCCCCTACTCCCTTACGAGTCCTGCAACCTAGGCTCTATCAACCTTTCAAGAATGGTTGAGGATGGAAAGATAAACTGGGATAAGCTCAGAGAAACTGTTAGAAACGCTGTTCACTTCTTAGATAATGTCATAGATGCAAACAAGTTTCCCTTGAAAGAGATAGAAAGAATGACGAAGGCGAATAGGAAGATAGGCCTAGGAGTTATGGGATTCGCTGACATGCTAATAAAACTTGGAATCCCATACGATTCCGATGACGCCCTAAAGCTTGCCGAAAAGTTGATGAAAAACATCACCGAAGAAGCTAGAAAAAAATCCATTGAGCTTGGTGAGGAGAGAGGTTCCTTCCCGAATTTCGACAAAAGCGTTTGGAAGGACCGTTACAGCGCCATGAGAAACGCTACACTAACCACTATAGCGCCAACCGGAAGCATAAGCATCATAGCGGGCTGTTCCTCAGGGATTGAGCCGCTATTTGCAGTTTCATTCATAAGAAGAGTACTAGACGGAGCCCAACTCTTCGAAATTAACCCTCTGTTTGAAAATATGGCAAAGGAAAGAGGATTCTACAACGCTAAAATTCTTGAAGAAATAGCTAAAACGGGTTCTGTCCAAAAGGTCGACGGAATCCCCGAAGACGTTAAGAAAATATTTGTTACAGCTTTGGACATTTCTCCAGAGTGGCACATTCGAATGCAAGCCGCCTTTCAAAAGCATACGGACAACGCTGTATCAAAGACGGTAAATATGCCTTTCGAAGCGAGCATCGAGGATGTTAGAAATGTTTTCGAGCTTGCTTGGAAACTGAAATGTAAAGGAGTCACAGTATTCAGGTATGGAAGCAGACCAGAGCAAGTCCTTTACATAAGTGAGATAAAAACTAATAAAAAGAAATTCGTTTCCGCAGAACCAGAATATGCAGGAGGATGCCCAACAAAAACCTGTCCCTTCCCATGATTAATTCTTCTCCATAATTAAATGGGTACTTAGTACTGCAACATAAAAATAAAAATATAAACAGTTTGGAGGAAACGAGCGGTTGAAAAGCGTAACCAAAAACGAGTACTTGATTCTAGCGTTAATTTTCATTTTAGGTTTCAGCTTCTATCTTTACATTCTGACCAGACACGCACTAATCTACGGTATTGACGGCCCGTATTATCTGCTTCAAGTTGAGGGGTTGTTAGAGACGGGACGTTTGAAATATGGCGACCCCCCTTTAGCTTTTTTCATATTTGCGTTTTTCACGTTGATTTTTAGCGGAGATATTACGTTAGGAATTAGAGTTGGCCTAGCGCTTTTTTCTGCTCTTTCAGTTTTTCCCATTTATTTTTGGGTTAAAAAGGCTTCAAACTCGCAATTTTGCGGGATGATAGCCATGTTTGTATGCATCTTCGCGGCGCCTCATGTAAGGATGATGAATGATCTGCTCAAGAATGCCGTCGGCATCTTTTTTCTACTATGTTTTATTTACTATCTTCATTTAATGGCGGTTGAGAATAAGAATGATAAGAGAAATCTGTTGTGTGCAACTCTATTTCTTCTCCTCACAGGCATAACGCACATACTTGATTTCGGAGTTGCCTTACTTTTCTTGATTACTTACGGGTTTACAGCGGTTTTATTACTGGAGAACTGGAGGAAATTTGTGAAACATGCGTGTATCTTACTTGTTATTGTAAGTTTATTCGCTGCCGGAGCCCTCATAGTTTTTCCTTCGCTTTTCACAGATTTTTTCAAAGGATTAGGATTTCTGCGAGATTTGTTCTCTGAAGCAGCAGGAGAAGCTTCCCCCCTTCTTTTTCTGTTCAATCCTGTTAGCGGATCCTTTATTTTACCCGTACTTTTAGTTGGAGCGATACTATCCTTTCATGAGTGGAGAAACAGAAACAAAATAGAAACATTAACCATTGTTGCGGTGACCATCGTTGGAACTCTGCTTTCTTTCCCGCTGATTCCTGCAGAATGGCTTTGGCGTTTCCTTCTAATGGAATTCATACCTATGGCTTTTATTCTCGGATACATTTTTTCAAAAATCGAAAAGGGAATGACCTTACTGATAGTTTTATTTCTGTGCGTATTTCCGCTGGTTCTTCAGGGAATCGTAATTTCAGGAAGCATGCGCCCCACCATTGGGGAGGAGGATTATCACCAACTTGAAATTATAGATACTTATGTTCCGCCTAATTCTACTATAATTGTTGATTTTAGATATGGTTACTGGGTTGAGTATGTAACAGGCGCGGATATAGCCAAAAAACCTTCCCCTGAGCTTTGGCGCGAATACAATCATGTGTTTATGCTAACGGATAAACTGTCTCCACGATTCCAAAAGCCTCCGCAAGGTTCTGTGAAAATTGTTGAAACATTACGTTTCACCCTTTATGAGTTACTTGGACCTCCTTTGAAAAGTTAAAAAAGACAGTTTACTTAGGATTCCAAGTTAGGGAAAAATAAAGGTTTAGAGTAATGAGAAGTCTGTGCTTTTTATTTTGCCCTTTTTGTCAAGTCTTATTTCGAAAATTTCTCGCCACGGATGCCCTTCGAGATCTATGGGGCATGTGCCCCTAACTATCCATAATCCATCCCTTTCTTCAACCGAGGAAACTTCGACTATTTGCGGATTCTTCCGTTTCTTTATGAAAGCCACCGCTATACGTTGAGCTTCTTCCATGCACGACAAGGGGGAACTTTCCTCCATCAACTTTTCATATTTAACGAATGTAAAAGCATTAAAGTTTATGAAAGCCGAATAAGTAGTTGGGATATCAACCGTTTAGGGTATTATTTCGCAACTGTTATATCGCGGATATTCAAAGTCCTTTAAGCTTATAATTCCAGCTCGGATTAGTTCCCGAATCCTTGGTTCTGCTTCTTTCAGCCTCTCTATAAGGTTTTTCACGGTTTTGCATACGAGCCTAAATCCTTCTTTACCCCATAATTTCGTAATGTTAGCATAAAGGCATCTTCCACCGCAAAGGTTGCAGAGGTCACATCTGACACATGGTTCTTTCACAAGCACTTTTCTAATTTGGCTGGGACTTGTATGATTTATATGGCCCAAGTAAAAGTCTTTCATTCCAGCCATTACTGGACAAGGCGTTATTGTTCCGTCGGTTTGAATGTTAAACATTTTCCACCCGGCTCCGCATCGTAGTAGACTTGACTCATTATGAAGCAGGGAATGAATTATACCTAAAAACGGATAAATCCTTAAAACTTCGCTATGCGTCTCCATGTATTCAACCCAGAACTTCACTAAACTTTGAACCTGCGGGTTATAGATTTTTTCAGTCCACTGAGCGAAAGGTCTCTTTTCAAAATCCCTTTTTCCGAATAACGCATCTAGTTGCCAATGAACTGATTTAAACCGGAAATCGTCGTTAAAAAGCAGCCACAAAACTTGTTTTTCTATTTCTGTTTCTTCAGTAACAGTCATGCGTGCAATGATTTCACCTTTAAATCCTCTTTTGAGTAATAGCCTTAAGTTTTCTATGACTTTTTGATAAATGCCTTTTCCACGATTGAAATTTGTTAACGTTGGGTCTCCGTCTATGGAAACGAGAATTGTGTGTAGTCGATTTGCATATGCTGGCGGCAACCTATCTAGCAGAACACCGTTAGTTTGAATCATGAATTTCCCCGCGTTTATTTTATCCATAATTTCAATCATCTTCTCGATTTCGAGTAAGGGTTCGCCGCCATAGAATATCACGGTGGGGAGTTCGGGGCATTTAGCGAGAAAACTTGTGAGCACTTCTAAATCATAATTAATGGTTGAAGGTTGCGAATAGTCAATTTCGAAGTTGCCGAATTCGCTTTCCATGTCTTCAAGGGATTTGCCATAGCAGTAGCGGCACTTCAAGTTGCATCGAGTTGTCAAAGTAACATAGAAATGCATAAGCTAATAAGAAAAAATAGATTTTATAAAACTTCGTTTGAAAACTTCAGGTTTGTGATTCGACTAAAATGAAGTGCCATTCACACCATAAGTTAGGTGGATGCTTGTCCGGTGGACATGTTTTACATACTACTTTTATGTTTGGATTTAAGGTTTGAGCAAAGTTCCTCAGATAACCATACCTAACCTTTTTGCAGGGAAACTCATCCAATCCTTTGCGAAGCCTCGTTTCCTGTGTTCGACATTTAACAATTCTCAAAATAGCTTTAGTAGGGGTTATTTCTATTTCCTTGTTTTGCTGGTAGAGAGCCCAACTGGTGTTTCGCAGTAAATGCATAAGTGTCGTTAAATCTACCTTTTCTGTTGAAAAGAGTTTGTGTAAGCTCTTGGCTTCAAGGACTGCCATAGTTTCCCAACATTTAGCATCTATCATAGTAGCAGCTTCAGTTCCAAACTTTTCCTCTATACCAAGAAAGTATAGGCCGTCCACACGCCATAAGTTTCGTACCTGGAGGAAAAACAGGTCGAAGAGCTTGTCTTTATCCATTTTTCGAAACATTTCAATATCTGAAAGACGTTCTAAGTCTTCCTTATGCATCACGTAACTCACCTTTTATTCCAGCAAAGAAGGAGTATCTAACCGAGACAATTTTAAGCTTAGCCCTGTCCGTGACGTGACATTTTATTGAAATGGAAGATTTCGGTTTAGGTTATTAATTGAAGGAAGGAATCTATGCCAAAAACGAAGCGGAGAATAGTGTTTCATGTGGATATGGATCATTTCTTTACCGCCGTAGAGGAGAAAGTGCATCCGGAATACAAAGGGAAGCCGGTTATTGTTGGAGCAGACCCAAAACAGGGAAAAGGAAGAGGGGTGGTTAGCACTTGCAACTATGAAGCTAGAAAATATGGCGTGAAATCTGGAATGCCCATTTCAAGAGCTTGGAAGCTTTGCCCCCACGCGGTTTATCTGCGACCAAACTATGAGCTTTATACGCAGATCTCAAAACGGATTATGACAATTCTTAAGCGTTATGCGGAGAGTTTTGAACAGTTCGGCATTGACGAAGCTTTCCTCGATGTAAGCTCTAAGGTTGCAAATTACGGGGAAGCTCGAAGATTGGCGGAGAAAATTAAAAAGGAAATTCTTGAAAACGAAGGCTTGACTTGTTCCATTGGTGTTGGTCCTAACAAGCTTGTAGCGAAGATAGCTAGCGACACAAAAAAGCCTGATGGATTAACCGTTGTTGATGAAGAAAACGTTCAACAGTTTCTTTCGCCACTACCCGTTCGTAAACTTCTCTGGGTTGGAAGAAAAACGGAGCAAAAATTAAGGGAAATAGGTGTTCGTACAATAGGCGACTTGGCACTTTGTGATCCTTCTTTACTTGTGGAAAAATTTGGAACCATTGGTATTCAGTATCATCTTATGGCTAGAGGCATTGACAAGGCTCCTGTAGGCGGAAGTAGTGGAATCATAAAGTCTATAAGTCGTGATCATACTTTTGAGGAAGATACTTCAGATGTAGAAGAAATTTTTAGAATTTTGGACAGCCTTTCTCAGGAAATTTACGAAGACCTTGTAAAGCAGAGCTTGTATTTCAAGACAATCACGATTAAGGTTCGATATGAGGATTTTGAGACTCACACGCATGGTAAAACCTTGTCTTTTCTTACCAATCGGTTGGAGGATATTAAGAAAAATGCGCGAAGGCTTATGTTGCCTTACCTTGAAAGAGAGAAGCGAATTAGACTCATAGGAGTAAAAGTTTCAAACATTGTTTCTGGTGCTAAACAGAAAACGTTAACTTGAAAATTCCTGTTTAGTAGAAGCATGTGAGGAATTTGAGGTTCGAGGATGCTGTGTTACTAGGTTTTGTTCAAGGCGTAACTGAATGGTTACCCATTTCAAGTTCAGGTCATCTAGCTCTTGTACAGATGTTTCTGGGGTTAAAACCGCCACTATTTTTTGACGTCATGCTTCATTTTGGCACCCTTCTAGTGGTTTTGGTTTTCTTCCGACGTAATATAATAAATTTTGTTAAGAAACGAGACTTTAAGAATGATCAAAAGGGAAGTTTTTTGATTAAGGTTTTCTTAGGAGTAATCCCGACCGCGATTATTGGTGTTTTTTTCAGCGAGATTTTCGAGTCATTCTTCAATAATGTGTTTGTGGTTAGTGTTGCTTTATTGTTTACCGGATTCATGCTTTTCATTTCGAAGTATATAAGAAGGGAAAACAAAGAACTTGGATTTTTTCAGGCCTTTCTTGTAGGTATCGCTCAAGGAGTTGCTATCATACCTGGAATTTCACGGAGTGGTTTCACAATTGCTGTTGGCTTGCTTTTGGGGGTAAAACGAGAAGAAGCCTTCAAATTTTCTTTCGCAATTTTTGTTCCAGCCGTTTTAGGAGCGTTGGTTAAGACCTTCATCCAAGATTTTGAAATGACAGGTGCTTTCGGTACAAGTTGGCTTGATATTTTGACTGGAACAACTGTTGCTACCATTATAGGATACCTTTCCCTTAAACTTTTAGCGAAAGTTTTAGCGGAGAATCACTTTCACTTATTTGCCTATTATTGTTGGACTATTGGACTGCTAACTTTATCCGCTGTTTTTTTCGTTTGATTTTACGTTGGATTGGAGGTTATGGTTTCTGCGAAGAGCAATGTTTAAAAGCTTATTTACCCTTTCCTCAAACTCTAAAGTGTTTACAAATGTAAAGGAGAAAGGGAGAATTGACCGAGCGGGTACACCCAAACTCTTCATACTTAAACGCTAAATCTACAACCGGAACCCAAACACGAGTAAAGGACACCAGCCCAACCAGCGGAATGTGCCCCATATGCATACGAGACTGCCCCTTTCTATGCGAAATAAGCCTTTCAGCCTTCCGTGGAAGGGAAGCCCTCTACCCAGTACCATTACAGTTTGGAGCAAGCACGGCTGGCGCATTAAAAGACTTCGGATTAGATTGGTCACATTTCAATATCCAATCCGCCCTTTTCGAAGTTCACGGAATAGAGCCAGACTCTGACCATGCAATCTTCGAAAACGTCAACACCGAAACAACAGTGGGCGGAGTAAAGCTTAAGGTACCAGTAATCGCCGGAGCTTTCGGCTCAACCGAAGTCGCACGTAGAAACTGGGAAGGCCTAGCTATAGGCACAGCTATATCCGGCATATCCCTCATTATAGGTGAAAACGTCTGCGGAATGGATGAAAACTCCATAATAACCAACGGCAAAGTAACCCACTCAGAAGAACTCAAACGAAGGGTAGATTTATACCGAAAGTTCTGGGACGGGGAACATGGCGAAATAGTGGTTCAAACTAATGTTGAAGACCAACGCCTAGGAGTCGACGTTTACGCCCTTTCAAAACTCGAAGTAAACGTTATCGAAAGAAAATGGGGACAGGGCGCCAAGGCTATAGGAGGAGAAGTCAGAATACGAAGACTTGAAAAGGCCATCATGCTCAAGAAAAGAGGTTACATAGTTATACCAGACCCTGAAGATCCTAACATCCAACAAGCCTTTAGAGAAGGAGTTTTCCAATCCTTCGAAAGACATAGCCGAGTAGGAATACCTAAACCAAAAGATTTTGTAGAAGACATAGAATGGTTAAGGCAGCAAGGAGCCAAACGCGTTTACCTCAAAACAGGCGCCTACCGACCATCAGCCGTGGCTTACACCATGAAGATAGCTTCAGAAGCAAAAATAGACGCTGTAACCTTCGACGGAGCAGGCGGTGGAACCGGTATGAGCCCAGTGCCAATGATGGATGAAATGAGCATACCAACTGTCTATCTAGAAAACATGGTTCTCAAATGTGCCCAAATCCTAAAAAGAAAGGGAAGATATGTCCCAGACATCATAATGGCAGGCGGATTCATAAACGAAACCCAAATTTTCAAAGCTATAGCCCTAAGCAACTATGGAAACGGACCTTACGTAAAAGCCGTACTCATGGGAAGATCACCGTTAACAGCCGTCATGAAAGCATCCTATTTCCTAGAACTTGCAGAACAAGGAAAACTGCCACGAAGCTTCAAAGAAAAATACGGAGACAACCCGGAAAAATTCTTCATAAGCATGCCGGAACTCAAGGCAAAATATGGTGAGAGAGTCAAAGAAATCCCCTACGAAGCGGTAGGCTTGTACGGTTATCTGTACGACCGTGTCCGAGTTGGGCTCATGCAATTACTTGCCGGAGCCCGCAAATGGCGACTGAACCTAATAAGTAGGAAGGACTTGATGGCGTTAACCGAGAGAGCCTCAAAAGTAACTGGAATTCCACTAGTAGAAGAAGTAGAGCAAGACGTCATTGAAAGAATACTCGAATAACCCCCCTTCTTCTCATTTTTTCGTACAACTTTTCGTTATTCGTTAGAAGAACTAATTTATTAACACATGTTTTAACTATTTAGCAGACGTTAGAAAAGGAAGAACATACCATGAGCTTTGAGATGTGGACAGAAAAATACCGGCCGAAAAGACTTGATGAAATGGTGAACCAGAAAGAGATAGTAGAACGCCTCAAAAGCTTCGTAAAATCGAGAAATGTGCCACATTGCATTTTCGCTGGACCCCCCGGAACAGGGAAAACTACCGCCGCTTTGTGCTTAGCTAGAGATTTATATGGAGATGCTTATCGCGAACACATAATGGAGCTAAACGCAAGCGACGAACGCGGCATCGATGTGGTTCGTGAAACCGTTAAAACTTTCGCTCGAGTTCGTTCCATAGGGGATGTGCCCTTCAAGATCATGATTCTGGATGAAGCGGACAACATGACCTCGGATGCCCAGCAAGCTTTGAGGCGAACCATGGAACGATACACGGAAACATGCCGTTTCATATTAATTGCCAACTACAGTGGCAAAATCATCGAGCCAATCCAATCTCGATGTGCACCTTTCCGTTTTACGTATTTACCAAAAACGGAACATGACGAATTCTTGAGGCGAATAGCAAAAAACGAGGGGATAACGCTGTTGGATGAAGGGCTGGAAGCTATATTCGAAGTTTGTGGCGGAGACATGCGAAGAGCAATAAACACTCTTCAAGCAGCAGCTTCGTTTGGAAAATCCATAACAGCTGAAATAGTGTACTCCGTAGTGGGAAGAGCGCATCCAGCTGATATACAGCAGATGGTGTTAACTGCCTTAAACGGAGACTTCATCAAAGCCAGGGAGAAACTTCGCGAAATGATACAGAAATACGGTGTAGCTGGAACTGATATCATCCGGCAAATCCACACCGAAATATTTCGCATAAACACTGTTCCAGAACCATGGAAGATAAAGCTAGCAGACACTATAGGCGAAATAGATTTTCGATTAGTCCAAGGCTCCAATGAAGAAGTACAGCTAAGCGCTTTACTAGCGCGATTGGTTGAAGCCGGATATGAAATGAAACAAAAATAGAAAGTTAGAAGGAAAAAAGATGCACACAGCTTGGACAATAAAACACAAGCCTCAGACCTTAGCAGAAGTTGTAGGAAATAAGGACGTCATACAAAAACTGGTGACATGGGTTAAAGCCTGGGATAAAGGTATTCCCAAAAAAAGGGTTGTCTTCATCTACGGCCCGCCTGGAATAGGAAAAACAGTAGCAGTTGAAACATTAGCCAAGGATCTGGACATGGAACTCGCAGAGAAAAATGCAAGTGATTATCGAACTGAAGAAGCTGTAAAAAAGTTTGCAGGTATCGCCTCTCAATACGCAACTTTGTTCGGAAAGAAACGCCTAATTCTCTTCGATGAACTTGATGGAATCACTGGAACACAAGACAGGGGCGGAGTTAAAGCTTTAACCGAGATAATTAAAGTAACACGCTGCCCGCTCGTGTTAATTGCAAATAACGCTTACGACCCAAAGTTTACCACTCTAAGAAACTATTGCCTACTTTTACAGTTCAAAAAACCACCAGCCGGTGAAGTAGCCAAACTTCTGAGAAAAATATGTGCTCGAGAGGGAATTGAGGCTGAAGAGGATGCGCTAAAATTTATTGCTCAACGCTCAGGAGGCGATGTTCGTTCAGCAATAAATGACTTGCAAGCTTTAGCTCAAGGCAAAACAAGGCTAACTTACGAAGATGTTTCTTGGCTTGCCTATCGTGATCGACAGGAAAATATATTCACGATTTTGAGGATGATTTTTTATGCACGAAGCTGCATAAGTGCCAAGCAAGCCGTTGACATGGCTGATGTTGACCCAGACATGCTCTTTGAGTGGATATATGAAAATGTTCCCCGCCATCTGACCCATCCAAGGGACTTGGCAAGGGCTATGAACGCCCTTTCATTGGCTGACGTATACCGTGGGCGAATCCGCTCAACTCGAAACTGGAAATTCACACGATATTTCATGGATTTCATGACAGCCGGTGTAGCGATGGCTAGACGGGAAACCAAGCCTTCGGGATGGACTCCTTTCCGTTTTCCCAAACGCATACAGACTCTTTCAAGAAGCAAAGCCAGTAGAAGACTCGAACTTGAAATTGGGAGGAAAATCAGGCGGAAGTGTCACATATCTTCTTACAGAGCTTCAAAGGAAGTTCTTCCATATATCCGGATTATTTTTGAAAACAATGTAGACATGGCCGTTGAAATAGCTCGTTGGTTAGACCTCAATGCCGGGATGATTAAATACATTGCTGGCGAGGAACAAGCTGAAGCAATAATAAGGCTTCTTGAAGCTTAGTGAATTTTGCTTCCAATCGCTATGTCCTTTTCCGGTTGCAAACAAACTACGTTTCCTTGTTCATCTTCAGCAGCCAAAATCATACATTGTGATTCTACACCCATAAACCTTCGGCGTTCCAAGTTTAGCAGAAAAGCATATTTCTTCCCGACAAGGTCTTCAGGCTTATACCATTGCAACAGGCCAGCGACTGCTTGTCGTTTTCCTGTACCAAAGTCCACTATCATACGGATGAGGTTTCGCGAACCTGGAATCTGTTCAGCCTTCAAAACCTTTCCCACACGCATGTCCAGTTTCTGAAATTCCTTAAAGGAGATCTCCATAGCACTTCACCCCTCACACTCAGAATTATTTTACTTTTATCTTATATTTTCCTTTCTTGACCCGAGCGAATCTTCCAAGTTTTGGGATTCGTATCTTTAGTACTCCATTCTTGTACTTGGCTTGTGCTTTTTCACTCTCAATTTTTCGGGTTGGTAAGGGAATTATCTTGTATAAAACTCCGGCTTTGACTTCTATTTTTCCATCAGAAATCGTTAGATCTATTTCTTCTTTGGTTACATTTGGGAGTTCTATGTAGATTTTGAGGGATCTTTTATCTTCGAAGATATCGACTAGTGGTTCAAAAAACGCTTCATTCTCAAGTATTTCTTTTGGAAACCGCAGTGGAGGATTCTGAGAACGTTTCTTAGCAACAAAGCCTTTAATTCCATGTTTATCGATGGTTTTGATATCCCATTCGTCTCTGGCTGTTTCATGCTCAACCATTCTTTCAATTTCCCTAATCTGTTTAGAAAGTCTTTTTGAAAGCTTCCTATAAAGAGTGTCTAGTTCGCGGATGAAATCGTCAAAATCCTCGAAATCCGAATCGTCTGACATTCGTTTTTCCTCTGCCGTTTCTACATTGTTGAAGCTTTGTATATAAAACGTTTTACTGCATAAAAATGAGAAACAGACTAAAATGTTTTTTAAACATGTGCGTATTTTGAAATATAGGCGTTAAATATGCTTCATGAAGCTATGTTATATGAAAAACTGTCAGATGGTAAGGTGAAATGCAATTTATGTGCAAGAAGATGTGAAATAAAGGATGGAAAGGTAGGATTTTGTCTTGTTCGCAGAAATGAGAAGGGAAGCCTTTACTCCTTAGTTTACGCTAAAGCTTGTTCGGCATGTGTAGATCCGATAACTAAGAAGCCGTTAAGCCATTTCCATCCAGGAGCCCTGGTTATGTCTATAGCCACAGTAGGATGTAACTTTCGATGTCAATTCTGTGACAACTGGATGATAAGCCAACAAAAAGAGATGGAGGGAAGAGAGTTTCCACCCGAAGAAGTGGTGAAGGCCACGCAGAAACATGGTTGTCTAGGCATAAGCTACACTTATACGGAGCCAACCATATTTTTTGAATACGCGTATGATACAGCGAGGCTGGCAAAAAAGGTAGGTCTCTTTAACACCTTTGTAACTAACGGATATATGACTCCTGAAGCCGTAAAAACAATAGCTCCTTACCTCGATGCTGCAACGGTAGACTTCAAGGGAGGCGGAGACCCAAGTTTTTATAAAAAATTCTCTTCCGTCCCTTCTGTTGAACCCATTTACGAATCACTAAAGGAAATGAAGCGAAATGATATACATATCGAGGTCACGAACCTCGTGGTACCAAAAATGGGAGACTCAATTGACCAAATTCGTGAGCTAGCTGAATGGGTACATAACAATCTGGGCGCTGAAACTCCTTTCCACCTATTAAGGTTCCATCCCGACTATCGTATGACAACCATTCCAGCTACCTCTATCGAAACGTTGGAAAAAGCATATGCGGTTTCAAGGGATGCCGGTTTGCACTACGTTTACATAGGCAACGTTCCGGGACATCCATGCGAAAACACATACTGCCCAAGTTGCAGAGAGCTACTGATAAAACGGTATGGCTTTGAAATCACACGATGGAACTTAACCAAAAATATGTGTTGCCCAGTCTGCGGACAACAAATCCCGATAAAGGGTGAACTTCACCCGTCTGGATATGCTTACCCCTATGCCTTATTTTAAATAAGGTACTGACAACTTTATTACTGAAGAAAATGTGGAGGTTTCTTCGCCCTGATGCTGAGGCAGTGTTATACGATAAGAAAGCAAGAACGAGTTTAGCTAGATACTTCAACGTTATGCAAAATGTAAACATCGCGAAATTCCAGTTAGCCAAAAAGCTCCCAGCAGAGTTTAGCGCTGCAGATTCTACTGAAACCCTTTGGAAGCTCCATGATGAATTGATAACAGCTTACTATGAACTGGAAAAACAAGCGGATTTACGTTTAAAACTTGTTGAAGATTTAAGGACTCCTCAAAAGTCTTTTCTTGACTTGAAAATTGAAATCGCCCGCCGAATTCTTGGAAACTGCCATTTCTGTGCACGGCGATGTGAGGTAAATCGTTTGGAAGGGAAACTAGGATTTTGTAAGTGTGGCACTCAAATAGCTGTTTCTAGCTTTTTCGCGCATATGGGCGAAGAACCTGAGTTGGTTCCTTCTGGAACAATCTTTACTCTAGGCTGTACAATGCGTTGTCTTCACTGTCAGAACTGGACAATCTCCCAGTGGATGGAAACTTGTGAATGTTATACGCCTGAAAAACTTGCAGAGGTAATTGAAAGACTTCGCAAAGAGGGATGTAGAAATGTCAATCTTGTAGGTGGAGAGCCCACACCATGGCTTCAACAATGGCTTGAAGCTTTTCGTCACGTTGAAATCAACATTCCCGTAGTTTGGAACTCCAATAGTTATTATAGTGGAGAAACAGCCAAACTCCTTGCAGGTTTCGTTGACGTATATCTCTTAGACTTCAAATATGGTAAAGGAAGTTGCGCTGAACGAATCTCAGAAGCACCAGGATATTGGAAAACATGCACGCGTAACCACTTATATGCTGGAAAGTATGGTGAACTAATAATACGCGTCCTAGTCTTACCTGAACATCTAAAATGCTGCACAAAGCCGATTTTAGAATGGATCGCTGAAAACCTAGGCGAAAATACAAGAACAAATGTTATGTTCCAGTATAGGCCTGAATGGCGAGCCTACGAAGTGCAAGAGCTGCAAAGAAGGCTAACACGTAAAGAAATGGAAGAAGCCATAACCTATGCCAAACAAGCTGGATTAAAGAATTTCATAACTTAACCAAAAACTATTTTCCTACGTTTGCTCACCTTTTGGGTAGACAGCAAAGGAGAAACAAAATGCCCTATTGCCCTGAATGTGGAGGAGAAATGCAATATATAGTTTCCACAAAACATTACGTCTGTAAGAGTTGTGGCTTATCATTAACCAAACAAGAGTTGATAGAACTCAAAATAGCCTTACGACCCGACTTTGAATCTGAGACAGAGCGAAAGCAGAAAGAACGCAAAGAGTATCTTAAATGGTGGCTTAGCAAAAAGAAAAGCTAGAAAAGCCCAGGGAAGTCTTGTGGAAACGTTCTTCCAGACCACAAACTATCGTTATTACCAAAATCTTAACATCACTTTTATTTCTTAAACCCATTCAATAAAGTAGAAGGGAAACCTCCTTGCCTAACCATGTAGAACTCTTATGTATCGGAAATGAACTTCTCATAGGAAAAACTCTAAACACCAATGCGTGGTGGTTAGCCAAACGTATAACCGCGTTAGGCTTAGAAGTGAAACGTATAACAGTTGTAGGCGACAACATAGAAGAAATAGTCAAAGCATTAAAGGAAGCCTTACGACGAAAGCCAAAAATCCTAATCACCACAGGGGGCTTAGGCCCAACTTTCGATGATAAAACCCTTGAGGGAATAGCCAGAGCATTAAACCAGAAACTCGAAATCAACCAAGATGCCTACAAAATGATTGAAGAAAAGTACAGAAGTTATGTCAGAGACGGAAAAATAGACAAATTCGAGTTAACGCCTTATCGGATTAAAATGGCCAAACTTCCAGAAAAGGGCGAACCATTGCCAAACCCAATTGGAACGGCGCCTGGCATACTCTTGAAACATGGAAATACGTATATAGTTGCCTTGCCAGGAGTCCCGCCGGAAATGGAAGCTATATTCAACGAGTCAGTTGCGCCTCTTGTGAGAGAGAAAGCTAAAGGCGTTACCTTCTATGAAATGAGTATCCATGTGAACGGAATCGTTGAGTCGGAAATCGCGCCTTTAATAGATAAAGCGATGCACGACAATCCATACGTTTACATAAAGTCGCATCCAAAGAGCGCTGAGAAAAAACTTCATATAGAGATCCACTTTTCCACAACGGCTAAAGACGCTAATATTGCAAAAAAACGTATAAGCAGAACCCTCATACAAATATCCGAACTCATACAAGCGAAAGGTGGAAAAGTAAAAGTTCCAAAGAAGGCTATATAATTAGAACCCTTTCAGATTTTGAGGAATACTAGTTATTGTTAGTTAGATGTCCCTATCTGTGATTAAATTTTTGGTTTCCAATAACCGAAAACCAGAAATAAACCTTCCAGTTTAACTAATATTCTGGAGAGACCTATGAAGGGTCAGGCCAGTGTAACATATTTTATGATTATAACAATCACAGCGGGGCTTGTACCAGTTCCTTTCACTCAAATGCATATAACACAAACACAAAATTTCTTTGAACAGTTTGGGCCTAGAGTGAAATCTCTACTAATAAAGATTTATGAAAACACTTCAAGAGTCTTCGAAGGTTTAGAAAATGGTGAGGTAGACATTGTAGATCGGAATGTGCCTTCTGAACTTGTCGAGAAATGGTCGAATCCACCATACAATGAAACAATTGCTGTGGAAAAGTATCCTTATGCTGGAGCATATTTCTTGGACATAAACAATAACGAAACAGTCTCTGCCTTCGGAAGTTGGCGTTCACCAACCAGCTATATAGAATTTAGACATGCAATTGCACATTTAGTTAACAAAACAGAGATAGTGATGGAAATTCTCCAAGGGTACGGCTTATCCTTGGATACGCCTGTGATGCCCTGGACGGAATGGTTTAACCCTGAAGCTGACACCCATCCTTACGACCCTGCAGAAGCTGCAGCCATCCTCGACGCCGCGGGATTCATTCAAGGCACAACCCCCAACCCATATTATAATCCATCGAACCCCGGCTCAGCCGAGTATATACGTGTCTATCCGCCGGGTCACGAAAAGACTGGACAAAACCTCGACCCGCTGATTTTTTATGTGCGCCACGACCAAAGAGAGAGAAATCAGACAGGTTATATGATTCGAGATGAACTGCTAAGCATGGGAATTCCTGTGGAAATACCTGGACCAGTAGGTATACAACAAATTATTGAAAAGGTAATGATATCGCGTGAATATCACCTTTACACTGGTGGATGGAGGTTAACAGTTAACCCAGATTACATGTACGCCTTATATCATTCTGGAATGTACTGGTCCCCGGGCTTTTCATATAATTACAATCATATAAACGATGAAGAGTTAGACTATTGGCTTGAAATGCTTTATACAGCTAAGGACAAAGAAACAGCGTTAAATGCAAGTTTCAACGCACAACGTAGACTTGCTGAAATAGCCGGAGTCGTTCCGTTGTGGTGCCCATTATACGCCAAGGCATGCAATAGAGTCAGCGAAAGAGCACCGCTCGGCTGGGATGGCATAATAAATCATAATATGGATGGGGTGGATGGCTGGTGGACTTTTCTTAATGCACATCCGATGGGTCAAGAGCAAGGTGGAACTATGGTTTACGGCTTCAGTAGTGACATCGTAAGACTTAACCCTGTTTACTCCGAATTCTTTACAGACTGGCAAGTTCTTGACAAAGTATACGAGTCGCTTCTAAAATATGATCCGTACTTCAATTCTTACATTCCATGGCTTGTTAAAGGGTGGCAGGTAAAACATTACGAAACGGAAAATTCAGGGTGGACTGTGACGTTTAATTTGCGTGAAAACATTTACTGGCATGATGGTATGCCTTTCACATCAGAGGACGTTAAATTTACCATGGAGTTCTTTGCAGAAGTACCAAATCAATTACCAATATGGTGTCCTTGGCTTCGGCCATTCGTGGATATAGACACGCCAGATCCCTATACTGTAATATTTCATATAGACGAGGATATCTTTAGTCTCTGGTGGATTTATGACATTGGCAGTGTAATAATCCTCCCAAAACACGTCTGGGAAGATATACCTCCAGAAGAATTAAGTGGGTTTGCTCCTGACCCTAACCTAATAGGAACTGGGCCCTACAGGTTCGTTGAATATGTGGAGGGCAGCCATATTTTGCTCAAAGCCAACGATGAGTATTTCAAATATTGCCCAATACAAACTGAAATACGAGTTGGAAATCACTCATCTTGGAACACTTCCATTAATTATACTGTTTCGATTACTAACGCTTTTTCTGATAGATATGTGGAAACTACTGTTTCAGTATATTTCAACGAAACATGTATTGATACACAAACTTTAACGATGCCTCCACTCTCCAGCATAGAACTTGGGCCTTACAACATTGCCCCACTGCAATACGGGTTTTACAAAATAAAAGTAGAACATTCAGCGGACGGGTATCTAAACAGGAGTTGTGTTGCAACATTCCAGTTTTGGGTAACGATACGAGAAGATATAACAAGGGATTATAAAGTTGACATAGTAGATGTGGCTTTAGCTGCCTTAGCGTTTGGAAGTTCACCGGGAAGCCCGCGGTGGAACATATTAGCTGACGTCGATGGCGACTGGAAAATTGACATACTTGACGTAGCTGACATAGCTAGCAAATTTGGCTGGTCAGAATAAAACTTTTCATCCCTCCATTTTTTAGGAATAGGATAAAAGTTTATTTTAACAGCTAAGACACCTATTAAAAATCTTTAATAGCCAAAGAAAAAGGGGGAAAATTGAAATGTTTATCGTTTTTGTGATAGGAATGGCGGGGTCTGGAAAATCCATGCTTACTTCAGCTTTTTGTGAGTGGCTTAAAATGTCAAAGCAAAACGTAATTACAGTAAATCTTGACCCTGGAGCTTTCAAGCTTCCCTATACACCAGATATTGATGTGCGGGATTATGTGCGAGTTGAAAATATAATGGAAAAATACAATTTAGGTCCAAATGGTGCCTTGATAATGGCTGCTGATTTGATAGCGGATGAGGTAGAGCGCCTCTCAGAGGAGATTGAGGATTTAAATCCTGATATGGTTCTAATTGACACTCCAGGGCAGATGGAGCTTTTTGCCTTTCGAGCCAGTGGACCGTATATGGTTCACGAGTTAGCTCCTAAAGAACCTAAAGCATTGGTTTACCTTTTTGACTGCGCCTTTTCTTCTAATCCGTTGAACTACATTTCGAATCTCTTCTTGTCAGCAGCAGTATATAATCGGTTTTTTGTTCCCCAAGTGCATGTTCTCTCAAAATGCGATCTTATTCCCGAAGAAGAGGTGAACAGAATCGTAGACTGGTCTGCAAAACCTAGGGCTTTGGAAGAAGCTATAGAGGAAAAGTTGAATGGGATCAAACGTTTGTTAGGTAGAAACATGATGCGCGCTATATATCAGCTTGGACTCCGCTTTCTTTTGATTCCCATCTCAGCGAAGACTAATGAAGGATTGATAAACCTAAACATGGCTTTAGAAAGAAGCCTAGCGGGAGGGGACAAATACACCTACTAGACTTTTAGCAATCGTTAAGTAATGTCCAAGCAGCTGCGAGAGCTCCGTACTCAGCCTTTTCTTGAGAGTCAGCATATCCTATGATTATAACATCACTTTCTTCGGGAACAAGAAGCCGTATTATTTGCTCATGCGCTTCAGGAAAAGCTTCAGCCACATCTTCACTTACACCGGGAATAACAAGCTTTCCGTTAGTGTAAATGAGAGTTACCGCACCTCTAGCACCATAAAGTATGGCGGCGTCTCGTTGCTCCATCCCGGTCTTAACCATGTCTTTATGGTTTTTAACAAGTAATGCAACATTATGTTTTGCCAATGTTAACTCATTATTTTCAAGACAAACTTTTCTCTTAAAAACTGACCGATACTGTTTCCAAAGTTTTCGCCCCTTTTCCGTAAGCTTACAGCCAGTCCTCGAAGTTGTGATTATTTGAGCTTCTTTAAGACGACCCAGCAAGGTTCTTGTGGCGCCTTCACCAAGTTTAAGTTTTTCCGAGAGCTTTAGACGACCAAAAGACTTCTCTGCAATTAACTCTAAAGCTCGTAATAGATGAAAAATGGAGAAGGACGGAGCTGGCCCAGGAGCCTTTTCCATAAGTATCTTTTCCAGTCTTTCCTTAATTTTCATGCCAGTTCACTGCTGGTTAAAATATCTAGAAGAAGTTTTGTAATTAGATTTTCTGTTAATAGAAGAAATTTTGGAAATTTTGCTGTTTACTATTTTCTAATACAGTATTCTTTGACTATCCCAGCGGTTAAGGCGATTAACCCCACTGTTAACAAGTATAGCAGTGGAAATATGAAGATGGACAATAGCTGTTCGTATTGAATTCCTTGAGGCATTTGGGGAGTAAAGAAGAGAGTTATCCATAATATAACGAAAGTACCGATACATCCGATCCCTAGTCCCACTGACAGCCCATGAATAAAGCCTGTTCGATCTCTTGGGAGATTTGGTTGCTGCTGTGGTTTTTCCTCTTCCTCTTTCTGCGCTTGTTCTTCTTCCACTATTAATGTTTGCTCGAACATCGGTTCTTCTATTTCTTCAGCAGGCTCCATTAGTTCTCGCCTCTTAAGCGTTTTTCTCTATTTTAGCTGAGTTAATAAAACTATTCAATTAAGGATTCTAATTCAGAATACAGATTTCTGCTAAACTTTTTCCCTATTTCATATTTAAAGGCTCACCCATAAACCTTCGAGGCAAGCTGGTCCACTGCTGCTTTCACTTTGTTCCATTCATCAACACTTCTTATATGGAATTTATGTTTACGCTTCCATGTTCCATCTCTGAGCCACCACAAATACATAGCTATGGAACGTTTTCCGTAAGACTCAACCACAACCACGGCTTCCCACCACTTGTCGTTCTTAAAGATGGTGACATAGTCAACTACTTTATAAAAGTCAGAAAGAGGTAACTTCTCGCTCATATATATACTCACGCTCCCTTCCAACACTTGCTTGGGTTAAGCTTTTAAAGTTTTGACAAATAAAGATTTAAAAACAGAAACTTCCATTTTCCATAACTTTCCTCATAGAACCATCCCTTTTTAATACTTTAACAGTTGGGCGGGACATAAGCAGGTCCACATGGTTTTTAGACGGATTCCTGCCTCTAGGCATATCGAGGTTATTACCGAAAGCCACATGCACAGTTCCAAGCATCTTTTCAGCTTCCAAAAACTCCTTTGCAAATCTTGCTTTCGGATTCACTCCAAAAGCGAACTCACCGACTATGCTTGACCACTCAATCTGTGCCAAACACTTTTTTCAGCTTTCCAACTACTTCCTCGTTCTCAGATAAAACCTTCTTAACCCTTCCATCATGCACCTCAATTGTTACTGGTTCGTCTATTGAGCCTATACCGCCTATTGCCATGTCACATACTAGCGTTCCCCTTAAAGAGTTCTCTATCGGAGCCACTATTACCTCTCCTGTTGGGAGGTTCATCCATTTCATCGTTTCCCAATCCAGTTGAGTGTCTGTGAAAAATGGACGATTTTCTACTTTTAGGCGTAGGTTGGTTCCAGAAGGCGTTGATACTTCAATCTTAACTGTATTAGTTAGGGCATGTATTAGCTTGTTGGCGAAAGTTTGCATATTCCGATGTTCTTCTATTGTTAGCGCTAAGGCTCCCTTTGTAAGCATGTCCAAGGTTACACCTGGACAATGTCCCAGACGAGCCCTCTTGCCACGAGTTTCGAGGTGAATTAACTCTATCCTGAAAGGAGTCTCCTCACCTATTCCTCGGAGCAAATTTATATAAACGTCGGGAAAACGCCCAGTTATTATCTCTAAGATTTGGGATGGAACCCTTTTTCGAATATTGCCCGCTGTTTCAAGCAGTAGAACCCTTGTCCATAAACCAGTTTCTAAAGCTCCCTCGGCAAAGGCTTCACCTATTTCCCGTTTTTCTTCATCGCAAATTAACAGTAATTTTTCTCCTGGAACAGCCCCTAAAACACATTTCAAAGCGTTTGCTGCTGCCTCGCTTGGCTTCATGCGGATTCTTCCCTCAAAGAATTGATAACGCTTAATTGTTAAAACACTTTTGAAGCGTTTAACTAGGGTATGAAAAGTAGCAAGTAAGAAGCTGCATATAGGGAAAGAAATAAGCCACCGGCTTTTTTATCTAACTTTCTTCTCCACACGAGAACTAACAAAACTATAATGGAAGCTAAGAGCGCGTAGTTGCCAGTGATTCTTGCGAGTTCACCTTGGATTCTTGTTGGAAACAGCATTTGCCCTATACCTATTGAAAGACTAGCATCAACCACGCAGCTTCCTATTATATCACCTATAGCGAGGTCATACTCCTTTTTACGAATAGCTGACAAATCCACCACAAGTTCAGGAAGTGATGTTCCAATGGATGCTAAGAAAAAGCTGATTATATATTCATGAACGTTTAGAAAAGCCGAGAGAGAGATGATGGATTGAACCAATAGGTAAGCGCCCAATGCTACGCCTATGAAGCCTAGAATCGCCATTAAGATGTGGTATAAACGCTTTGTTGGAATAACCTCTCTGTGTTTTTTGGGTATTGCACGGGAAGAAAGAAACATAAATAACCCCCAACTTATGACTAAGAACAGCCCATCCAAATGAGTGAAATATCCTTTCTCAACTATGGAAACAGAAAGCATAATTGCTAAGATTTGGCAGGACCCTACAACAGCCACTTCTTTTCTTTTCAAACGCAGAATTCCGCCAATGAAAGCTAAAATTCCGGGAACTAAAGTTATCTGCGTTAAAACCGACCCTAAAGAGTCTCCAACATCAATATCACCGTGCCCCAAGGCGCATGACGTTATCGAATTAGCTATTTCTGGAAGATCGGTACCCAAAGAAACAAGCAGAAAACCTATGAGGAATGGCGACATTCCTATAGCTTTAGCTAATGTAATGGAATGTTCTACGGCTTTATCACTCGAAAAAGTCAGAAGCCCCATTCCGCCAACGAACGCCACAATAGCAACTGCTATGCTCAAAACCACTGCAAAACACCTTTCTATAATAAGACTTAGTACGCACTTATAAGTGCTAATAACTTATAATTTTAAGTTCTGAAGAAGAAGGCTTTAAGAAAATTCGAGGTCACCGATGAGAGGAATTCTCATGTTATTATGTAGTAGTTTACAAAATCTAAAAGATAATGGCTTATAAACAAGGGGACGTATTTTAAAAATGTAGAATGGATCCTTAAATTAATCGAGGGGAATAAATGCGGTTAAAATTGATCAGTAAGTTTATGTTATTTCTCATTTTCACTAGTATGTTAAGCGGCTTTTTTGATGTAAAAGGGCTGTTGACGAAAAACTTTGAAGCAGAGAATCTGGATGCCACGCGGAATCAACTATCCTTTTCAAATAATACTTGGAGAAACAATAAGGAAAATATTGAGGATTTCAATCAGACTGCGTATAAAAATAAATGGATTGATTCTTTATTTTTTGACAGTAACATTACCAGGGTTATTGTGGGAATTGATAAAGAGAGACCTGAAAGTTACGTTGAGGTGAATAGGCTAGTAAACAAGCATAATGCACGTATTGTAAATACTGTTAAGATTAATGGGCAAATAATTGCCGCTGTAGTTGAAGTCCCAACTCGTTCTACCTCTGCCTTCATGCGTGATGTGCGGACAGCTAAGATAACAAGATACATTGAACCTAACATGAGATTTCAAGCAAGTTTCATCCCAAATGATCCTTACTGGAGCATCCAATGGGCACCTAAAAAGATAGAAGCAGATTGGGCATGGGACGTAACGATGGGTAATTCCTCTATTCTGGTAGCAGTCGTTGACACCGGAATTAATTACCTTCATGAGGACTTAGTGGATAATTATATTGCATTGGGATATGACTGGGTAAACAATGACTCGGATCCTATGGATGATCATGGACATGGAACCCATTGCGCAGGGATAATTGCCGCGGCCATCAATAACAGCATTGGGATAGCTGGATTGGCGCAAGTAAGTATAATGGCGGAGAAAGGTTTGGATCCGTTGGGTTATGGATATGCCGACTGGCTTGCTAACGCTATTATTCACGCAGTGGATCAAGGCGCTGATATAATAAGCATGAGTTGGGGAGGATATGGTCACAGTCAACTTATCTACGAAGCAATACAATACGCTTATAATGCTGGCGTTATACTAATCGCAGCTGCCGGGAATGATGGTACTAGCCTAAAAATTTACCCTGCAGCCTACGATGAAGTAATCGCCGTAACGGCAACAGATAATTACGATCAGAGGGCTGGGTGGTCAAGTTTTGGCGATTGGGTTGAACTAGCAGCACCGGGCGTAGATATTTACTCCACTGTTCCTTGGGGATACGAGTCTTGGAGCGGCACTTCCATGGCAGCTCCCCATGTAGCAGGAATAGCAGCCCTGATTTTAAGCCAATTTCCAAATTCAAGTCAAGACTGGCTTCGACTGCGGTTGAGGTACACCGCGGATGATTTAGGAGATCCCGGATTTGATGTATACTATGGATATGGAAGGGTTAATGCGAGAAGGGCCGTCGAGGAAACAATGCCAACTCATGAGCTTATTCTTATGGAATTAGAAACTCCACCTTACGCAGAACCTAACACACAAGCTTCTATTAATGTCACACTAATCAATTTTGGAGCGGAAAGCGAAAGCAACGTAACAATAAAGTTAATGGCAAATGGAAGTATTGTTGATTTAGTTACATTAGGCCTCCTAGCAAGCTATGCAACAGCAAAAGTTAGCTGTTTTTGGACTCCGACAACTGAGGGATGGTATAACGTCACAGCTTACATAACTCCTGTTACAGGCGAGGAAAATATCGAAAACAATGTTATGTCAACATACATTTACGTGGGAACTCCGGTTAAGGCGTTTGTTCTTCGATCGGCGGGTAACGTGATTCCAGACATTGTGGCTAACTGGCAAGTGTTAAACACAGAGTGGTATAAGTTTGGGGATACTATGATATACATTGATTATACGACCTTGGACAAGGAGTTCATCACGTACGAGGATATTAATGCCACAGGGGCAGATGTGCTCATTATCTCATGTGCATGTGATCCATATTTATGGCAGCTCATGGACTCCGAAATTGAAGCAATTAAGCGATACGTGTATGAGGGGCATGAGCTGATAGCAACTTCTGGGACCTTTTTCTACATGGTTCCAAACAATAACAAGCTGGCACCGTTATTTGGACTTAATGAAACCACCATGTGGGATGCAACATTGACTGACTTACTGCATCTGCTTGATACCACCCATCCGATATTCTATAATGTGCCAAACCCGTTTGTGTTCGCAGATGTAGGTACAGCCGTTCCCTTTGATTGGCAGTGGGATTCAAATGAGCTAATTGGAGGACAATATGCCGCGATTGGCCATTTCGAAGAGAGCGCGATCGTCACTTATCGCGGGCTCGTATACTTAAGCCCACTTTTAGAGATAATCCCTGCCTATTACCAGCATCATCTACAACTGCTTTATAATTCAATTGTTTGGTCACGTTACAGAAAACCAGCCCACGACCTCGAAGTTTCTCTGGAATGCCCCACCTATCCCGATCCTGGAGAAACTGTTTGGATAAATGCTACTGTGCAAAACATAGGGCTAAGCAATGAAACTAACGTAGACTTGTTTATCTTAATTAACGACGAAAAAGTTGTTGGATTGGAAAACTTTACACTGAACTCAGGCGAGGCTATAACTCTTTCCTATAACTGGACAGCAAACGAAGGGACATACAACATAACAGCGTATTCTCCACCAGTTCGCGGCGAATACGGAACCTTCAACAATCGGAAAACAGTTCATTGTAGAGTTACATATATTCCTGTAATCGGGTTTATAGAAACTCATGGCGAAGAGTTACACAATGAAGACCTTAAAAGGTATTATGAAAACCTAGGCTATTTTGTAAATACAATTCATGAAATGTTAACGCCGAAACTGCTGAAAAATTATGACCTTCTTGTGGTTGGTGAGGATTGGTACAATATCCCTTGGGTTAATTCAGAAATAAAAGCGGTTCATGACTTTATTGCCTCAGGTAGGGGATTTGTTGCCATTGGAGATCAATTGTCCTCATCAATACAAGAGATACTTAGCGGATATGGCATAACTTACACTGGTTTTTGGGGAGCTGGAGGCCCTTCCGACAATTTCGACCGCTTACACCCAATAATGCATGGTGTAGATTATATTTATGCTGGACACCCCGTTAACTCGTTACAGGTTAATCCCCCGGGATATTGGATTGCAAGTGATGCTAGGAACGAATACACAATTATCGCAGGAGCGGAAGCTGGGGGAGAAGTTCTTTGCCTTTCAGATGACTTTGCCGCTTATCTATACAATTCTGACAATGAAAAAATGTTCAAGAACATTGTAGAATGGATGGGAGTAAAGTACGAACATGAACTCAGTGCATATCTAGACTGTGTTAAGTTCGCTGAACCCGGCGAGTTGGTTTTCTTAAATGTAACTGTTTCTAATCGTGGTAAAAAGAATGAAACAAATCTTGAACTGCAGATATGGATTAACAATACCATGGTCGAAAATGTTATAATTTACGAATTGTTAGCCAACGCTCATTATACTTTGAACTATCAATGGACTCCTACGATTAAAGGAATCTACAACATCACTGTATACATTTTACCGGTTTTAGGAGAAAACTACATCCAAAACAATAAAGACACATGTT
>DAZI01000015.1:0-19520 GCA_002507245.1 Candidatus Bathyarchaeota archaeon UBA233
CTTCCCGTATATGACGTAACTCAGCTCATTCGCTTAGTGGGTGAACAATCCAAAAACATTGAGACTGTGCACCAAGCGGCAGGTAAAGCTGTAATCGAAGAATACACCTTACTCAGTATTCTACCACGGGACATAGCTGACGCCCACACTTCTGGAAGCCTACACCTGGAAAATCTGGAATACTGGATATTAAAACCAGCTCTCTTAATACATGATGCAAGGTTCTATTTCAAAAACGGCTTAAACCCTCAACTTTTCACTTCAATAAGCCTAGGTTTTCCACCGCCAAAAAACATGGAAAGCGCGCTTACAACGATCGCCAATCTTGTTAGACTCGGCTCCACCGAGATAATTAACGAACAATGCTTGGACTACTTCAATGTTTTTCTAGCTCCCTTCGCTAAAGGTTTAAGCATAACGGAATTAAAGGAGAAACTGAAGGTTTTCCTAATAAGCCTAAACCAAATCTTTGACAGAGAAGGTAGAATCCCAAAGATTTCCTTGGGGATAGAACTTACGGTTCCAGAATTTCTATCTCAACAGAAAGCTGTGGGAGGAGAAGGCTTTTATGCTGATTACGTTGAAGAGTCATCACTTGTTGCCTTTGCGCTGCTGGAGTTAATCAGCGAATTAAACGAACAGAAACCCATTTTTAATCCCAGCCCAATCATTAAAATTCGCTCAACAAAATTGAAAGAAGAACAAGAAGAAATCTTTTTGAAAGCTCACACTTTAGCTGTGGAAACCGGGCTTCCATGCTTTGCAAACTTACTACATCAAAACTATAGCCACGCAAGTTTCAGTGCAAACGGCTTCACTTTAATAGACGATTGGCATGGGGACTGGGAACTTGACGTTTTGAGAACAGGCTGCTTAGGCAGTGTTATCCTGAACCTGCCTAGAATTGCCTATGAAGCTGATGGAGACCAAAGTATGTTTTGGAGAATACTCGATGAACAATTGGAAATGGCATCTAGAGCGTTGGAAATAAAGTACCGAACTATACGGGCACGTTTAAACGAGGGATTACTTCCCTTCCTTGTGCAAAAAACTGATGGCGATCCCTACTTCAGGCTTGGAAATGCTGTCAGGCTAATAAGTCATGTCGGATTAAACGAGGCTGTAAAATCTATAACAGGAAAAACACCTTTTGAAGACTCAAACGCTTTAGCTCTGGCAGAGCAGATAACTAAACACATAACTAATTACGCAAACAAAACTTCGAGAAAACCCGAAACTCGGCTAGCTTCAGCTATAAGCTCGAATTTAGATGTTGCAAGACGATTTGCCGAGTTGGACGCAGAACGTTACGGATGGGCGAAAGTTCAACCTGCAAGTGGAAGGGAAAACTCTTACTACACGGAGAACGTTGTGGTTCCCCCAAACGTAGAACTTCCATTTGAAAAGAGACTAGAAGTGGAACAGAGAATTCGCAAGACATGCAGCATCGAAGGAATATTCCTTATTCAATTACCTAACGAGGAAATCTCAACAGAAACGATGGCTTCTATAACCAAACGCATAATAGAAGATTTTTCTATAACGTTTTTCGCTTATGACCGAAGTTTAACCTATTGTAAAGGCTGCGGAAAAACCTTCTACGGGCTGCTTTCAAAGTGCAAGGTATGTGGCTCAGCTGACACTCTAAGCTTCTTCTCTAGGATATCCGCTAGATTCAAGGCGTTATCTCCACATAACCGAATTGAATTTTTCGCTGCGAAAAACCGAAGAGCCTACATGTCAATTTCTTGAATATGTTAATACATTTTTTTAAACAAATTTTTCTAAAAAATTGAATATACTCACTAGAGGTAACTTCTACACAAATTCTTGTATAAGAAAAACAACTAACCTCAAACGGCTTACACAGCGTCTATGATTATTCGTGTATAAAAAACTAGAAAATCATCTTCAAGCATTAGTACCCATCACCGCGAGGGATTTGGATGCAGAGTCAAAAACTTGAGTTTAAAGTAGATTCGCTCAAATATTTCCCGAAAGTTAGAACATCAAGAATAATGTTTGAAGACTTCGACCCAGAAAAAATTAAACACTCACTAATCGTGGAAACAGGTCTCTCAGCAACAATGGCGGAAGAGATAGCTTTTGACATAGCCTCAAGAATTCGAAATTTCGACTTAAAATTCTTGTCTGCCCCCCTGATAAGAGAATTCGTATGTGTAGCTTTACTCGAAAAAAACCTAGAAAAAGAACGTGCCAGATATACACGTCTTGGATTGCCCCTCTACGATGTGGAAAAACTGATTCAGGCTGGAGACAAAGAAAACGCAAATCTTCAACATAATCCAGAAACCATTCATAAGCTTGCTGCTGATGCTGTTTTCGACCAGTACGCCTTGCTCACATGCCTACCGCCGAAACTAGCTGATGCCCACATTTCCGGATTAATTCACATTCATGATTTGGAATACTTTGCAACTAGGCCTTTCTGCCAAGAACACGACCTAAGGTTCTTCCTTAGAAAAGGCTTAATTGTTGACGGTCGAGGCGTACACACAGCAGTAGCTGGACCAGCCAAACATCCAGAAGTAGCCATTCTACACGCCGCTAAGGCTCTAGCTGCTGCCCAGACCAACTGGGCTGGAGGACAAGGCTATGACTTCTTTAATGTTTGGCTTGCGCCTTTCGTTAGGGGACTACCTTACGAGCGTATAAAACAGCTGGCCCAAATGTTCATTTACGAAATGTCCCAGATGTACGTAGCTCGAGGCGGACAAACAGTCTTTTCCTCAATTGCATTGGAATGCGCTGTCCCAAAAATCATTTGGGATGTCCCCGCAGTTCTTCCAGGAGGAAAAGTTAGTGATAGCCTCACCTATGAGGACTTTTATGAAGAGGCCAACAGACTCTTTAACGCTATAATTGACGTTTACCTAGAAGGCGACTATCTAGGTAAACCCTTCAATTTCCCGAAATGCGAGGTTAAACTTCGACGAGAATACGTGGAATCAGGAGAGTTTGAAGAAGAATACTTGAAGATCGCAAAACTTACTTCTAAGTTCGGGACCCCCTACTTCCTTAACCTCTGCCCTGACTATATGCCTGACATCGTTAACAGTCAGTGTTGTCGGCTTATTTTCTCGCCGGACAGCGATGAACTTGAGAGATTCCGAAACGGCGCCCTAAGAATGGGAAGCCTACAAGTAGTAACAGTTAACCTACCAAGAGTCGCCTATGAGGCCCGTGGAGACGACGCAAGGCTTTTCGAACTTTTGGATTACACTATGGATTTGGCAAAGGAAGTCCTACTAATCAAACGAGAAATCGTTAGAGAGCGAATGGAAAGCGGCGCTCTTCCCTTCTGCAATATGGACTGTTTCGGCGAGCCCTACTTAAACCTAGACAAACAAGTGCTTAACATAGGGTTCGTGGGGTTAAACGAAATGTTGAAAGCTCACATAAACATGGAGCTTCATGAAGGCGGAGATGCTTGGCGCTTCGGTCTAAAAGTGATAAAGCACATGGTAGATCGAGTTAACGATTACAAAGAGGAAACAGGTCTACGCTTCGGCTGCATCCAAACCCCCGCGGAAAGCTGTGCCCACAGACTAGCCATGATTGACCTTCGATTTTACGGCGACAGGGCCATAGTTCAAGGCGACAGAAACAGCGGCGCCGTATACTATACAAACAGCTCGCACGTTCGTCCCTCAGCCAGAATCCCGCTGGTTCAACGCATAAACATCGAAGCCAGCTTCCACCCACTTACCCGGGGAGGAGCAATACTGCACATATGGCTGGGCGAGGGCAACCCATCACCTGAAGCAATGTGGAGCTTCACGAAGAAAGTGGCAACACAAACTCTGGCAGCCTACTTCACTTATACGCGGGATCTAACAATATGCCAAAACTGTTCAGCAACATCCGCAGGATTGCTCGAAACATGCCTAACTTGCGGAGCAAACAGTGAAAGTCTAGAACATTGGTCACGAATCACTGGATATTACCAACGCGTCAGAGGATGGAACGCAGGTAAAAGAGAAGAACTACGAGACCGAACGAGGTACAACATTTAGGCTGAAAACTTTTCCCTCTTTTTCCAAATTCTACGACATAGTTCACCCTGACGGAACAATTAAAAGATTCATCCAAAAGTTTACTCTAAGCTACATTTTCAGATATGATAATTGAACATCTTCTCGGAAAAGAAAGCTTCAGATCAATGAATATTTTCGGTGGGTATGATAAACGAGCCTATGATTGTGAATCGGGCAAAACTGATATTTGTGGCAGGGAAGGCTTAGCTTTAAAAATCTATTTTATTGCACCGAGTATAAGTGTGAGCAGAGCCATCCTCACGATTATCCCATTCCACACTTGCTGGAAATATCTAGCATGCGAAGTGTTATCTATTTCCGGTGAAATTTCTCCTACTCGTGGAAGTGGATGTAATATTATTAGATCCTGCTTTGCATTTCCAAGCGTTTCCAAGCTAATGCGATAGGAGCCTTTAACTTTCATGTATTCAGCCGGGTCAGGAAATCGTTCTTTCTGTATCCGGGTTACGTATAAAACATCCACATCGGGAACCACTTCATCTAAGCTAGAGGTTTCAACAACGTTTACCTTCCCTTTTATTGCTTCTAAAACTTCTCTACGCATTCTCAAGAGGGGTGGTGAAACAAAGTATAGGTTCACGTGGTAAAGTGAAAGAGCATAAGCAAGAGAGTGAACAGTTCTCCCAAAACGAAGATCTCCGACCATAGCGATGCTCAAGCCATCAATTTTTCCTTTTTCCTTTTTCACCGTGTATAAATCAAGCAACGCTTGGGTTGGATGTTCTTCTCCGCCGCTTCCACCATTAATTATAGGTACCTTAGCGAATTCAGCTGCAAGCCGGGCAGCTCCTTCACGTGGATGACGTAGGGCAATAACGTCAGCATAGTTTTCCACCACGCGGATAGTGTCGGCCAGGTTTTCACCCTTTCTCACCGAAGTGATTTCTGGCTCTGCAAAGCCTATGGCTGATCCTCCTAGCTTGTGCATGGCAGCTTCAAAGCTTAAACGTGTTCGGGTGCTAGGTTCGAAAAACAAAGTTGCAAGAATTCTTCCTTTAAGCATGTCTGAACCCTTTTTTGCTATGGGTTCCATGGCTTCAGCTATTTCTAGAATGTAGTCAATTTCCTCTCGAGTAAAATCTTTTATGGATATGATGTCGCGTCCTTCAAACTCCATTCTCAATACCCTTACAAAACATGTTCCAGAGCTAAATAAGACTTCTTATGCAACACAAAAACTGGTTCGGTGGAAAGTGTAATATAAAGCCTTCTTCTATTATGTCGAAAGGTTGAAACAATGACCGAAACTACCTTACGAGTTTCGAAAATTAAGGACGGAACTGTAATTGACCATATTACTGGCGGGCACGCGTTAGATGTGGCGAAAATTTTGGGTATCACTGGAAAAGAAAAGAAAGTTATAACCATCGCCATTAATGTTCCAAGTGGAAGATTCGGATTTAAGGACATCCTCAAAATTGAGGGGAGAGAACTTAATCCAGAAGAGGTTGATAAGATTGCTTTGCTTGCTCCCCATGCTACGATAAATATCATCCGAAACTATGACGTTGTAGAGAAAAAGCGAGTTAAACTTCCCAAGATAATACACAACATTGTTAAATGCGCCAACCCTGCATGCATAACGAATACAGATGAGCCAGTTGAATCAAAATTTTATGTGGAAAACGAGGAACCTCTTCGACTGAAATGCCACTACTGCGGTTATATAATGGAAAAACAGGAGGTACTTCAACAGTTTTAAAAATGAAGGAGAAAAGCCTTTGGAAGCCATAGTAATTGAAGATTTAACAAAGTATTATGGCAACATTTTAGCGTTGGATAATTTGAATCTTAAAATCAGCAGAGGCCATTGTGTAGGTTTTTTAGGGCCAAACGGCGCTGGAAAGTCGACTACCATCAAAATCCTTTGTAATCTTATTCGTCCAACACATGGAAAGGCATATGTACTTGGCTTTGATGTTTCTGTCGAAGCGCAGAACGCCTTAAGGAGCATAGGCGCCATAGTGGAAGTGCCTGAGTTTTATCTCTACTTAACTCCAGAAGAAATGTTAAGCTACCTTGGAAAGCTTCGAGGAATAGGCAGTGCAGCTCTTAAGGAAAGAATAGCCAAAGTTCTGGAACTGGTTAGGTTGCAAGAATGGGTTAACATCAAAATTGGAAAGTTCTCTAGAGGAATGAAACAACGGCTGGGGATAGCCCAGGCTATATTGCACGACCCAACGGTGCTTATACTCGACGAACCAGCATTAGGGTTAGACCCGCGGGGAATGTACGAGATAAGAGAGATAATAAAAAACTTGGTAAAAGAAGGCAAAACCATCTTTCTAGCTTCTCATATGCTTCATGAAGTACGCGAAGTCTGCGACAGCGTTGCTCTGATCAACAAGGGTAAACTAATCGCCTGCAACAGCGTAGAAAACCTCGAGAAAATCTTCCATGTTCAACAAATCGAAATTGAAACGCTGAGTCCGGCGAACAAACAACAAGCGAAGAAAATAAGCAGATTCGAAGCCGCAAAACAGGTTTCTATACATGAAAACAAGATAACTGTGGAGTTTGAAGGAAACGAAACCAAACGTGCTGAATTTCTAAACTTTTTAGTTAACAATGTTAAGTTACAAATAATTTCTTTCAGATCTTCCTCCAAAGGTTTGGAGGAAATTTACCTTAGGTTTGTGAAAGAGGTGTCCTAGATGTTTAAGAAGAAAGAGAATACTGATTTGAAGCAAATAGGCATTGTTATGCGTTATGAGTTGTTGAAGCATTTACGTAGAAGAAGACTCATTGCGGTTTTGGCAATAACCCTGATCGTCTCATCTCTTCAACTAGCGGTTCCACCGGCCTTTAATATTGCATATCCGGAAGAACCTAAAAGCTTCGCTGAAAGCTTCTTAAGTTTTGTTCACTTATTAGTAATTATTTGTGGAGCGTTTTTCGCCGGAGACGCTATTGCTTCAGAGTTTGAACAGAAAACTGGATACATACTTTTTCCAAACCCCGTTAAGCGAGTGGTACTAGTTGCCGGAAAATTTCTTGCCGCAGTGATTTCTGTCTTCTTGATGGTTGGGCTCTATTATGCAATATGCTTTCTATCCATTCTAACAATTTACGGCGTAACATTAAATCAGTTAGTCCATTCTTTTGCCTATGCTTTTCTTTTCCTTCTAGGAGTTCTTGGATTAACTTTTCTTTTTAGCTCTCTCCTTAAGGGAAGCATGGGAGCTACGCTGCTCTCTTTCTTTATGCTATTTATGATATTGCCTATAATGGAAGGCGTATTAACAATAACGGGAAACGAGCCTTGGTATTCAATAACCTACTCATCGCAGATTATAACCGAAGTCATTAACCCATCATCAGTAAGAGTGGAAAAAATTGTGGTTAAAGATAGTCCTATAACTGTATGGGTTTTCCATCCAGACTTTTTGACAAGTACCGTTGTATTGCTAACCTACTTTATAGCAACATTAGTGTTGACTCTACTAATTATCGATCGAAAGGAAATGGTCTAGCTTCACGTTTTCTATACTATTCGGAAATCTTCCTTTACTGTTGTAAGCACCAAATGCGTGTTTGTTCGTTCTACGAACGGCATCTTTAACAGCGTTTTGGTGAAGTCGCTTAGCTCTTTTCTGGTTTTAAACTTAGCAATTATCATCGCATCCGTCAAGCCGGTAATATCATAAACACAGCAGACATTTGGGAATTTTGCAATCTCCTCTTCCAACTCGATCAATTTACCCTTTGAAACTGTTATCTCAGTTATCACTGTTAGTTCGTAGCCAAGCTTTTCATGGTCAATAATAGCTGAATAGCCTTTGATTATTCCTGTTTTTTCCAGATTCTTTATCCGTGCTAATACGGTTCCAGTTGAGATTCCAAGCTTTTGCGCTATCTGCCTGCTCGATAACCGCGCATTCCAAATTAACGCTTTAAGGATTTTAACATCTGTTTCATCCAGTTCAACCATTACACTCACCATTTTGTACAAATGTTTAATTCAAAATGTTGATATAAAACATTTATGCATTAATTAAATGTAAAACTTTAAATTTTCTTTACATTATAGTGCGCTCTATAATCAAATAGCGAGGAACACTTAGAAATGAACGTGATGCAGCAAACAGTTGCTATGCAAAAACACGAGTTACGTGAAATAATGGATAATATTCAAAAGACACGGTATGTGCTTCTCCATTTCACAGACTTACTTGGAACCTTTCGTGGAAGAACCATCCCCTCTTCCGAGGTTACCCAAGTCATAGAATCCGGCATAGGCTTTGACGGTTCTTCAATTCCAGGCTTTGTAGGCATAGAAGAAAGCGACATGGTTATGAAGGCGGACCCAAAAACCTTCGCAATGCTCCCCCAATACTTCTATGATCGCCCAGTAGCCAGCTTCATATGTGATATAATCAAGCCTGGTGGAAAGCCCTATGAAAGTGACCCCCGTCACATCTGCCGGAAAGTCATGCATAAAATTCAAAAACAAGGGTTTGAGCCAACCGCAGCAGCAGAAGTAGAATTCTACTTAGTAAAAAAGGAAAACGGCGAATTCGTGCCTGTAGAAAACCACCTAGCTGAAAAACACAGATACTTTGACATATTACCCGGTAGGGATTTAACCGAAGCCTATCGTATGGACCTATGTGATGCCCTCGCTCAGATGGGAATGACCATTGAAAGGCAACACCACGAAGTTGGACCAGCGCAGAACGAGATCACTTTTAAATACGGTTCACCTGTGAGGACTTCAGATAATATTATGCGTTATAAATACGCAGCCAAAGCGATCGCTCAACAGAAGTATGGTTGGATAGCCACTTTTATGCCGAAGCCTTGGATAGATCTAGCTGGAAACGGTATGCATGTTCATGTAGGGCTTTTTCAGAAAAATAGGAAAAGAAACACCTTTTACAGTGGCAAGGGCTACGCGCATATGTCTCAGACCTGCCGATACTTCGTGGGTGGCATACTTCATCATGCCAGAGCCCTTTCAGCCATAGTGGCGCCAACAGTCAATAGCTACAAGAGGCTGATTCCAGGATATGAAGCGCCTGTCTACATTACTTGGAGTCGTAGAAACCGTTCAGCCCTGGTGCGGATTCCAGAGTACTTTCCAACCGACAGAAACGAAGTTAGATTAGAGTTTAGATGCCCCGATACTCTTTGCAATCCCTATCTGGCGTTTGCAGCTATACTTGAAGCTGGAATGGACGGGGTTAAAAAGAAAATCGACCCTGGAGATCCATTGGACAAAAACGCCTACCGCTTAACAGAGGCTCAACGTCGAAAGCTTGGAATAAAAACCTTACCTGGCTCTCTTTTGGAGGCACTCGAAGAATGGAATAGCGACGACATCTGTATAAAAGCACTGGGAAAAGAAAATGCTGAGAAGTATTTGGAATTTAAGATGAAGGAGTGGAAAGAATACAAGCGCCACATTCGAAAATCTTCGCAGTTAAAAGTGACCTCTTGGGAAATTGAAAAATACTTTTTAGCTTAACATGCCTACAAAATCTTAAATTCCCTCTTTTCTGATTAGCCTTCTGAAGAAAAGGGAGAAACATAGCGTGAAGCTTGATATAGTGTTAGTGTTAGACTTCGGCGGACAGTATTGTCATCTTATTGCAAGGAGAATAAGAGAAAACCGTGTCTACTCGGAAATCGTTCCGAACAACATAACCCCGAGAGAAATTCAGATATTAAACAAGAAATACAATGTTAAAGGATTAATCCTTTCTGGCGGGCCTCAAAGCGTTTACGAAGAAGACGCACCGAAAATGAACAAGGAAATTCTGGAATTGGGGATTCCAGTTTTAGGGTTATGCTATGGACATCAACTTCTCGCTCACCTTCTCGGAGGAAAGGTGGAACCAGCAAAATCGAAAGAGTTTGGCATAACCTATGCTACCATAACCAAGCCAGTTGCCATTCTCGAAGGATTGGGGAAAACAGAAAAAGTTTGGATGAGTCATGGAGATACCGTTTTTAGTGTTCCAGAAGAAGTCGAGGTTTTGGCATATACGGAAAACACTCCTGTTGCAGCTTTCAGGCATAAAACAAAGCCTATTTACGGCCTACAGTGGCATCCTGAGGTGGTGCATACAGAAAAGGGTATGCAGATGCTTCGAAACTTCATTTTCGGAATATGCGAATGCAAGCCCGGGTGGAGCATGAGGGACTTCGTTGAAAAGGCTGTGCAGGAGATAAAAAGCACTGTTGGGGAAGGAAAGGCGATAATAGCGTTAAGCGGTGGAATTGACTCAAGCACGGCAACACTTCTCGCGGCTAGAGCTTTAGGGCAAAATCTAGCCGCCATCTTCGTTGACCATGGCTTCATGAGAGAAAACGAGCCGGAACTAATCCAGCAAACCTTCCAAAACATGGGCTTTCGCTTCATAACCGTAAACGCCAGAAAAAGATTCTTAGAAAAACTGAAAGGCGTAATTGACCCTGAAACAAAAAGAAAGATTATCGGTGAAGAATTCATTCGAGTATTCGAGGAGGAAGCTGAAAAGATAGGTGCCGAATACCTCATACAAGGAACAATTTATCCTGACAGAATTGAGTCTGGCTTTCGACAGTTTTCTGAAAAAATAAAAACCCATCACAATGTGGCAGGTTTACCAACGAAAATCCGGTTTAAATCAATAATAGAGCCACTACGTGACTTATACAAGGATGAAGTAAGAGAAGTAGCTGAAATGATCGGGCTGCCAAAGGAGCTGGTCCATCGGCAGCCCTTTCCTGGCCCCGGGTTAGCCGTTAGAATAATAGGTGAAATCACGGAAGACAAAATTCTCATTGTCAAAAAGGCGGATTTGATAGTTCGCGAGGAAATAGAAAAAAGTGGATTTCAAAGGAATCTATGGCAGTACTTCGCCGTTTTAACCGACACTAAATCCACCGGAGTGAAAGGCGATTGTAGAGCCTACGGTTATACTGTAGCGATAAGAATTGTGGAAAGTAAAGAAGCTATGACTGCGAGTTTTGCAAGGATTCCATATGAAATCTTGGAAAGAATCTCTACCCGAATCACAAATGAGATTCCACAGGTTACCCGAGTAGTGTACGATGTAACCCATAAACCGCCGGCAACAATCGAATGGGAATAATTTCCATTAGCGCTTCAACTTTATCAAAGTGCCTCTTTCCGCTGATTTTAATACCGCTTCAGCTATTTGTAAAGCCTTTAACCCATCCATCCCGGTTATAGCAGGTTCTTCACCCTTTAGTATGGATATGACAAAGTTTTCTAATTCGGCTTTCAAGGGTTCCCTCCACGGATATCTGGGCTTTACGGTTTGTTTTGCATCATCTATTATGAGTTCTTGCGTTAGGTAGTCGAGAGTCATTATGGCTTCGCTTCCGGTGACTATTAACTTACGAATCTTGTAGGGAGTGAGCCAATTGACTTCGATGAAGGCTGTTTTTCCTTCAGGGAAGGCTAGCATTATCTGAGCGTAGTCCTCATATTTTGCATGTTTCATTCTTCCAGCTTTGGCGTAGACTGCCTCTGGATCTTCGTTGAAAAGGTAGCGCATAATGTCAATGTCATGGATAGCTATGTCTTTTATAACGCCGACGTCGCCTATTCTTTCTGGCCATGCGGAAACTCTACGCGCGGTGGCGCAAACGAGGTTTCCGATTTCCTTATTCTTTATTGCCTGTTTTATGTGCTGGATTCCAGGTATGAATCGCATTAGGAAGCCTACCGTTAGATTTAGCTGATTTTTCTTTGCGAGGGCCACAAGTTTTTTAGCTTGTCTTGTGGTTGTTGCCATTGGTTTTTCTACTAACACGTGTTTTTTAGCTTTTAACGCGCGGATAGCCTCTTGGGCAAGTTTAGTTGACCAAGTGCATATACTTACCGCGTCTATTTTCTCTTTTCTGTACAATTTACTGCTGTTAGTGTAGGGTTTGACTCCGAATTTTGAGGCTATGGCCTTGGCTCTTTCTGGGTTCACGTCGCAAACGGCTACTAGCTCTGTTTCGGCTAGTTCTGTGTAGATTCTGGCGTGGTTCTTTCCCCAGAAACCAGTACCTATCACGGCAACACGTAACTTCTCTTTCATTTCAATTATCCCCTTCCGAGTCCCAGAAAAGCGAAGCCTTCTTTTTTCGCCTTTTCCGGGTTAATTATGTAGGCTAAATCTACCATTGCGGCAGGCATCTTTGCGGTTAAGCTTAACCTTCGTAGATTCATTTTTCCGAAACGTTCGTGTGGCACGGTTATTATTATGCAGTCTGTGTTTTCCACAGCTTGTTTTAGTGTTTTTTCCGCGGGGTATCCCATTTCGTTCAGTTCTTTCTGGGCGAAAAAGGGATCATAGACCCGTACTTGAACGCCTTTTGATATTAATTTTTTCATCAGTTTTTTAACGAATGGGTTCTTCTCATCTTTAGTATCCGGGGTGCCTGAAACTCCAAGAATGGTGATTCGACTTCTACGCAAAGGCTTTCCACATTTTCGCAAGGCTTTTTTAACCAAACGAATGGCGTAATTAAGGATCTCTTCCGCGGTTTCCTTTGCGGAAGAAGTTATTCGCATCTTTAGGTTTAATGCTTCAGCTTCGTTCAAAAACACATGAACAAGTTTGGAATTTAACCGCGAAACTTGTGGAAACGTCAGAACGCTGTAGCCCTTGTTTAAGACTTTTTGAACTTCTACGTAATCAACTCCTATTTTATCGCAGAAAACGCTGAATTCGCTAGCTAATGTTGTTTTCACATGATTCTGAATTAGGCTGAAAAGCTGAGCGGATTCCGCAACTTTCAAGTCCTCTACCATAATTATGGGGTTATCTGTTATTGTTTCCAATATCATAGCTGCAACTTGAGAACTATTTTTGTCTATTCCAGCTACCATTCCAGGAGGAATACTTAACTGGGCGTATCCTAGGCCGAAATCTTTTCCAGCTTTTAAACCTGAAGAGGTTTCTAAGGTTTCCTTAATTAGCCTCTCAGTTGTTCCAGGAGTAACCGTGGTCATAACGATTATCAGCGAGCCTTTCTGAAGTCCCATACCCACATCTTTACAAGCTTTTTCCAGACATGAATAATCAGGCTTTTCCTTTTCATCAATTTTTATTGGAACAAACATTGTGATAATGTTGCTTTTGGCACATGCTTCCTTAACTTCGGTTGTAGCAATAATCCTCCCATCTTTCACGTGCTTTCGTAGGATTTGATTCAGGTTTTTTTCATGGAACGCTCTTTTCCCAGTTTTCATAATGCTCACAATTTGCGGGTTTTTGTCCGCAGCTATCACTTTGAAGCCTGCATCAGCGAATAGACAAGCATAGGTTAGGCCTTTTCGTCCACATCCTACAACGCACACTGTATAGTATGATCGTTTTTCTTTTGTGTCAATGTTTCCCTTTTCTATGTTCATGACTGATGGTGGAAACGTTTAGGTTTACCTCCTATAGAACGGTCCATTAGTTTATTGATAAGGGTTCTAACTGTTTTCTCGTATTTCTTTAAGAGTGTTTTGGCTCTTTGTTTTGTTTTTGCTTCGGCATATAAACGATATAGGGGTTCGGTTCCGCTTGGTCTTATAAGAATGGCGCTTTTGTCCTCAAACCATATTTTCACTCCGTCAATTGTGTCTACCTTCAAATTTTTTACTTGAGCAGTCAGTTCCGCTAGGGTTTTTTGTTTCAGTTCGTGGGGGCATTCAACTTTGCCTTTTTCGATGTAGTATGTTGGGAGTTCTCTTAGGAGTTCTGATAATCTCTTGCCAGTTCTCACCATTATGTTTAAGATTAGAATGGCGGTCATGGCGCTGTCCCGGACTGGATGATGGGGCGCGTAGAAAACTCCACCGTTTTCTTCGCCTCCTAGTTTTGCCTTCATTTTTAGCATTGTACGTGCGACGGTGATGCTTCCAACTTTTGTCCACACGAGTTTGCCCTTGTACTCATCTACAACATCTTTAATTAGCTGTGAGGAACTGACGGGAGTAACCACTGTTTCCTTAGGATTTTCTATTAAGAAATGTTTCGCTATAAGAGCAAAACTTCGGTCGCCCCAGTGAATCTGTCCCTTTTCATCGGTGAATATGGCTCTATCTGCATCCCCATCCAAGGCTATGCCTAAATCTGCTTTTACCGTTTTCACTAGAGATGCAAGTTCTTGGAGGTTTTCTGGACGTGGCTCCGAGGGTCTTCCCGGAAAGGTTCCGTCAACATTAGCGTTTAATGTTAGAACTTGACAACCTATTTCTCTTAAAAGTCTTGGCAGGGTTAAGCTTCCAACACCGTTTCCAGCATCTACCACAATTTTATAACCTTTCTCTCTTATTGCTTCGATGTCTGCATGTCTTTTAACGGCTTCGATATAGGTTTCCAAAACGTTTAACTTTGAATAGATCTCGCCTAAGGCGTTCCACTCAGCAAGTTGAAATTTATTGTTGAAGAAGATTTTTTCTATTTTTAATTCTTTTTCTCTGGGAAGTTCCACTCCGTCTTTCGCCATTACTTTGATTCCGTTATATTGGGGAGGATTGTGAGAGGCTGTTATCATGACCCCACCATCCATCCGATGATGTTTTATGGCGTATTGTATGGCCGGTGTAGGCGCCATCCCACCGTTGTAAACTTGACAACCAGTGGAAATTAAACCCGCGGTTACAGCATTAGCCAGCATAGGACTACTAGTTCTTCCATCATATCCGACTAGAATATTCCCTCTCTTAAAGAAACTACCTGTGGCATAGGCTATTTTTAAGGCAAATTCAGGAGTTAACTCTTCGTTAGTTATTCCTCGTATTCCGTTTGTTCCAAATAGGCGTTTTGACTCCATTTAAAGTTCCCTTCCAACTGTTACATGAGGCATCTAGCCTCAAAAACACTTTCAGAAACTGTTTTGAACGGACAAACCGTTACGTGATTAGTCAGAGTTAGGTGGTCCTTTATTACTGCTCCGTCTCCAATAACGCAATTTTCATCTATTTTCACGTGTTTACCTATGAAAGCGTTTTCACCTATTACTGCGCCTTTGATGAAGGCAAAATCCGAAATAACTGCGCCTGGAAACACTACTGAGTTTTGTATAGACACTTTTATACCTATCTGGACATTCTCGCCTAAGACTACCGAGGGGCCGATAGCAGAGTCTTTGCCTATTGAGGTATTTTCGCCTATAAGGACTGGCTCTATTATTCTCACATCAGCGTTAAATCTCCGGTTTTCTGGAAATTGCTTCTTCAAGGATTTAAGAAAGAACACGTTTGCCTTTAAATAATCCTCTTTTTTGCCTACATCAATCCATAAGTCTTGAAATGGGTATCCAAAAAGCAGGTTTTTTGCCGCAAGTTTTGGAAAGACTTCCCGCTCGATAGAGCAAGGTTTAGTTTCGGGTATGTAATCAAATATTTCCGGGCTTAAAGCGTAGATTCCAGCGTTAATTAGGCTGCTTGGTGCCTCATCTCGTGATGGTTTCTCCACAAATCGAATTATCCGCATGTTTTCCTTAAGCTCTACAACGCCGTATCTAGAGGGATCTTCAACCCGAGAAAGCGCTATCGTCGCAATTCCTCCGCTTTCTCTGTGTTTTTGCATTAATGCGCTATAATCCAAATTCGTTAATATGTCTCCGTTTAAAACGAGAAAGTCTTCATCTCTGCCAAGAAGTTTTTCAGCCTTCTTTATAGGACCCCCTGTTCCTAAAGGCCTGTAGGAAGAAAAGCCAAGCGAATGGGGTTGTGCCGTGTCTTTTGAATAGAAAATTTTCATTCCGTATCTGACGTTGCCGCAGTAGCTCATAAGGGTTTCAGCTCCATAGTTAACGGCTAAAATAACTTCCTTGACTCCGTTTATGGAAAGTTTCTTAAGGGTCAAATCTAGAAGCGGCTTGTTTGTGATAGGGAATAGGATCTTCGGCCTAGTGCAACTTAGGGGTCTTAACCTAGTGCCGAATCCACCGGCTAAAATGAGTGCTTTCAAACAGCTGTTCGCCTCTGCATTTCCTTCTAAATCCGCGAGTAAAAAGTATATGTTTACGAGAGAGATAAAACGGTTTCGTGGAATTCGTAAGAACTATTTTTCGTCTTTCAAGTTGAAAGGTTTGCCTTCTAATAATATTTTCCCCGGCATCTTGTCCTTCCATTTCTTCAGGAATTCTACTTCTTCTTTCTTGTTTCGAAGCTCGTCTGGGAGCATTTCCGGAATTTCGTCCCTTATGGGGTACCAGCGCATACATTTAGGACAGATGATTACCCCCTCGACAATTTCTTCCTTCTCTTCGAAAACATGAAGTTCCAACGGATAATACTTATCAATGGGGCACGCAAGGATTTCCATCAATTTCCTTTTCATGAAGTTTTCCACCTTCTCAACTGTATATCCAACTTGGAGTTTATTAAATTTGTTAGCCAGTAACTTTAATATCCAAAGCCACCTGATACCAGTTGGGACCTGTTTCTCGGACAATTCGTCCTGAAAGCGTTTCTAATCGAATGCCAAGTGTTTGAAGTTTCTGTGAAACCTTAATTTTCACTTTTTCCACAGGATCCTCGTTCTTTTTTGCGTGTTCGAAATCATAATAATGTACTGTTTTTTCGCCTGGTTCCCTCAAGGTTTTTAACGCATGCTCAAGGAATTCGTAAGCTCTTTCAGGCAAAGGCATTAAAACTCTGTCAGCTACCCATTTTAATCTTTCATCGATGACTTTTCCGGCATCGCCTAAAATTGGAACCACTTTGTCATCAACTCTATTTATCCTTATGTTTTCTTTCATGTATTCGAATGCAGCTGGGTTTATGTCAATCGAGTATACTTTTTGGACTTGAGAATGCTTTGCTATGAGAATTGAGTAACAGCCTACCCCCGCGAACATATTAACGACTACTTCGCCAGGACTAACCAGTCTTGCTATACGCATTCTTTCATAGGAAAGTCTAGGTGAAAAATAACATCTTTTAATGTCTACTTTGAAAACACAACCAAATTCCCTGTAAACAGTTTCAGTTCTCTCCTCGCCAGCAACAAGTTTTAATCCCCTTAAACGGAAATCTCCAGAAACAGGGGTTGTTTGTTTCCAGACGGATTTCACATGTTTATGTATTTCCATAATGGCTTCAGCCACGATTTGACTATGCTTTTCCAGAGATGCAGGAACTCGAATTACAGCTATGTCGCCTATTATGTCGTAGGACTTGTAAACCTGCTTAACTTCTTCGGGTGAAAGTCTTTCCGAAAGCAGAGCCCTAAGATTCTTTCTCACGTTCTTCTTCATCGTTCACTCAGACCGGGAAATATCCTTTCAAAGAGGTCAATAATCCACCTGAGTTTCCTAGGAAGATACTCCCTTAGAAGTTCTAGATCTTCTCTCTTTACGGCTTTAAGCATAAATAATGTTGTTGCGTAGACGATGATTCCAACTATTATGTAGATTGGAAGCAAGTGCAAACGAAACACCAGAAACTCCGTTGACCCCGTAATATGCATTCTGAGGATATCAAGTAATAGTAAAGACGCGGCCATAACTCCGCAGGAAAACGTTGTCTTCCACAAAATATTTCTGTTAAACTTAATGGTGACATGGTTTTTCAAAACATAGATTCCTAAAACAAAATTAGTTATTGCTGCAAACATCCTAGCAATGGCTGCGCCGAAAATCCCCCAACCAAGCTGAATTATGGTAATGTAACAGGTTAAAGCTTCCAGCACTATAGACGCTATTATCATCAACGACACCACTCTGCTTCTTTCCAAAGTTAACAGTATTGGTCCAATAGCTACTCCCAAAATTGCCGGTATCGTAGCAAAGGCTAATATAACAAGATACGGCGTCATCGGTCTATAGCTGGCACCAGCAAAGAGAACCAAGGAGGGCTGAGCAATTAACGAAATACCTACAACCATGGGAAATCCAACAGCTACTGCATATCTAGTGGCAAAAGAAAACGCATCTTCTAAGCTTCCTATTCCCTCTCTGGCATAAGACTCTGACAAATGCGGAAAAATAGCCATAACAATAGACGTGACAATCAAACTGGGAATAAGGGCTGCCTTAACTATAACGCTGTACATGCCAAATACGCCAGGGCTGATTGTTGAAAAAATGAAGATTTGGTCGATCCAGTTAACTGTGAAGGTGAGGATTGCGGAGACGTAGAGTGGAAGTGAAAAGGAAAGCAAGGGTTTAAGCGGATGAGGCGTACCTCTGAGTCTAAAGGATTTTAACGTTATAGCTGCACCTAGCACTGTCGCAGCTAAAAAACCCACAGCCCATCCGATTGTCACGGCGAAGAGGTCAAATCCTAAGAATAGAAGGGCTATTACGAGAAAGCTTTGAAGCACATTGAAAGTTAAGTTCATTAATGCAAGTTCTCCTATCTTCTTTAAACCTAATAAAGTTCCAGACACGAAACTCATGATATTTGTTAAAAGGCAAGAGGCGGAAGTAACTTTTAGCAGAAGTGATACTTGCTCTGCTGAAACCCATTTTGAGTTTTCGAAGAAATTGGCTGCTATAAAGTCTGATGAGAAGAAGACGATTAGGCTGGTGATTAAACCGGTTATTAGTGCGACTTGAAAATGTCGCACTGCTACGGAGTTGGCTTTTTCCTTTTGTTTTTTCGCTAAGTATTGTGGAATGTATTTCGCTGCAGCTTGAGGTAGGGCTAAAGCGCCTAGAACATTGCTTAAAACTACGATGAAGTTCATAAATTGGAAAACTCCCATTTTCGGGCTTCCAATATTTGGGTTTATCACGGGGAAAAATCGAGCTAGAATCATAAAGTAGATAATGCCTATAACTTGGGCTAAAAGGCTTTGTATAAATAGGTATGTGGCGCCTCTAGCTATTTTTGTTGCTCTGCTTACTTCAGTCAAGTGGATCCCTTCAACTTCCTCCGTAACTTCACTTAAAGGTGCATTGGTTTTAATTAGCCCTTTCGGAAATATTTAAATGCACATTTGCCTTTTCGAATCCTCAGAGGGGGCGAAAGACTAGTGGCAGAGAAAACTTCGGTGAGTCTGGTTTATGAATGTGTTAGGTGTGGGGCTAAAGTTTCCACTGAAGATTTAGAAATGCGTGGTGGAGGAATCAAGTGCACTGTCTGTGGATATCGTGTTCTGAAAAAAATTCGTCCTCCTGTAGTCAAACGTATTCCAACTAAATAGAGAAAGAAAGGAAACGTGGGATTAGAATATCTCTTTTTCCCCAATCTTTCTTAATGCTTTTCCACGAAGTTTTATTGCTGGACCGACAACTTCTTCAATTTTCTTTTCAACCGTTTTTCGTTTCACTGTTTCTCCACAGATCCCTCCAGGTAAGAGTCGACGTTTAATGCACATGGCATAGCTACAGTTTGCCACTTGGCACTCTTCGTCTGTCCACCGACACCAAACAGTATTTCGACGATATAACGCAGCGTTTTTTCCGCATCTGAAAAATTTGCATGTGGGAGAACAATGTTTCGTTCCCATCAATGTGTACACAACCCTAAGCTTTTGCAAAATTTCATTT
>DAZI01000015.1:19931-30118 GCA_002507245.1 Candidatus Bathyarchaeota archaeon UBA233
TTTCCACGTTTCCTTTTTCGGTAGAGTTCGATTATAAGAACAACAATAAGTATTACTATTATGGCTGTTATAACGGCTAGCTGACTTGTTTCAATTAGCATTCCGGCGATGAGAGTGTATCTTTCTATCCTAAGCGTTATTGTGCGGTGTTCTTCGATGTAAGCAATTGTGCTCACAAGAGGTTTGCTTTCCTCGTTTAAGTAAGCGGCTATTTGGAATTTGCCTCCAATAACTTTGTAGAATGTTGCTATGCCGTCTGTAGCGGTGCGTTTAGAAATTGGCTGAGTGCTTTCACGGATAAGGGTGACATTCACGTTTGGAATGGGCTGTCCAAAATAGTCCACGGCTTTTACTGAAACTGTTAGGTTGTAGAGTTTGCAGTAGATTTCCAAGCTTTGGTTATCAAACATGTTGATGGAAGTTTCATTCAAAAGTATACTTCCCGCATAAACTTTTAAGTTGTATTTTCCAAATGTGCAGCGGATGGTAGCTATTCCAGAACTGTTAGTTGTTTCGACGTAAAATATTCCGCCCATTTGTTCTATTGCTTCTATACGGGCGTTCGGAAATGGCTTATAGTCATGGTCTGTTATGTTTAATGTTAAAATCTTAGCTGGGCATAGTATGGTTATGTTCATCCTTTTCTTAACTGGCAGGTTTAACACAGTATTATTATTTACGTTGAAAATTTTTCCATAGCGGGAAGCGTTGATTGTATACGTTATGTGAGGAAGTGTAGAACCTACTTTGAATGTTCCTAAAAAGTCGGTTTCACCTGTTAAAGTTTCGTTTTTTAACATGTTTTCCCTTGTAGTAAATTGATAGCTTATGTTTAGGTAGACGAAGGGAATAGGTGTTCCCCTTTCATCCTTAACGATTACTGTGAGGTCAGTTAGCTCACATGTAATATTATACTGGGCTTCGCCAGTAATTGTTACGTTCATTTCACCAACCTTAACTCCCTTCCAGAAGGCCTCAAAGAAATGATCACCTTTTTCTAGCTGTAGTGTTGCTAGGCCATTGCTTTCGCTGGTCTTATTAAACCTGGTGTTTGTCGCATTGTCAAGGGCTTCAAGGCGTATTCCTGATACTGGCTCTCCAGCTAAGTTTTGTGTATAAACGTCTATTTTATATCCTGGGATGCTGAAAAGTTGGGAGTCTTTTACGAGTTTAGTTGTGTTTTTTCCAATTATGGTTAGGTTGTAGACCCCTATTGAAGCGTTCTCTGGTATTGGCCAGTTAATGTGGATGGTTCCTTGCTGAGAAGCGTTCACGGTATCTATATAAACGGTTTCGTTCACGGTATCTCCATAAATGGTTTTCACAAAAACTATTGATATGGTAGCCGTCTCGTTTGGCATGTATCCTACTGCATAGATATCTGCTAGTTGTTCTCTGTGGTATTCGCCTGCGTCCAGCATTCCTATAAAAAAGCCATGTTCAGCAAGATTTTCAGTTTGATTGAAGTAAACGAGATACATACCTGTAAAGTTTGTGTGTGCTTCAAGTGGAAACTCATCAGGATAGGTTATGTTTGCATATCCAAAGCCTGTGCTGGTTGTGTTGGATAGTTCAACCATAGCTGAGTAAGTAATGTTAAGTGGATAAGGAAGCTTGACCGTTACATTGGCGTGGTAGACTTTGTTTGGTTCTCCTCCCGTAACGTTTATGTGTAAAACCACGGAGGCGTTTTGCTGGAATCTTTTCGGCTCTGGTAGAAGTTCAGGCATTATCCCATAGGCTGTTTGAACCGCGAACCATGTTGAGGCGTTTTTATTCTGTGTCACATCTTGAAGCAAAATTGTATAATTGCCTACTGGGCGATGCGGTACGGAAAAAGAAGCTTTAATATTAATTCCTTCAGCCTTGCCTGAAGTCATTAATTCTTCGTCGAAAAATATGTTGAAAGCTCCATTCTCCGTTTCAATTGTTCCTTCAATCTTTATGGTTTCCCCAACTTTTCCCTTATGAGTGGATGGAGTTATACGCGTTATCTGCGGTTGAGCAATGGAAACTTGGGTATAAATGAATGAGATAGTGAAGACTGAAAGTAATAAAACTGTTAGGAACAATATCGATTTAAACTGTTTTCTTTTATTTCGGGTGTGCAAGTTTTTCCCTCAGCTAGCAAGTTTCAGCAGTGACGTGAAACATTGTATTGCTCGGGTGCGTTTTAAACTTTATCTTTCGTCTTCTCCAGTTTCAGGCGAAACAATAAAATGTTCTTAAAAGCATACCGAAATGAGAGGCTGGAGACTTCATGATCGGAGATATATTTAGCCTAGTGGAAGCACATGAAGAATGGCGTGGGAAGAAATGTTTGAACCTTATACCCTCCGAGAACGTTATGAGCCCTAGTGTGAGAAGGCTTCTTTCATCAGATTTCGCTCACCGGTATACTTCTAGGGATAAATTCTACCGAGGAACTCGCTTTACAGACGAAATCGAAGCTTTAGGTGAAAAATTTGCCTGTGATGTTTTCGATGCGGAAACAGCTGATCTGCGTCCTCTGTCGGGGCATATTGCCGATTTAGTCTTTATTGCAGGGTTCGCTAAGCCTGGTGACACGCTGATGTGTGTTTCAGCTGAAAACGGAGGATATCCTGGCATATGGAAGCAAGGGCTACCAAGTTTTCTTCAGCTTAAACTCGTTGAATTTCCTTTCTCTCGTCAAGAAATGAACATAAAGGTAGAAGAGGCTCAAGAAGTTATTTGCGAAATTAAACCTAACCTTATAATCTTTGGCGCTAGCCTCTTTCTCTTTCCTCATCCAGTTAGGGAGTTGGTGGAAACAGCTGAACAAGTAGACGCCAAAATAGGTTTCGATGGCTCTCACGTTTTGGGATTAATAGGTGGCAGGGAATTCCAAAATCCCTTACAAGAAGGCGCTGATGCGCTTTTCGGCTCTACACATAAGACGTTTTTCGGCCCTCAAGGCGGAATAATCCTCGCTAGAAAAGAGTATGGTGAAGTTCTTCGCAGAAAAGTTTTTCCAGCATTTGTTGATAACGCCCATTGGAACCGCATCGTTGCGTTGACACTTGCTTTGGTGGAAATGAAGGAGTTCGGGCGAGCTTACGCGCGCCAAGTGATTCGAAACGCGCAGACCCTAGCCAAAGCCTTGGCAGATTATGGGTTTCCAGTAGCATGTCAACATTTAGGGTTTACGCGTTCCCATCAAGTTTGGTTAAATTATGGCGACTACAAAAAGGGTGGAAATATTGCAAGTAGGCTTGAAAAAGCGAATATAATAGCGGACTCGGGAGTCCGCTTGGGAACATGTGAAGTAACAAGGCGGGGTATGCGAGAACAGGAAATGATGAAGATAGCTGAATACATAAAACGCATAGTCATGGACAATGAAGACGTTGAAAAAGTGAAACATGATGTGGAAAGACTTTTGCAAGATTTTCAACGCGTCCATTATTGTTTTGATACGAAATAAAATACCGCAAGTTTTATTCCTTCCCCTTCCAATATGAACGGAATCTACGTGTGGTGGATATAATTGAACTTGGACGAAGTAATACATCTCGTACCACATTCTTTAAAGCAAGCCGTATCTGGAAAACTCTTGGATATTATTCTAAAATCTAAAAAAACGAATAAGATTTCCAGTAGCTTAGCAAAGACCATTCTTCATGATTGGCAGAAAGACTTGGTGAATACAGAAGATGGGCTTAAACATCTGTTAGAAGCTGCCTTAAACATGGAACCTGAAAAAACTATGCAGTGCTTCGAAAAACTTGGTTTAACTGAAGTTAATCAGAAACTGAAGGATGTAGCACTAGGGGAGTGAACATAATGGAGTTTGGAATAGAATTTGTTCCTAAAGAAGCATATTGGAAAACTACTTTCTACTCAATGCAGGCTGAAAAAAGAGGGTTTGACTATGTATGGATTACGGATCACTTTAACAACCGAAACGTATACGTTTCCTTAGCCCTTGTCGCTGCTTACACGAACAAGATAAAATTTGGCCCCGGAGTAACCAACCCTTATCTGGTGCATCCGGTTATTACTGCTCAAGCTGTTTCATCTCTTAACGAAATTGCTCCAGGAAGAGTTGTTTGCGGTTTAGGAGCTGGTGATAAAACAACGCTCAAAATGCTTAACATCGCCATGTTTAAGCCTCTCTCCACCATTAGGGAGGCCGTGAGGATAATCCGTGAATTAAGCTCAGGCGCAAAGATAAACTTGGATGGGGCTATATTCAAGATTTCCGGCGCTCAATTTTTGTTCAAGCCGCCAACATCGGTACCTATTTTCATAGGCGCTCAAGGACCGAAAATGCTTGCGTTAGCCGCAGAAATAGGTGACGGCGTTCTCATAAACGCCTCCCACCCGAAGGATGTAGAAAGAGCTGTAAAACATGTCAAGGAAGGCGTTACAAAGGCTGGAAAAAACCTTGCGGATCTGACAATTAGTGCTTACACGTCTTTTTCCATAGCGGATAGTCTTGAAAAAGCTGTGAAGGCTGTTGTACCAGTAGTCGCTTACATAGTAGCTGGTTGCCCAGAAACTGTGCTGGAACGACATGGATTGAATCCGGAAGACGCGTCAAAGATTAGGGAAGCCATTGTTCAAGCGAAATGGAAGGAAGCCTTTTCACATGTTACAAATGAAATGATTGAAGCTTTCTCCATCTGCGGAACACCGGAAACTGTTGTTGAAAAGGTTTCGCATTTGGTTAAAACAGGTGTAACACAAGTAGTTGTAGGATCTCCGATTGGACCGAACGTACGTAAGTCTATCGACATGATTGCAGCTGAAGTCTTTCCCCACTTCCAACACTAAGCTTTGCTAATTATCTCCAATACTTCCTCTTCAAGCGAAAAACCTTTCCTAGGATTCTCCACAATTCTTCCTTTCTCCCTTCCATTCTTATCAAAGATTATTATTAGTGGAATCTTATCCACCTGAAAGATTTTTACTTCAGGAGGCGAAGGAGGAATCCTCCATTTCTGGAAAGGGTCAAACGGGTCTTTCTTTAATCTACTCAGAATCCTAACTTGGAATTGGGTTAGTTCCGCTATTAACGCTAAGATAGGGATGTTTTTTGCACAGTCTTTACACCACTTTGCGGAAAACGCTAAAATCCAGAAATCTTTTGCGTAGTGCTTTAAGCGTTCAACAATCTCCCTTTTTAAATGGTAAGTTTCCATTTGCTTCAAAAATCTTTCTCTATATGGGCTTTCCATTTTTGTAATGTAGTCTTTTACAGAAACCGTTTTCTCTATTATCTGGTGTACATTGATCTCTATGGCGCTGTATCCTCCGTAAGCTTTTAATGCATTATGATCTTGTTTGTGTATTTCCCTTTAACATAGAGATGGGGATAAACTTTTGTTGTTTTTAGTTGGCTTCCTTCGGCTACTGTTACGTCGTCAGCGATTACAGAAACACCGGATATGCTTGTTGGTTTTTTGGCCGTTGAATGTATAGTGGCATGCCTCGCAATTATGCTGTTTTGGATTACAGCATTGTCGCCTATTATAACTCTGTCCATAATAGCGGAGTTTTCTATCACCACGTTCTTGCCTATTTTTGTGTAATTGTCAATACATGAATCTTTTATTTTCACTCCATCACGTATTTCACAATGTCTTCCAATCAAGACCGCGCCTTCGACCTCTATCTTTCCCTGTTTAATTTTTCGAACAATTCTTTTCCTTCTGAGAATTGATTCTGGGCTTTCACCTTGAACCCATATTCGTGTATCCGGAGTGAGTCTACCTCCGAAGTCGCGGAGGGATGAAACCTTTCCATATAACATGTCTTTCATTGCTTTTAGGTACCTTCGCGGAGTTCCCACGTCGTACCATCCACCTTTAAGGACATATCCGTAAACTGGTCTACCGGTTCTTATTAGGTATGGAATGAAGTCGTATCCAAAATCTAAACGTCGGTTTCGTTTAATCATTCTTTTAACTTCTTTTTCTTTGAAAATTTCACGGATTTCGGGCGTTACCATGTATAAACCGGTGTTTGCTAGGTCTGAAGGAGCTTCTTCAGGTTTAGGTTTTTCCACAAAGCGGGATATACGCATGTCTCGGCTAATGTCAGCTATGCCGAAACCTTCAACGTTTTTAACTCGCGTTAAGCCTATTGTCATCACTGCTTCTTTGCGCTGGTGGAACTCTAGAAGTTCCTTTATGTTTACGTCAAAGATATTGTCTCCTTGCACTGCAAAAACAGGATCCTTAACATTGTAGTATTCCATGTTTATTCTCGCCGAGTCGGCGCTTCCACAGTCTTCCACATTGGGCTGATACTTAATGTGAATGCGGGGATTGATCCCATAGCGGGCTGAGAAGCCTATTCCGGATTCGAAATAGTCGTGTAGGCTTCTATAATTCGTGTAACCTTTAACTCCAAAAATGAAGTGTTTAATGCCTTGACTTGCTAAACATAAAAGAGAAATTTCAATTAAAGCTCGGTTAAGCAGGCGTATACACGCTTTAGAAACTTCCGCTGTGAGCGGAAGCAAACGTTTAGCTATTCCGCCTACTGGGATTATTACCCTCAACTTTTCAGGAGAATAGTCTGTCAAACCCTTTACCTACCTCGAATGAATGTTCCTTTATAAATATATAAAAGGTTTTAAATGGAATGTGTTTCAAGGATGCCGGCATAAATGAACAGCGTGAGAAAACTCGGAGCTTACTTCCGGCTTATGCGCCCAATAAACGCTGTTATGATGGGATTCGCCGTAATCGTAGGCGCCTTCCTAACAAACAGCATGAAATCCCTTAACTATCCAATACAACTTTTACTTGGATTCATAACAGGATTAGCCTTAACCGGTGCATCCATGGCGGTAAACGATTATTATGATAGAGAAATTGACGCTATAAACGAGCCTTCTCGGCCGATTCCAAGCGGCACCGTGAAACCTAAGAACGCTTTAGCCTTCGCCTTTCTGTTAACTTTCGTTGGATTAGCAGCTGCCTTTCTTACCAGTGTAGAATGTGGATTAATAGCCGTCCTTGCGTGGTTGGTGATGAGTATCTATGTTACTATTGGCAAAAGCACAGGTATTCTCGGTAACTTCATGGTTAGCTTTTGTGTAGCAGTGCCTTTTCTTTATGGAAGCCTAATTGTAGCTCGTAGAGTAGGTTTAAATGTAGGGTTGTTTGCCGCTATGGCTTTTTTGTCCAATACTGGGAGAGAAGTGAATAAGGGTATTGTGGATGTGGCTGGAGATAAGGCGCGTGGGGTGCGGACCATAGCAGTTTGTTTTGGAAACAGAACAGCCGCTGCGTTGGCTACGGTTTTCTACTTGTCCTCTGTTTTCCTAAGCGTATTCCCCCTAATTTGGAAACTTGTTTCCTTATGGTTTATTCCTTTCATCGCGGTGACGGATTTCGGTTTAATTTTTTCCTCATTTTTATTGCTTAAGAATCCTTCACGGGAAACCGCTAGGAGAATCAAGAATGCTGTTTTAGTTTTCTTTTTGTTTGGGCTTTTAGGTTTTATTGCTGGAAGCTTTTAGCACTAGGGTCGAGCTTTACTTATCATAATGCTTGGAAAGGGAGTAGGGTGTTTAGTAGGCTTCCAATGGTGTGAGATACTAGAGCTCCTATAACTGCTAAAATAACATACTTTAATCCTGTTTTAAACGGGTTTCCTCTGCCAAGTTTTCCCACGTATCCGCCTAAGAAGAAGGATAAGGCTATTCCCAATGTAAACGCAGCGACAAGGCTTGTGGAAACATCGAAGAATATGAAGGGAAAAATTAGAGCGAAAAGGGCGAGCAGGGTTGCCGAAAAGGATAATATTCCACTCATTAAAACTTCCCTTTTCGTGTGAATTCTGGTTTTGACTCCTAGTTTTGCTTCATGGATCTGCACGCTTCGTTCGGTTTCTTGGGACATGAAGAAGCCAATGGAGTTGCCGAAGGCGTTGGCTAAGCCTGCTAAGATTCCAGAGGCTATTATCAGGCTTCTTTGTTCAATTAATGGAAGATTCGTTGTGGCTTCAGCGACCCCCATCACAACGCCTAAAGAGCAAATAATTCCGTCGGCTAATCCGAACGCCATCCCTTCCATCCAATATCGTGAAGCCATTTTAGCCGTGTTATTTCTCATGTTTTCTTCAGCTCGGGATAGCTAGTTAAATATAGCCCCTCCCTAAAAGCTTAACTAAAATCCGTGAACGAACAGCTTTTAAGCTAAATTTTAGATTAGGATTCGTAAAGCCAACCTTGGGATGAGGTATTATGAGCTCATTTACTCCAATTCAACGGATTCTTGAGGGATGTTGTGAAGGAGAAACCGTCCAAATTAGGGGATGGATTTACCGCAAAAGAGAGAGCAAAAAAACAATTTTTCTGCTAATTCGTGACCGCACTGGCGTAATTCAATGCACGATTAAACAGGATAGTGCTGCTTGGAAAGCTGCGGACAAAGTTACAATCGAATCTTCTGTCCTTTTATCCGGAGGGGTTAAACGTGATGAAAGAGCGCCTGGAGGCTTTGAAATAACTGCTGAACAACTCACAATTGTCGGTTTAGCTGAGACTTTTCCTATAACTGAATATCAGAGCGAAGAGTTTCTGCGAGATGTTCGTCACCTGTGGCTTAGAAGCCGACGTATGACGTTGATAATGAATATTCGAAGCGAGCTCTTACGGTTTGTTCACGAGTTTTTCCGAAAGCAAGGATTCATCGAGGTTTCACCACCAATGTTCATTTCCAGCGCATGCGAAGGTGGAGCAACCCTTTTTGGATTGAAATATTTCGACAAAGATTTATACTTGACCCAGAGCGCACAACTATATCTTGAAGCGTTAATCTATTCCCTAGAAAAAGTTTACTGCGTTGCTCCGTCTTTTAGAGCTGAAAAAAGTCGAACAGTGAGACACCTAACGGAATATTGGCATGTGGAAGCCGAACAAGCCTTCGTCGGAATGGAAGAAATGATGAAACTTGAAGAGGATCTGGTAACCTATGTATGCCACAAGATAGGTGAAAATTGTAGAAAAGAGCTGGACGCTTTGAAGGCAGATAGAGATAAGCTCTTAGAAGTTAAAACACCGTTTCCACGGATAACTTATAGCGAAGCCATCGAACGACTGAAAGCCAAAGGATTCAAGATAAAATGGGGCGAAGACCTTGGGTACGATGAGGAGAAGGCAATAGCTGAAGAATTCGGCAAGCCTTTTTTCATTCACACTTATCCCAAGCAAATCAAAGCATTCTACTGTAAAACGCATCCAGAAAATCCTGAACTAGCTTTATCCGCTGACTTGCTCGTCCCACGGGTAGGCGAAATCACCACTGGCGGAGCTAGGGAAGACGATAAGGAAAAACTGATCAAAAGACTTGAAGAGTTTGGCTTAAGAAGGGAAGACTACCAATGGTATATTGACTTGAGACGTTATGGAACAGTCCCCCACGCTGGCTTCGGATTAGGCGTCGAAAGGCTCCTTATGTGGATGTTGGATCTAGAAAATGTAATGGAAGCCATTCCATTCCCAAGGACGATAAGGAGGTTCCATCCCTAAAGCCTAAAAAATAAAAAGGGAAAGTTTTAGACTGCATAGGTTATTTCGTCGATGGCTTCAGGGTTTCTAAGCGTCGAGATATCACCTAAAGGCAAACCTAAAACTTTAGCTCGTACAAGCCTACGCATTATTTTTCCACTCCGCGTTTTTGGGATATCCCTAACGAACCAAACTTCGTCAGGCCTTGCAATTTTACCCATTTCAGCAGCTACATGTTCTCGGAGTTCCTGCCTTAATTCGTCGCTTGGTTGCCCTCCCTCTTTAAGGACTACGAAGGCAACTATTGACTCACCCTTAATTTCGTGGGGCTTTCCGATGACCACGGCTTCAGCCACTTTGGGGTGGCTAACTAATGCTGACTCAATTTCATAGTTTCCAATACGGTGTCCAGCAACTTTCAAAATGTCATCTGCTCTGCCTTGAATCCAGAAATATCCATCCTCGTCCTTTCGTGCCTTGTCACCAGTCAAATACTTATGTGGAAGCCTACTCCAGTAAGTCTGCTTGTACCTCTCCGGAGCTTTGAACAGCCCCCTAAGCATGGCTGGCCAAGGAGTAAGCAGGTAAAGGTCTCCTCCTCCTTCTTTGACCACATTTCCATTTTCATCGTATATTTCGGCAGAAAATCCTGGAAGCGGCTTGGTTGCTGAACCGGGTTTAAGCGGTGTTATTGGCAAGG
>DAZI01000015.1:30429-55496 GCA_002507245.1 Candidatus Bathyarchaeota archaeon UBA233
GCTGAACCGGGTTTAAGCGGTGTTATTGGCAAGGGCGCAATCACAAAGGAGCCAGTTTCGGTTTGCCACCATGTGTCCATTATCGGGCATCTTTCACCGCCTATATGTTTGTAGTACCATATCCAAGCTTCCGGGTTTATGGCCTCGCCTACAGAGCCCAACAATCGCAGAGAACTTAGATCATGTTTCTTTACCCATTCTTCACCGTATCGCATGTGCATTCGAATGGCAGTAGGCGCAGTGTAGAAAATTGTAACACCGTATTTCTCTATTATCTCCCACCACCTGTCTGGCTGGGGATAGTCAGGTGCACCCTCGTATATTATGGAGGTGGCGCCTAAAATGAGTGGAGCGTAGACGATGTAGCTGTGTCCAGTTACCCATCCGATATCAGCAGAACACCACCATACGTCTTCGTCCTTTATGTCAAAAACCCATTTTACTGTAAGTGCTGTTCCAACCGCGTACCCACCGTGAGCGTGCATAACGCCTTTAGGCGTGCCAGTTGTGCCTGAAGTGTACAAAATATACAAGAGGTCGTTTGCGTCTAGTCTTTCAGTTTCACACTTGGGCGATTGCTTGTCAACGAACTCTTGCCACCATATGTCTCTTCCCTCTTTCCACGGAACAGGGAAACCCGTACGTTTGTACACAATAACATTCTTTACTGAGGGAGCCCTTTCCAAAGCTTCGTCCGCCTGTTCCTTCAATGAGATGACTTTTCCTCTTCGATAGAAGCCGTCACAAGTTATCAGAACTTTTGCTTCACAGTCAGCCAACCGGGTTCTAAGTCCGCCTGTGCTGAAGCCTGAGAAAACAACGCTGTGCACGGCGCCTATCTTAGCACAAGCCAACATGCTTATTGGTAGCTCTGGAATCATGGGTAAATATATGCCTACCCGGTCGCCCTTCTTTACGCCTAGGCTTTTGAGAGCATTAGCTAGTTTGTTTACTTCTCGATATAGATCCAAATAAGTTAGCTTCCTCACGTCGCCGGGTTCTCCCTCAAAAATATAGGCGACCTTGTTCTTCCTCCAAGATCGCACGTGCTTATCTAAAGCGTCGTGGACAATGTTGTATTTGGCGCCTACAAACCATTTAGCATAAGGCTCATTCCATTCCAACACTTTTTTCGGCGGCTCATACCACTCCACAACCTCCTTAGCTACTTCGCCCCAGAACCACTCTATATCCTTAGCCCGCTCTAACAGTTCGTCATAAGTTTCTATCCCATACTTGCGCATCCACTTCTTAACGTTGCTGTTCTCCACAATTTCCTTCGGAGGATAGAAAATCCTTTTCTCCTGAAGCAAAACATCCACGGTTGTTTTTTCAACCATTTTAATATCTTCCTTTATTATGCTGAAGCGTTTTACAACACATATCTACTCATATAAAAGTTTTGAAAAATTATACGGTTATAATAAGACATAGAGTAACACATCTATCCAAGCAAAAGTTTTGGTTAGCCAACTGTGATCTAAGCTGGGGGATACTGCTCCTTGAGAATTAAGGGAATTTTTTAGCTAAACGATTCTAATGGGGTCACTTTGCTACTTGTAAATTTAAACAAATAGAACAAAACTGCTCTGTGATCCCCTATACTGCATATTTTTTAGAAATATACCTTAGTGTTCTCTGCATATTAACAAAAGACAATAACGTTTTAGTTAATTCAATTCTGGTAGGAGATGATTGAATTGGATACTCAAACACTAACCATGCTAATCAGCATTATACCCTTACTTGCCGGTTTCTTAATAGGTGACTGGCTGCGAAAGAAACGGCTTAGAAAAACAGGTTATAGCTAAACTGTGTTTTATTAACATCTGATTCTTTATTAGACTCTGAAGAGAAAAATTTTAAGCTAACTTTTGTATAAATAAGTAGCCGAGGGGGAGAAAGTTGAGAAAATTGATAATAGTATTTTCCCTAGCGGTCGCTATGATGCTCCTCTTCTTAGTTCCTGAAGCTTTGGCTCAAAACGAGACTCTTAAAGATACCTTGTCGCAATTGCTGAACGATCCAAAAACATTAATGGTATTCGTTATTCAACTAGGTCTTGGATTAGGGCTTGGATATTTTTCAGTGAAAGCATTAAAATACATACTTGCCATAGTGGGGATAATCTTCGTCGGTGTACTGCTTAATGTTTGGCAATTTGGCGGCGTAGAAGGACTTTTAAGGAGGCTGGGATTAGATGAGTGGTCACAGTTACTTCCAATGTTCTACTCGGTTATTACAGCTTTAGGATTCTTAACGATCCTTCCAGTAGGAATAGGTTTCTTCCTAGGAATAGTTATTGCAGCAGCCAAGTAAGGCTTGGTGATACAACAGTTAAGCCCAGTGGGGATAACCTATGGAGGAGGCGCTGGAAGCACACGAAACTCTACAGATGTTTAAGGAGATAAATACTATTCTTAAAGAAGTAGAAGCGGCAGGCGAAATAGAAGGCCTCTCTAAATCGGAAATATTGCAAGATTATTTTGTTGAAATTGTGGAAAATTTTAACATAAAGAGCATAGAGGCTGATGAAGATAAGGTCAACATAAAATTCGAAAAATTAACTTTGAAGGGAAAAACAGCGGCCAAGCTTAACATTTTTCTTAAGGAAAAAATTTTGCCGAAAGAAAACTATGTTGCTGTGGCTAAAGATGAAAAAGGAGTTATCCGTTCTTTCACTATACGTCTTCCAAAAGAGGTTGTTAATTCTACCTCTGCTTTAAGCAAGTTTAAGAATAGACTATCGGGTAAGGAGAAATATATTCTCATTCACGTAGACAAAAACTCTATCGAAATACCCCACTTATTAATATCCAATGACGATATGCAAGAGACATTAAGCAAAATAATAGACATATTAAAATAAAATTCGACCTAGCTGTGATATTTAGTAACTTTGGAAAACACGTTTAAGAAAGATGATTATTAATGAAGAGAAAAACATTGTTAACGCTTGCGCTTTGTTCTTCCTTTATACTTGCGGCTATATCAACCTTATATATAAATGCCTCCCCTAATGAGAATATTCAGTTGGTAATATACTCAGGTTCTATGCGACCTACCTTTGACGTGGGCGACTCTCTCACTGTGAAAACTGATGTGAGCATTTCCGAAATTTATGCTGCTCCTAAACCTGATGGTGACATCATTGTTTTCTATAGCCCTATCCGCCCAGAAGACATAATAGTCCATAGAGCTATCGAGAAAACTTATGAAAATGGTACATGGTTTTTTACGACACAAGGAGACGCCATCCCTTTTCCGGACCCTTGGAAGGTTGAAGAAAGCAATATCATTGGCAAGGTTGTGGCTTATAGTAGGCCTTTTTACGCAGGTACCTGGGACGGGGTTGCTTACAACGTTACTGTTTCAACTAATTCCACCCTCGCTCAGTTCAACTTCAACCAGTCCAATAAACAGATTACATTTAACATTACTGGTTACATATCAAACGCAAAAGTAGGATTTTGCAACATTACCATTCCAAAAACTCTTCTAAATTGCAACTCGCTGCATGATTGGCAAGTTCTCTTAAATGGCACCAGCATAACCTATATTCCAAACCAGAATGACACTCACACCTTTATCTACTTCACACATAATTACAGCCTCCAAACAGTCCAAATTATCGGAACCGAAGCAATACCAGAACTTTCAACATGGATACCAATACTATCAACACTCATCACCCTTACCATTATCGCAATGGTCTATAAACGAAAAAGAAAACAGCTTAGACTTAATTGTTAACAACAGACCTTTAAGGAAGCTCCAAAGAAGCACCTAAAAGATGAGCCACTCTTTTTTCATCTTTCACTCAGATTAATGGTCGGGCGGGCAGGATTTGAACCTGCGACACTCCGGTTTCTGCTTTCACCCTTTTTGTGTGCTTGGTAGGCTGAACTGACGCTCACCACTAATGGCAAGCGTCTACAGCATCTCCGTCAGCTAGCCATTTGCTAGCTGGCTCGGAAGCTCTACCAAGCTGAGCTACCGCCCGACCTGGTCTGTTCAAGAATTTAAATGATTAACGTTTCTGATTTATGCATTTCGGAGCAGTAGTTTTCAATTAGTTCCATTCATGTTTAATTCTAGAAATGGATAATATTTATCTTCTAGAATTTTCTTCTATTTATTAACGGGTTTAGTTTTGAACTTGGTCTTTGTACCTAGGAGGAGGGGATTTCTAGTTATTTCGGTTGCTATTCTCAAAGCAGCAAAAAACGGTGTTACAAAAGCACGTTTATTAAGTTCGCTTTCTTTGAGCTATGAACAAGCCACCCGATATATCAGCTTTCTTGAAGCTCACGGCTTTATTGAAAAACATGATTCCTTGTATAGAACCACCGCTAAGGGTTTTAAACTGATAAAAGAGTTTGAAGAGTCATCATTAATACGCAGCATACTGCACACTTAAGAGCTATTAATAACAAGTATTCATCCAAGATTCCCTTCTTTTTATGTTTATAGGAATAAATGAACAAGCAGACGTGATAGAAAGCGTATGTTCTTACCATTCATGCCCATAACTATTTTGTAAATTCCCAGCTTCAAATGTTTTTATGCTCTCTTTCTACATCCTTTAACCTTTAATATCAAAGCTTTAAAAAGTCTGGTCCATTAAGGCACTCTTTAGAACCAAAATGTTAAAGTTTCTGGTTTCTTTAACGAAAAGACGAGTGGGGGCCGGTAGTTCAGTTTGGTATGAACGCCGCCTTCGCAAGGCGGAGGTCGCGGGTTCAAATCCCGCCCGGTCCATCAACCTAACAATTCTAAAAGGGTAGGTGAGAAATTAAGGAGTTTTGAAGGCTTCCTTAGTATTATCCTTCAAAGATTGCTTACCTTTCTTAATCTGTATCGCTCATAGATTAAATCTACTTTTCCATTGTCAACAATGAAGTTCATTAGTAGCTTTCCGCCGCCTTGCAAGGTATAAAACGTTTTTATTTTTCCTTCTACTTTTTCAGGCACTAAAGGTATGGTCATATCCATGTACCTATCTTTAATCTTCAGGAGCAGAAAGGAATCCGCTCTCGTAACTTCCACACTCATTGTACCCTTATAAGTTTCATATCTCCCAGTCAAAGCTTCAAGTTCTTGATCCATTTTAATGAACGGGAGCTCCTCGGGGTCTTTGTTCAACATTAGCGCTAATCCATACATTGCTAGCTGAGAAAGCGGGTATCCGCTTCCGTTTGCAAGCAGAGCCATACCTATCTTCCTTTCCGGGATGTAACCTATATATGCGGTGGATGTTAAAACCGAGCCACCGTGGCCAATAAGCTTGTACCCCAAAAAGTTAGGTGCCACTGCTAACCCGTATGCATAAGCTTCGCCACCGAGGATTTGTAGGGGTAGCTTTATTCTCGGCTTTTCCATTTCAGCTATTAATTCCGAAGAAAGTACCGTGATGCCTTTATATTCTCCACGGTTAAGATACATGGTTATATAGCTGGCTAAGTCCATAACATTACTTATCAGACCGCCGTCAGCAGATAGCGAATACAAATATTCAGACTTTTTATGTTGCCCATCTTCTGTTACGATATAAGGCGTGGCTCTCTCGGGGTCAGCCTCAAATTTCTCTCTTTCAAAAAAGGTTCGATTCATGCCAAGTGGCTCAAGAATCCGTTTTCTTACATAATCCCTATAGCAGATTCCTGAAAGTTTTTCTATGATATAACCGAGAAGTAAATAGCCCTCGTTTAAATAAAACCACCTTTCGCCTGGTCGAACAATGGCCCATTCCTTTGCCTCTCTCATGAAGGTGAATAAGTCATCATAACTTGCCATGGGTATCCATTTGCCGCCCGCACCAGTTACATAGCGGATGAGTGCTTCAGCATAGGCTAAAGCGGGTATGCCTGAAGAATGAGTTAATAAATGCCAAATTCTAACTGGTTCACCTATTGCTCTTAAATCTAAGGGAATATACTTGTCCACTGGATCATCTAAGCCTAGTTTTCCCTCGCCTACGAGTTGCATAATTGACAGTGCGGTAAAAGACTTGGTAACGGAACCTATTCCGTAAAGGGTGTTTGGAGTAGCTCTAAATCCGTATTCTTTATTTCTAAATCCGAAACCTCTGCTGTAAACAAGTTCTCCGTCTTTAACTATGGCAACACTCATTCCCGGCAAATAGGTTTTAGACATACAATTAAAGATAAACCCTTCAAATCTACGAATGATCCCTTCATCTAGCATGGCAAAGCCCTCCCATTAATGGTTTCATAGTTTAGAATTTTATTATAAATGTTGACCTTGCATCGAATTATCGTAGAGTGTTCATGTTATACAATAAAATATGTGAGCAAGGCCGCTGCAAAAGAAATGACTAATGAGGGAATCATGTACTTGTATATCGGGTTTAAGGATGTTTTGAAGTATTTAGCTGTAAGAACTAGGCATAAATGGGTTGGCGCTCCAACATAGCCCAAATAGGCCGCTGAGTAAAGGAGGCTTGCCGTTTTAGGAGTAAAATTTAACACAGCTTCAAGTATTGGCACGGTTATGGCAATTCCTCCTGATGGTGAACCTACAAGAAAGGCAAGAATCGCTGGTAACCCTGAAAGCAAAACAACCTCACTTATCTGCCCATTTGAAATTATGCCACCTAAAACTTCGGATATGCCAGAAGTCAAGGTTACATTCCTGAGAAGCATAGCTCCAAAAGCAGCCAACGTTATAGTATAAATCGATGGATTGCTAAAAGTCTTACATAACACGTCAAAGCTTGGCCTAGCTATAACCATTAACAAGGCCAAACCTATAAGTGAAGCCACAAAAACGCTCCAGCTAAAGACAATAACTACAAATATCATTATCAGAATCGGCAGGAAAGACTTTATTAAAATAGCCAAGTTCTCACTTAGTTTGCTTTCTAACCGTTTGTTAGTCTCCGTTTTCGTCTGAACCTTCCATAATCCAAGAAAATATCCAATTACAGACATCGCTAAAACGACTGGAATTTGTCGCAAAATTACTGAGAAAAGAGAAACACCCGTGAGTGCGGACAATAGTATGAGCACCTGGCTTACTGGATAAACTGGGAAGATTATATGGCGGAACCAAACATTAACGTAAACCTTTCTTTCCTCATCCATACGTAGATTATCAGCTTCAGTTTCTATCAAAGGAGCAGACATTAACGCGCCGCCAGCCACTGGTAAAAGCCCAATAACCGCAGGAAGAACACTCACAATAACCTTGGAATTCTTCACTACCTCTCCTAAACTTCGACTTACATCCTCAACCTTCCCAGTTTCTTTGTAAAGTTGACTCAACAGCATTATCCCAAGAGTGGCGCCTACAAGCGATATAGTTACGGAATCCATAGCTGTCCTAGTGAAAACAGATGGAATTTCAGCAAAATCCAAGGAAAGCAAGGCAAGAAGGAGGGATGTGGAAAGTAAGGTTATCTCTAAGCTTATACGCTTATATACCAACACGGCAAGGAAAACAAAAGAGAGGGTCACAGCCGTTAGAGGATCAGCCAGCACCAAGCTAATAACATCTCCCTTTAGAAGCTTCAAAAGTCACAAAACTTTCTTTAAGCTTTTCCTAAACAAATGTTATTTGCATTTATCTAAACATTAAGCAAAGCCCTCTGGTATAGAAAGGCTATATCTAAGAGAAGATTCCCGGAAAATACTTAAATTTAAGAAGTCTTCTAGGAAAAATACAGAGCGCCCTGGTAGTATAGTCCGGTCTAGTATAGGCGGCTGTCGCCCGCCCGACATTACACATAGATAAGTGTAACGGGAACCGGGTTCAAATCCCGGCCAGGGCGCCACTTATCTTAAAAGTAAGAAAGGCTTTTAGGAGCTTGATTCCGCTGTTCTGTGCATATAAACCCATGCTGCACCATAGATAATTATTGAGGCTATGAAAATCCAGAACATAACCGTTAACATCTGAACCGCTTCATTGATTATTTCTTCGAACAACCTTCTCCCTCTAAGTTTATGTGAACTTTTAAGCTGTAAAAACTAAGCTTCTGTTAACGCAATAAGCTTGAAAACGATATATGTAAACTCTCGTAGCAAGGCATTTATCTCATGAAATGCTAAATCTTTATTGACTAGAGGAAGAAAGGAGAAGGCTTCGTTCACTTTTTTCATTTGCTTAAAAACTTTGTCTTCCCAGCAAATCGTAATTGTAGAACCAAGCTTGCCATCCTGAATAAAAGGCGCGTCTAAACTTTTTCAATTGTTTTCGCCTATACAAGATTATGGCAAGAACTATCAAACCAAACAATGCCAAAAGCCCGATTATAAACGAGAGAAGCCACAAAGGCCAAGGTGGACGGTATTCCCCACCCTCAACAATCTCAACCGTTCCATCAACAAAGACATTATCAGCTAAATCCTTCTCACCATCCACTTGACTAGCTTCAGCTTTAATCGTATAAACCCCTGCATTTACATTTGAAGTGTTCCACGAAAAGCTGATTAGCTTCTCTTGGCCCGCACCCAATGATGAAACTTTACGTGTTTCAATAATTGTTTCATCGTAGAAAATGGTTAAACTGAAATTCTCCGAAAAATCTCCCTCATTTTTAACAGTTACTTTAATGATAATTATGTCGCCTTTTGTTACGGTTTTAGGTGAAACCTCAACTCCAACAACGGCGATATCATGGGAAAGCTCTATTATTGGCGCTGCTTTAACTTCAACTTCTCCATCAACAAAAACATTGTTTTCTGTATAATTCTCTCCCTCAACAACACTGGCTTCAGCTTTTAATGTATAATTCCCTACAGCAACACCCGAGGTATCCCAAATAAAAGTCAAATTAAAGCTTTTTCCCGCATCCAGATTCTCCACTAGAAGTACATCAACAACGTTAGAATCATCATAATATAAGGTAACATTGAAAGACTCAGTTTCAGTACCATTGTTTTTAACCGTAACATAGACTTCCAGCTTTTCACCTTTATACACACTAGTGGTTGAAACAGATACATTTAAAACAGCAACATCATGCACTATAGGAGCAATAAATTCTTTAACTTCAACTAAACCATCAGTAAACCAATTATTGTCTAGGTTAGTTTCTCCCGGTACCTCTGATACAGATGCACTTATGACATATTTTCCTTTTTCCACATTATAAACGTGCCATTGGAAAAGAACCGTTGTTTCTTGACTAGCGTTAAGCCCTTCCACTGAAATCGTTTGAATTAACGTGAAGTTATAGTAAGCGCTCACGTCAAATGATTCTTCTCGATTTCCAAAATTTTTTACTGTTACCTGGATTTCTAAGGTTTCGCCTATGTATATTACAGACTTTGAAGGAACAACGCTGATCACTGCGATATCATATACCACTATAGAGATTTCTTTTGAAACTTCTGGACAGTAAGCGATGCCCCCTTCATCGACGGGAGCGTCATAAGCATTTGCACGAACCGTTGCATTACCCGCCCAAACCCCTAAGGGGATGTAGAGCGTGAAATTCACGTAAATAAGTGTGTTATTTGGAGGAACCGTGAAATTGTAAATTTCATTAGAATCTACTAAGTGTCCTTCACTATCATACAGAGAAGTATGGAGGATAATGCATTTATCCGTCATAGCCATGTTGCGTAATGTTATTTTTACGCCAACGTAACTGTTTGGGGTGAAAATGGTTTGTGGTTTAGATAGGTTCTCATCTAAAGTTTCTAGTTTCACGATTTCCACAATCCATCCAGCTTGAAAAGTAAGGTAATCATTTATAATTTCGTCACTTATTCTTGCATTACATGTAACATTCCAGTTTCCGGAAGCCGTTTCCTCCTCAAGAGGTAACGTGAAGGTTATAGTAGCGATCCCGCTTTTGTTAGTTTCAGCGACTCTGCTGAATGTAATGTTAAACATGGAATTTTTAGGACCAGCTACATGAAAAGTTACTAATAAATCTGGAACCGGCCAATCATTAAACTTCGCTAAGGCATAAAGAGTAACATCCTCTCCCAGTGCAAATGCATCACTAGAAACATTAAATCCTCTACCACTATACGGTTCCTTTTGAGTAAATACATCGAGTTCTCCACCAGTATAAGAAATGCCCTGGGGTAAATTTGCAAGAAATGAGTAACTGTAAAAGACTATGATTATCATTAGGAAGGCGGCGAACTTGCTTTTCATCGTCTTTCACAAGAAAATAATAGCCCTTTAAACTTTAACAAATATTCCGTAAGCGTATATATTACTATAAGCGATGTGTAATGGCGGGCCCGCCGGGAATTGAACCCGGGACCCCCGGGTCTCTTCACTAGGGTTTTAGTCCTGTTTAAAAGCCCGGTGCTCTATCCTTGCTGAGCTACGGGCCCCAGTTATTGCTGTTGAATAGGTTTATGAAGGTGTTTTTTAGTGTTTCGTTGCTTTAGTGTTTGTTTGTTGAGCTTTTAGAAGGGTTAATAAGAAATTTCGAATTTTATCGTTAGCGTTTAGAATGGTTTTTATGGTTTTTTCACCTTTCTCAGTTAGCGTGTAGATGCGTTTTCTTTCGTTCCATTTTCCTTGGATAAGCCCATTTCTTTCTAAGGAGTATAAAAGTGAGTATACAGTACCTGAGCTTACCAGAAGATGGAATTTATTATGGATGTAGGCGATTACGTCATATCCGCTCATGGGCCCGTTTCTTAATTCTGCGAGGACTATTACGTCAAGAAAATTCTTTATTATTCTTTCATGTATTTTCTTCAGTATTTTTGACTCCAAAGTTCTATCGCCCGCTATGACTGTCAATCCTACCATCCATAATCACGTCTAGTTTTATATCTAGTATAAATATTTAAATTTTATTCGAATTCTGATTTTGAATTTAAACTTGAACTTGAACATATAAACTAAATAAACAAGCCCTCTCCTTCCGCTTTTAAACACAAACACAACGGGCATATTAGCTATATATATCGCTGAATGTAGCACTTTCCCCAAATATTTTAAACATTCTTTGAAAAATTCCCAAGAAAAGGTTGTTAAATTTGTTTTTTCCAGAATTTAAAAGTTATTTTCTGATTTTATCCTTGTTATGCAATGGTGCTTGAGAATGATTTCGTGGAAATACTCCTTTCAGAAGATAAATGAAGAATACACTTTAGCCGTTAAAAAGAAGAACGCTTTGGATAAGTTATTGGAAGCTGGCAAGATTTCTCAACCTACATATGAATGGTTTAACAAGGAGATTACGGAAACCCTGGAAGAAATAGAGAAACATCGAAGAGAATTAGGTGAAAAACTGAACACAAAAATCTCCGAACTTCAACAGCAAGTAAAAACTTTGGAGATTTTCCTTGTTAACTTGGAGATTCAACGTGCAACTGGTGAGGTAGCTGGAGAAATTTATGAAAAACAAATAGAGTCCTTAACCGTAGGCATTAATGCTGCTAGACAAGAATTAAACTCGTTAAAGGAAGCTGCAGACGAGCTAACCTTGAAATCCGAAGCTCTACTCAAAGAGCCCTTAAAACCCATAGAAGAAACATCAACTTCAATGATTGACGAATCGAAACCCGAGTTGGGAGAGCTGAAAGAAGAAAAAGAGGAAACGTTAACTCAATTCCAAACAGAGAAGGAGCCAGAAACACTTTTAGAGCCAACTTTACCAACAGAAGAAAACGTAGAGGAAAATATAGAGTTCCAAACTGTAAGTGCTGAAGAAGAAAACGTAGAACCTTCCTTTTCAGGAAATGAGGAAGAGGAAGATATAACGTTATAAGCGTTTAATGACTCCCTTCTATGCTTTTTCTCTTTTTTCTGTTTGAGATAAACCGTTAATTAGGATTTATTCCTTTATAGCTTAACTAACGCATGCTAGGTGGAAGTGGGCTTTCTTGTTTAAGACAGGGTTAGTGTTTCATGAGAAATATGGACAATATGATTTGGGTATTGAGCACCCCTATAGAGGTGACCGTTTCGCTAATGCTATAAAATTCTTTAAGGATCATGGTTTGCTTGAATTATCTAACGTTAGATTGTTGAAGCCTGTTCCAGCTTCAAGAGAAGATTTGTTAAGGGTTCACGATGAGGATTATGTGGACTTGATTTTTCGATTAGCTGAAGAAAATAAACCTTATGATGTGGAAACTCCTGTTTCACCTTCTATTCTTGAAGCTGCCTTGCTTATTGTTGGGGGCGCGCTTGAGGCTGGAAAGAACATTTATGATGGAAAGGTTCTTCGAGCTGTAGCTTTGGGGGGTGGTTATCATCATGCTGGAAGGAATTATGGCGGCGGCTTCTGCCTTTTCAACGACGTTGCGGTTTTGATAGAATATCTCCGCGAGAAATATGGGATTAAGCGTTTCTTGGTTCTGGATCATGATGTTCATTTCGGAAATGGAACAAGCGATATTTACTACGAAGATTCTTCGGTTCTGTTTATTTCTTTGCATCAAGATCCGAAGACTATTTATCCGGGCACAGGTTTCGTTGAACAAGTTGGAAAAGGCGAAGGAGAAGGCTTCAATATAAATGTGCCGTTGCCTCCAGGAACTGGAGACATTACTTATCTAAGGGCGTTAAAGGAGATTTTTGTGCCATTAGCCTTAGAGTTTAAACCCGAAATTATCGTTTCGAACGGTGGAAGCGATCCGCACTTTGCAGATTTACTGGGTAACCTTGCTTTAACTGTGAAAGGATTCTTTAAACTGTCACGGGTCATTGGAGAAACCGCTGAAAAAGTTTGTTATGGGAAATGGGTTCTGATGCCTGGCAGTGGCTATAACCCGCGAGTTCTACCTGCTTGCTGGTACGCACTTTTGGTTGGCGCAGTTGGCGCAAATGATTTCAACATTGAAGATGAACATGCTCCACCAGTCGAACCGGAATATTGTCGACGAGCCGTCAATAATACTCTTCGAAAGTTGAAAAGGCTTCTGAAACCTTATTGGAGTTGTTTCCGTTAGAGTTTAAACTGTTTTTATCCTTCGCTCTCTAAGGGTTCAATTATTACGGCTGTACCATAAGATGCGAAAATGGTTGCCATCCCTTGTAGTATGTCGCTTGTTTCAAAATCAGCGCCTATTACAGCGTTGGCACCCATCTCCCGAGCGTTTTTTATTAATCTGTTTAGTGATTCCCTTCTTGCTTTTTCACATTCCACAGTATAGGTAGTGACTTCACCGCCGAAAATTCCTTCAATCCCTGCTACAATTTTTCCGCCAACACCCCTAGTTCGGACGGTTAGCCCATGAACTGGCCCGAGAACTTTTACTATTCTGTATCCAGGCACCGTGGGAGTAGTCACTACAATTATGGGTTCTTTCTCTGGCATAATAGACACCTTGCTATACCTTTTACAGTTAGTTTCATTTTAGGTTTTATGTTGCTAGATTTTCTGGTGCAGACTAAGGCTTAAACATATGTGAGTTTACTAATCTATGGGCTTGGCGCTTGATAGACATTGAGAAAGTTCGGGAAATGTTTCCAATAACTCAAAACAAAGTCTTCCTCAATCATGCTAGTCAGTCGCCCCTTCCTAAGCCAGTAGCGGAAGTCATGCAGAGATACATTTATGAATCCTCCAATTTCGGAGACTTCTCATTGGAATGGCATGATGGTGGAAAACCCTTTTTTGCCGAACTGATAGGGGCTAGCAAAGAAGAGATCGCCTTGGTTGAGAACACTTCAATGGGCTTGAACATGGTGGCAAACATGTTGGAGTATCCTTGCGAAGCAAACGTGGTTACAACAGACCTTGAATACCCTTCAGTTGTCTACCCATACTTAAAAAAGAAGTGGAGCTTGAAAGTTCGATATGTTAAGAACGTTAATGGGAAACTTTTGCTGGAAGATTTTGAAAAAGCAGTGGACGACCAAACGGTTGTGGTAGCGGTAAGTCATGTGGAATATGTTAACGGCTTCAGAAATGACTTGAAAGCCTTAGCTGAAATAGCCCATCGACACGGAGCTTTCCTAGTTGTGGACGCTATCCAATCAGCTGGCGCCATACCAATTGACGTTAGAAGAGACGACGTGGATTTCCTTGCAGCCGCATGCTATAAATGGCTTCTTGGACCATGTGGAGCAGGCTATCTCTATGTTAGAAAGAATTTAATCAAGGAGCTAGAGCCTTCTTTCATTGGTTGGGCAGGCGTTAAACAGAAAGTATTCGAAACCATTGATTTTTGGGACATATGGCACCTAAACTTTCCGGAAGACGCTAGCAAATTCCAAGTTGGCTCACCGAGCTTCATAAGTTTTGTTGGCGCAATTGAAGCGCTTAAACTCCTGTTAAGAACTGGAATATCTGAAGTTGAGAAGAGAATTCTCGACTTAACTGATTTACTTATAGAGAAAGTTAAAGAGTTAGGGATGAAGCTTCAGACTCCAGAGGATCGGAAATACCGTTCAGGTATAGTAAACTTTAAAATGGCTAATCCAGATGAACTTGTTAAACGGCTTTCCGAGAAAGGCTTTGTTGTGTCAGCGCGTTCACATGGAATAAGGGTTTCTCCTCACTTTTACAATACCGAAGAGGAAATTAACCGCTTTATCAATGAACTGAAGAGGGTACAATAAACGTAGTGGACCTAAAAATGCGGATAGTTAAAGTCACCGATAAAAATATAGAGGGTGTACTTGATTTTCTGCGAACTGATATACTAAGGCATGTGTTTGCATATTACGACATTCAATATAAACCAGAGCATACCTCAATGTACGTAGCCTTTAACGAAGAAGCTTCAATAGAAGCTTACCTTCTTGTTTACACGGCTTTAAGATTTCCAAGCGTAATTCTGGAAGGAGAAGCACCAGCGGTAGAAAGGCTCTTGGCGCAAGCACCAAAAAATGCAATGATTATCCATGCTGAGCCACACCTTCTTGGTGTGGTAAAGAAAAAGTTTCCCGAAGCAAAAGTTTATGTTGAAAATTGGATGCTTGTGAAAAAGGATGAGGCGCGTTTTTTCGATTCGCCTTTAGTGCGCAGATTAGAAGTTGAGGATGCAACTAAACTGCTACATTTGCTTTCCACAAGAGAAGATCGTGTCCCTGAAAGTAAAGAAAAGTATGAAGAGATGATTCGTAGCATGCCGGTCTACGGAGTTTTCCTGAACAATGAAACACTTGTTTCCTACGCAGCTAGCTTTCTTCAACTCCCCGAAGTCTGGATGATAGGTGGAGTGTATACTCACCCAAAAAGTAGAGGAAAGGGCTACGCTACCCTAGCCGTTTCAGCCATTACCAAACATGCCTTGGGCTCTGCAAAAGCTGCAGCATTATTCGTTAGATCTGACAATTATCCAGCTATAAAGGTCTATGAAAAAATCGGATACAGGAAGGTTGGAGAGAAACTTTGGATAGATGTAAATACGGGCCTAAAACCTTAGAAGCCTAATAAGCGGTTAAACTAGACTTCTAAATTTAAGATACTGAAAGAAGAGTTCAAGAAAGGGCTTCTTGGATATCCACTTCATAAGCTTAACATCTCGAAACAATATCCACCCATATGTTTCTTTCCATAAACGATTAAACAGTTTAGGGTTATTCTCAACAATGGCTTCTGCAGCTAATTCGCCGTCTAAAAGAGCATATATTATGCCTTCCCCAACCACTGGGCTTACGTGACCTGCAGCGTCACCAATTAATATCCAATCTGTTCCTGCAACTGGAATATGAAGAGTTTTAATATCTTTAATGTGGGGAATTAAAGCTGCCCACTCTGCGTTTTTCTTTACATGCGGGTAATGCCTTTTGATGAAAATGTCCAGTTCCTTTTTAAGTCCATAAGAACGAGATAAATTGGCACACCCTATTCCTAGGCTCGTATGGCTTTTCCGAGGGATCACCCATAAATACCCAACTCTATGGAAAAGAAACTTCAAAATGATTTCTTCATCCTCCAATCCTTCAACAAGATATCCATAACATAACCCTTTATCCTTACTGTCTAAAGCACCTACAATGCTTTTTCGAACTATGCTGTTAACACCGTCAGCTCCGACCAATCTCTTAGCAAGATAAGACCGCTTCGCAGTCTTGATCTTCCACATACCCCCTTTTCTTGTCAAAGCTGTGACTTTCTCCTCAACTAACTCAGCGCCCTCTTTCACAGCTGTATCTAACAAAAACTTGTCAAGCTCTAGCCTAGAGAAGCAAAGGAACCTGCTATATCTGGAAGAAATACGTATTCGTTTTCCATACGGCGAAATTATACATAACGTTTTTCTTTCACTACGTTCTATTGGGATTTCCTTCAGAAAAGGTAACATTTTTTGTGCCGATGGAGATACGAGGCCGCCGCATGGTTTTTCTCGTGGATGGGTTGGGTCGAAGATCACTGGATGAACATCGTTTTTTGCGAGGTGATATGCGCAATAGGAGCCTGCTGGTCCGCCGCCAACAATTGCCACATTAATCATAACAGTTAATTATTCTCAATTTTCATTATAAGAACGTTTGGAACAGGCTATTTTTAATTAAAGTTTTAACCGAAAAAGATTAAAGTTTATGATTGAGAGTTGTGGTAGGTCAATAACAAGATTTGAGATGAATAGTTATGGCGTTCCAGAAAGGGGATTTCATACTGATCGATTATACGGCAAAAGTCAAGGAAACAGGCGAAGTGTTTGACACCACGATTGAAGAGGTAGCAAAGAAAGAAAAACTCTATAAAGAAGGTGAAACCTACGAGCCGAAACTTGTTGTAGTAGGCGAAGGATGGGTGTTAAAAGCGTTGGATGAGGCTATTCAAGGGTTAGAGCTTGAAAAAAAGGCTGAAGTTGAGATACCTCCGGAAAAAGCCTTTGGAGCTCGGGATCCAGAGAAAGTTAAGCTTGTTCCCTTAAGGCGATTATTAGCAAAAGGCGTTACCCCACAAGTTGGCGCACAAATAGAGTTCAATGGAAAACTCGCCACTGTACGCACTATCGGCGCAGGAAGAGTTCAACTAGATTTTAACCCACCTCTAGCCGGAAAAACCCTAATCTACGAGATTACCGTGAAAAAAAGGCTTCAAGATCCGAAAGAAAAAGTTCTAGCCTTAATTCACCGAAGAATTCCTGCTGTCGAGATAGAAAAGTTCAAGCTAAATATGAAGGAAACTAAAATCGAGTTAGAAATGCCAGAAGAAGCCTTCTATTTAGAGGGAATACAGTTAGCTAAGAGAGGAATAGCCTTGGATGTGCAAAAGTTTTTTCCAGAAATTCAAACTGTAAAGTTTACTGAAACTTATCAGAAGAAATCCGGCGAAGCTTAGCTTTTACTAGTGAAGATCCCTCTATGCAATCGAGTTTTCCTTTAACCTCAACTATTATACATTTATCACCGTCTACCAGCCCAACTGGACGACATAAAACAGCATTTTTACATGTTATTTCCTTGCATAGTTGAGTTTTAAAAACAATTGTTGCACCTTCTACAGCTAATTTTGAGGGGATAGCTGTTAATGCCTCTGCTTCAACAACTTCAACCACCCGTACTCCTTCTTCATGAAGTGGGCAGGGAAAAATGTTTTTACGGAGACTAGTTACTTGGTATACACGTCCGGATTCCAGGCTTTCTATGCAAACGTGATAGTACCCACAGTTTTCGCATTGAGCTGACGAAGTATGGAATACAAATTTGAAGCCTTTTCTTGCTTGTTTTGCACTTATTAAAGTGATAATGCGGCGTTTTTTCAAAGATTTCAGCGCTTGTTGCTCCTTTATCAATCGATTACTCCAGTGTTTTTGGCGAGTTTTTCAGCAAAGTGAGAATCCATATTAATCTCATTCAAAATTGTGTATCTTTCAGGACGGACAGTTGGAGCTTTAATCAAAGCCTCTACAGCTTCTTCAACAGTTACTCCTAGCTCTGAAGCCGTAGTTGGCGCTTTTAGCGTTTCAAGCGTCTGTTTCACCGTTTTCCAGTTTATTCCATGAAGGAAAGCCATCATTATTGTTCCAACCCCACACTGTTCTCCATGTAACGCATGTTTCGAAGCGGTTAAATCCAAAGCGTGACTAAAGAGATGTTCAGAGCCACTACATGGCCGGCTACTCCCAGCTATACTCATCGCTACTCCACAGCTTATTAAAGCCTCCAAAAGAATCCTCAATCCTTCCTCATTATTCTCCTTTATCAGCTCTACGTTCTCCATCACCAGTTGTGCACTCATTAAAGCTAAACTAGCCGCATATTCCCCATAGTACTCGTTCTGAACTTTGTGAGCAAGCTCCCAGTCACGGACAGCTGTTAGCTTTGCTACTACGTCGCCACATCCGCTTATGGAGAAACGTTTCGGTGCTTTCATAATTATCTCTGTATCCGCGATTATAGCTAGTGGAGCCTGTGCCATAACCGAGTAGGGTTTTTCAAAGCCTTTCACCGAGGCTACTGGGCTTGCAATTCCATCATGAGAGGCGGTTGTGGGAACACTAATGAAAGGTATTGATTGATTAGCCGAACTTATTTTTGCCACGTCAATTTTCGTTCCACCGCCAACTCCGAAAACCACTTGAGGACGATTTATGCGAATTTTTTCCTCAACCTTCTGAACTTCGTCCACATTTGAAGATTTAACAACCACGTAATCAACTTCTACACCGCGAGACTCCAGCATCTCAAGTACAATTTTTCCTGCGACTTCCATTGTTTTGTATCCAGTAACAATCAAAGCGGAATCTGAAAATCCCAGTCTTTGAAAAACTTCCGTTACCGTATCTATAGTTCCTTCCCCAACTATTACCTCTCGGGGAAGTTGCATACGGTGGCGTTTCATAGTCAACAGCAATCACTTAAATCTTGAGTTTTCTCCTTTCCGTTCATAACCTTGCGGTTTATGGTTTTAAAACTTATGGAGAAAACGTTAAGAATAACTTAGCCTGAACCCTACAGTTTAGAGTTAAAATGACAGACATTTGTTTCATATTTGAAGTTCATCAGCCGTTAAGGTTAAACCGCAACTTCCATCCCAGCTTATTTGCTGGAAAAAATATAAGCGAAAAAGATTTGTTCAACCTCTATTTTGACAATGATCTAAACAGGAAAATTTTTGAAAGAACATGTCAGAAGTGTTATTTTCCAGCCAACGATATTATTCTCGAAAACATTGATAGATACAAACGAGAGAAAAGAAGATTTAAAGTAGCCTATAGTTTGTCAGGCATTTTCGTCGAACAATGTCAACACTGGAAACCCAGCCTACTCGAATCTTTTAGAAGACTTGCAGAAACTGGATGCGTGGAATTCCTCTGCCAAACCTATTATCATTCCCTGTCTAGCCTTTTTGGACTTGACCGAACCGAATTTATTGAACAAGTAAACATGCACCATCAACTCGTCCAGAAATTGTTCAAGCAGTCACCCCAAACCTTTGAAAACACGGAATGCCTATACAACAACTCCATCGCCAAAACTATAGAATCCTTAGGGTTCAGAGCTATAATAACTGAAAGCGTTGCAAAAGTACTTCAATGGCGAAGCCCGAACTACGTTTACAAGGCGAAGAACTCTGAAATACGCGTTTTGTTACGAAATTACAGGCTTTCAGATGACATAGGATTCCGTTTTACCTCACGATGGTGGAGCGAATGGCCATTAACTGCAGAAAAATACTCCAGCTGGCTAGCTGCCACACCTGGACAACTCATTACAATCTTCATGGACTATGAAACTTTCGGTGAACATCACTGGCCTGAAAGTGGAATTCACGAATTCTTGAGATGGCTTCCAGGCGAGATACTTAAGTGGCATCATCTTTCTTTCATCACGCCCAGCGAAGCCGTGGAAAAACATCAACCTGTAGGTGAAATAGATGTTGGAGATTTCGAAACAATTTCTTGGGCTGACTTAGAAAGAGATACAAGTGCTTGGCTTGGAAACCCAATGCAGCTAACCTGTTACGAATCGTTGAAGTCGCTTGAGGAACTAGTGAAAGATACTGAGGATCCCGAATTAGTTCGAATATGGCGTTATCTCCAAAGTAGCGATCACTTGTATTACATAAGTACTAAAGGAGCTGGACCGGGGGACGTACATAGCTACTTCAATCCATATAATAGTGCAGTTGAAGCCTTCACAGTCTTCTCACGCATTTTGTCTGATTTCGAAAACAGGGTTATGAGAAAGTTTCAAACACCTCGTTTAATTGCGAAGAGGATATTAAGACGGGTCCCGGCTACTAGGGCTTTCATTTTCTTTCAAGAATTTGCTAAACCAACATCTTTCGTTGCTTTCAGCCTAGAAGAGTTTCACTCCTTATTGAAAGTTGTGAGTTTGCAGTCCATCGAGTTTCACGTGCGTAGAGGTGACTTCGAAACATGGATTCGACACGTGATTGGGGACACTGAGTTAGCTGATGCGATACGTAGAATTTCAGAGTTAAGATTGCGACGAGAAAGGTTACGTAGGGCTCTTTTGGATTTAATTCAGAAGAGGATAGTGAAGCTCAAAAACGTGGCTGGACAGCTGAAGGTTTTCAGGAAACCCTTAAGTATTTAACTTGTATGTTAGAACTTTCTACCGTAAAGCTAATTAATAGCACTTTTATGAATACATGGGTGCTGTTTCATCAGCGTAAAACTCGGCGAAACAGGAGTGTTTTGGTTTTAGGGAGAAATGGAATGAATGATACCGGAAACGCCTGATAAGTTAGTGCTACGAGGAACCACTACTATAGGAGTGGTCTGCAAAGATGGAGTCATTCTCTCCTCAGATACCCGTGTAACCATGGGGACTTTCGTGGCTCATAAGAAGGGGAAGAAAATCTACAAAATTGACAATCACTTAGCCATGACAATATCTGGAACAGTGGCTGACGCTCAATGGACAGTTGACGTTCTCAGAGCCAACGCTCAACTCTACAAGCTCAACGTAGGTAGACCTATGCCCGTGAAAACCGCCTCCCGCCTCATAGCAAACCTACTATTCTCAGCCAGATACGCTCCGCTAATAGCCCAAATCCTCGTTGGCGGAGTTGATGACACAGGCCCCCACGTATTCATGCTTGACCCCTTCGGAAGCTTAACAGAAGAGAAATGCGTGGCAACAGGTTCAGGTTCACCTATAGCTTACGGAGTACTAGAAGATAAATTCAAAGAAGACATGCCTGTTTCTCAAGTCTTGCCAATAATTGTTCAAGCCGTGAACTCGGCTATGAAAAGAGACTCCGCTAGCGGTGACAGCTTCGACGTCGCAGTAATAAATGAGGAAGGATATCGCCAGCTAACCCCTGAAGAGAAAAAGAAAATCCTCGAAGGCAGCAGTTAAGAGGAATAATTATTGAAAACCTCCAAGGACAAAACCAAAGTTGAAATAAGCCAATACGTGCTAGAACATGTACCAAAAGAAGCTCAAGTCACTAGAGTCGAGTATGAAGGCCCAAGACTCGCATTGTATACTAAAAAACCAGAAATTCTCATCGAGCAAAGCAACATAATTGCTGACATAGTAAATCTGATAAGAAAACGAATAGTGATTCGTTCGGACCCCTCTGTTAGGCTTCCAGAGAAAGAGGCGGAAAAGGTAATACGAGAAATAGCTTTTCCCGAAGCTGAGATAGCTAGCATAAACTTTGATCCAAGCCTCGGCGAAGTTGTAATAGAGGCCAAAAAACCCGGACTTGTTATAGGAAAAAATGGGGCAGTTCTGCAAGAAATAATTAAGCGAACACGTTGGAGACCTAGGATACTGAGAAGCCCACCAATTCCCTCAAAAATCGTCACGCATATGCGACATTTCTTGCACGCCGAAAGCAAAGAAAGAGAAAGAATCCTCCGAACAGTAGGAGAAAGAATCTTCAGACCCTTAATCATGGAAGTAGGCGATATTCGCATAACCGCTCTCGGCGGAGCCTTGGAGGTGGGAAGATCAGCCTTCCTAGTTCAAACAAGAGAAAGTCGTGTTCTCCTCGACTGCGGCATAAACCCCGGAGCTGCAAGCCGAATGGACGCGTTTCCACGATTTGACGCGCCAGAATTCGACATAGAATCCCTAGACGCCGTGATCATAAGTCATTCCCATCTCGACCATTGTGGGCTTCTTCCATTCCTATACAAATATGGGTACGACGGGCCAGTATACTGCTCTGCTCCTACATCGAATTTAATGACCTTGTTACAGTTAGACTACTTAGATGTTTTAAGTAAACAAGGAATCATACCGCCTTATGACCAGAAGGATGTTAGAGAATGTGTTCTACATACTATCCCGTTGCGTTACGGTATGGTAACCGACATAGCTCCGGACATTCGCCTAACCCTTCATAACGCTGGACATATTTTAGGCTCTTCCATAATTCACTTACATATAGGCGAAGGACTACACAACATTGTATACACCGGGGATTACAAGTTCGGAAAAACCATGCTTTTGGAATCAGCAGCAACAGAGTTCCCCAGGGCAGAAACCGTAATAACCGAAACCACCTACGGTGGCCCCCAAGACGTGATGCCGTCCAGAGTACAAGCCGAACAGAACCTCACCAACATCATAAACGAAACTTTAGAAAACAATGGAAAAGTTTTGATCCCAGTTCCAGCAGTTGGCAGAGCCCAAGAAATCATGCTCATAATTGACGGAAGCATGCGTAGCGGTATGATGAAGGAAGCACCAGTATACATTGAAGGAATGATCTCTGAAGCAACAGCCATACACACAGCTTATCCCGAATACTTGGCAAGAGACGTTAAGAAAAGCATACTACACGAGGGTGTAAACCCATTCCAGTCCGAATACTTCACCATAGTAGAACATCCAAGCGTAAGAGAAGAAATAGTGGAAGGCGAACCATGCATAATCTTAGCTACTTCCGGGATGCTTGAAGGCGGTCCAGTCATTGAATACTTCAAACGCTTAGCATCTGACAAGAAGAACACACTAATCTTCGTAAGCTACCAAATCGAAGGAACCCTGGGAAGACGAATTCAAAGAGGCCTAGAAGAAGTGTCAACGATGAACAGTGAAGGAAAGATAGAAATAGTAAAAGTGAAGCTTAGGATAGAATCGATAGAAGGATTCTCCGGGCATTCTGACCGAAAACAGGTCATAAACTATCTTACACGAATTACACCGAGACCTGAAAGAATAATCGCAGTTCATGGCGAGAGAGTCAAATGCCTAGGCGTTGCAACTTACCTAACAAAGAAATACAAGTTTCAAGCCTCAGCTATGAAGATTTTGGAAACCATTAGGCTGCAGTAGACGCTTGGTTCGCTGGAATTGGCGGTTTTTGACGCCAAATCCTTACAGTAGAAGGCGTTAACACAACACGTTCTTCTCCCAAACGAGCAATATCTCCACCTATAGACTCAGCGAACTCACAGAGCTCGTTAACAGCCCTTTTAACATCCTCAATACTTTTCCTAGCCAAAGTGTTAACGCGGATAATAACTATATTCCCAGATTTCACTTCCTTTTTTATTTCATCCAAATCAGAAAGATCGCGCAAGGGTAAAGCCTTCAAATATAGTTTACCGGATTCTACGGCTGGATGCTGCGCAGCAACCTCTACAGTTTCAGTTTCTTCCCTTTCTGATTTTTTCTGTTTTCGGAAAAGCTTTTCTAAGGCTTTGCTAAAGCTTGACAAACGCTATTCCTCTCCTATTATTTAGTTCCCTTTTAAGTTTAAACGTTTCTTAAAGTCACGTCTTCACCCGAAGGTTAACTCGAAATTAATAGCTAGTATTTTAAAATCCTTTATGAATCTAGAATAAGTATACAAGCTTCACTTCAATAACGATTTAATGTATTTCCATGTCTTATCACCAATAAAATGTAAATTTTTCACAGCTTTTCCCCTGTTCACATTCCGAATTTCCTCTGAGCTACCTAACGCTTTCCCCACTGCTAAAGGCTTGCCATGGCGCTCATCAACTATTACCACTATATCATCAGCTTCAAAATCTCCTTCAACACGAACTATTCCTGGAACCATAACGTCCGCACCATCGCAGACATGTGGAACCGCACCCATATCCACCACCACCCGGGGGATACGAGACAGCAATGCACTAAACATTAGAGATGGAAAAATGTCTTCCCCCTTTTTCACCAGCAATGGTTTGCCACTTATAACGAAAATCCTCAAATCCCTATCTGTTTCAACAACTTCAACACGTATGCTGCCAATTTTCAAAATTTCTTTTAAGGAAACCTTGAATTTTACCGTGAAATCTCGAACAAAACTCTTAGATTCCTTATCTCGCAAAAAATATCTTCTGAACGATTTAGAAGACATAAAGTTAATATTCCATGTTAGATAGATTTAAATTGTTCTCCTAAACAATACAAAGGAGAAGCTTAACCTAACCCGGGGATAGTGGACAATCTATGAGTGAAATGACTACTCAAATACTGGAAGAAAGCCTTGGAAAAATAGTGCTGGTAAAACTCAAAGGTGGAAAAAGCCTACGCGGGAAATTAAAAGGCTTTGACCAGCACTTAAACCTTGTTCTGGAAGATACAGAAGAAACCACAAACATGGAAAATGTTAAGAAACTAGGAACAATAATTGTAAGGGGCGATAACGTCGTTTTGATTTCACCCCCACCTAGGTGATAAACATTGGGAAAAGGCACACCCTCCATGGGCAAAAGGGCTGGAAAAACCGTCCATATAAAATGTAGACGATGCGGGAGAAGAGCTTACAACGTTTCTAAAAAAAGATGCGCAGCCTGCGGCTATGGCGCAAGCCCTAGAATTAGAAGGTATGCATGGCAAACTAAAAACCTGAACCGGAGAAGGCTTCGTTAAATCTTAGCCTGAATTGGAAAATCTTGAAATATTGAAGTAGGTCTTGTCTACCTTTACGAAAATTAGAGGCCCTCGGGTTCGGGCTAGTTCTCTAGCCTTTTTTAGGGCTTTGTTTAAGGTGTTTAGCAAAAACTCGTTTTGGTTTACAGAAGGCTTTTTGTTTTTAGCTCCTAATTCAAGTTTTAACACGTTTTCAGCTATAATGGAAGTCCCACATATCTCGCCGTTCTTTATTAAAGTTGCCACCACAACTTCTTGAAGCTCCTGTTTGTTTCTTATCCTCCGCCATTTAGGCTCAGCATCACTCAAAAGCTTCGTAGTTTTGTTCCATCTTTCAAAGCTTTGTTTCCCTATCAGAAGCTTAACACGTTCCTTCCATTTTTTAAGCCATACCCCCGTCCACA
>DAZI01000053.1 GCA_002507245.1 Candidatus Bathyarchaeota archaeon UBA233
CAGAACACTCATTCAAAGCTTTAAAGTACGCTGCTGAGATAGCGAGACGGTTCGAAAGCGCCCTTATTCTCTTGCATGTGTACTCCTTACCAAAACCAGCTCCGATAAGTTCGCCAATGCCTCTAGGCGGCCCATCAACAGAAACTCCGCCAGCTATAGAAATAACGGTGGAGCTTATTGAAAAAACCAAGCAGAAAGCCCAGGAACTGCTAAATCGGGCTGCAGAGAAAACGGAAATGCATGACATTAATGTCCAAACGATAATAAAAGAGGGAAACGCTGTCCATCAGATAGTGAGGACAGCGGAGGAGAAAAATGTCGACTTGATAGTTATGGGGGCCAGAGGAATAAGTAAACTCAAAGAAATCTTAATGGGCAGTGTTAGTCATGGAGTAACGAGAAACGCCCACTGTCCGGTATTGATAATAAAATGAGAACTACAAAGTTAGTAGGTTAATGCGATTCTGATTAGTGTTTTTGCTGTTTTGTTGCATAATATGCATTTGTCATCGATTTCTTGTTGTGTCTCCTCTTCTTCGGGAGTGCCTAGAATTCGCGCGTCAATTATTTCTTCCAGCTCTTGCCCGCATCCTGGGGCTCCGCACCATGGGACTTCAATTATTCCGGCTCGTTCTTTGATTAGTTGTTTTGCTTCTTCTAGGTTACTTGTTCGGTATGTGTGTTTTTCTAACCATTCCCATGCTTCTCGCCGCATTTCTAAGGCCATTTTTTCCATTATGACGCGTAGTTCGTTTCCAAGATTTTCAATTTTGCATGTTTCTCGTTCTAAAGTGTCTCTTCGTACAATAGTTACTTCGTTTTTTTCTATGTCTCTTGGCCCTATTTCTATGCGTATGGGGACACCTCGTAGTTCCCAGTGATAGTATTTTGCGCCAGGAGTTATATCTTCACGAGTATCTGTTTTTGCGCGGAACCCGGCTTTTTCAAGTTTTTCTGTTATTTCCAGCGCTTTTTTGTTGACTGTTTCACTTTTTTCTTTGTATGGGATGGGTATTACGATTATTTGGGTTGGAGCTATTTTAGGAGGTAGAACTAAACCGTGGTCATCTCCATGGGTGATTAGTACTGATGCTATTCCTCTTCCAGAGATTCCAGCGCATGTTTGCCATACATGTTCATGAGTTCCGTCAGGTTTTTCGTAGGTTACGTCAAACGCTTTTGAGAAGTTTTGTCCTAGGTTGTGGACTGTTCCGATTTGTAGGGTTCTTCCGTCGGGGCATAGCATGTCGAAGGCAATAGTATACACGGCTCCGGCGAATTTGTCCCATTCTGGTCTTCTAGAAATTTTATAGGCGACGCATAATGTGTCAAAGAACTTCTTGTAGTTTTCGATTTCTTCTTTTACTTCGGCTTCGGCTTCCTCGGCTGTCGCGTGGGATGTGTGAGCTTCTTTGAAGTCGAATTCCCTCATCCGCAGTATGGGGCGAGTGGCTTTAGTTTCGTATCGGAAAACTGTTACTATTTGGTAGAGTTTTAGAGGTAGATCAGTGTGGGCACGTATCCATAGGTGAAGCATTGGGCCTAGGATTGTTTCGCTCGTTGGTCTTAAGGCGTATTTGATTTTTAGTGGTTTTTGTCCGCCTTGGGTTACCCAGAAACATTGGGCTTCGAATCCACGTACGTGTTCAGCTTCTTTTTCGAGGGATGTTTCTGGGATCAGCAGCGGGAATAATGCTTCTTTGTGTCCGGTTGCGTCGAGTATATCGCGGATTATTTGGAAAACGTTTCTGCGAATTTGGAAACCGTATGGGAGCCAGACTCCGCATCCTTTTATTGGATAACGGTAGTCCATTATTTCGGCGGAGATTAGTGTTTCACGGAACCATTCGCCGAATTGTTTACTCCATTTTTCTCTGGAAACCTTCGCCAATCTTGACACCTGTTGAGGTTTGTCCAGACTAAAATAGCTATTTATACATAAGTATTTTAACCATGTTAAACAACAATTCATAGTATTTCGAAAGATGTGACAGTGAAAGGAAGATGAAGGCTATTTTAATAATTGGCGATGGTATGGCTGATCGCCCCTTAAAGGAGTTGGAGGGTAAAACTCCTTTAGAAGCGACGGAAAAGCCGTTTTTAGATGAACTGGCAAAGAGCGGCATATGCGGAATTATCGATCCGATTTCGCCGGGGTTTCCGCCTGGAAGTGATGTGGCTACGCTGGCGTTGTTGGGATATGACGCACTTAAGGTTTATACGGGGAGAGGGGCACTCGAAGCGGTTGGCTCTGGGATAGAAGTTCTGCCAACCGATATTGCGTTCCGCTGTAATTTCGCCACGGTTGATAAAGACCTCGTTGTGGTTGACCGGAGAGCAGGAAGGATCGCTACTGAGGATGCGGCTAAGCTTACGGAAGATATTCAAAAGGCCGTATCTGAGGAAGAGTTTGAGGCTGATGTGCTGTTCAAAAATACTGTAGAGCACCGGGCTATTCTACGGCTTAGGGGGCCAGAGCTTTCAAACATGGTTTCTAGTTCTGACCCAGCTTATGTGGGGAGACGGGTTCAAAAGATTATGCCGTTGGATGATACGCTTCAGGCGGCTAGGACAGCTAAGATAGCTAACAAGCTTATGACGTTTTTCCATGAAATTTTGAAAAATCATGAGGTGAATGAGAAGAGAAAGGAAAAGGGATTGTTGCCGGCGAATATTGTGTTATTTAGAAGCGCGGGAAAACTTCCGGATTTGACGCCTCTCACATTGAAATATGGGATTAGGCCTGCCGTTATATGTGCGTTACCTCTGATCCGTGGGGTATGCAAGCTTGCAGGTATGAAGCCTATTCTTGTAGAGGGTGCTACAGGAACTTATGCAACAAATGTTATGGCAAAGGCTAAAGCGGCAGTTAAAGCATTGGAATCATACGATTTTGTTCTGGTACATGTGAAAGGTACAGATTTGGCAAGCCATGATGGAAAGGTAAGTAAGAAAATGGAAATGATAGTGAAAATTGATGGTTTGGTAAGTTACATTCTGGAGAATACGGATCCAGAAGAGACGTATATAGCTGTTACCGCGGATCATACCACTTCTATTGCTACTGGAGAACATGAGGGAGACCCTGTACCCATAGTCTTACGTGGGCCTTATGTTCGGACAGATGATGTTGCAGAATTCGGTGAAAGAGCATGCGCAAAGGGTGGCCTCGGGAGAATTCGAGGTAAGGATTTGATGCCTATCCTAATGAATTTCCTGGGTAAAGTTAAGAAGTACGGCGCGTGAAAGAGGGTTTAAAAGACTCCTCGATTCTATGTTCATTCTACTGTAACTCTAAATTCATCTTTAGATGGTGGCTTTGATGAGTAAGGATAAAGAGAGAATTACATTGTTGCATGGTGCAGGTGGAAAACTCATGCATGAACTTGTGGAGCAGTATATTCTAAAACATTTTGCTGTGTCAACCGTTAAGGTTTCGGAGTTTTCTGTGCCTTTGGAGGCCTTGGATGATGCAGCGGTAGTTGGCGATATGGTGTTGAAAAGTGATTCCCATGCGGTTAAGCCTATATTTTTTCCAGGCGGTGATATTGGACGTTTAGCTGTTTGCGGCACCGTTAACGATATAGCTGTTTTAGGCGCTGAGCCTACAGCGTTAGCTTGTGGTTTTGTACTTGAAGAGGGACTATTGATTTCAGATTTTGAAAGGATTTTGGCTAGTATGGAAAAGGCTTGTGAGGAAGCAGGAGTTTCCGTCGTTACTGGCGACACGAAGGTAGTTGAGAAGGGAAGTCTAGGAGGTTGCGTTATCAATGTTTCGGGTATAGGAAAACGCAGTCAAGCATTAGAAAATAACTTAAGAGTTGTAAGACAGCATCGGCCGGAATTTAGGGCACGGTGGATTTTAGATTCTAACTTGCATGCTGGCGACAAGATTATCTTGTCGGGAACTATAGGGGATCATGGTTTGGCTGTTTTATCTGCTCAGCAGGGATTAAGCTTTGGCAGTAGCATAGTTTCAGATGTTAGGCCGTTAAATCGTTTAATAATTCGTTTGTTGGATGAAGTTGGGGGGATAGTGGCAATGAAAGATCCTACGAGGGGGGGATTAGCGGATGCGCTTAACGAGTGGAGTCAGAAATCCCAGGTGGGGATACTCATATATGAAGATAGGATTCCGATAAAACCGAGCGTTCAAGCTGCATGTGAGATGTTAGGGATAGATCCGCTTGAGGTTGGAAATGAAGGAAAGATAATCATAGGCGTCATACCTGAAAAGGCGGAGCATGTGTTAGAGGTGTTAAAGTCTATGGAGGAAGGGAAGGACGCGGAAATCATTGGTGAAGCAACTATGGAGTTTGATATGGTGGCTATGCAAACATTGGTCGGTGGCAAAAGGATAATCGCGCAACCTGTGGGTGACCCTGTTCCCAGGATATGTTGATTCTCAAGGTGAAACTTAGGTTTCTTTTCTCAAGTCTTTTACTCGTTTGGCTTTTCCCATGAACCTCGGCAGGGAGCCGTATGGAACCAGCTCAACATTTGCTTTAACTCCGACTATTGATTTTATTTGTTCAGCTATTTCCTTGGCTAGATCTTTTAGCTTCATCAGGTCTCCGCCTACACTCTCGAATAGTTCTTTGTCAGGTTCTACGCGCAGGGTCATGATGTCCAATTCTTGTGGGCGTTCGATTGTTATTTCGTAGTTTTCTGAAACACCCTTAATACCCAACAGGGCATGCTCAACCGTTTTTGGCCAGAATTTTACACCTCTGACTTTTAGCATGTCGTCCGCTCTGCCGAGCACTCTGCCCATTCTTGCCAGGGTTCTGCCGCATGGGCATTCTTCGGTTTTGAGGACGGTTATATCGCCTGTGCGAAACCGTAGAACAGGGGTTGCTTCCCTGGTTAGAGTAGTTAGCACAAGCTCTCCAGCTTCGCCTTCTTCAACAGCCTCACCAGTTTTTGGGTCTATTATTTCTGGCAGGAAGTGATCTTCCTGAATGTGTAGTCCATCATGTTGGGGGCATTCCACAGATACGCCGGGGCCTATTACTTCTGACAGCCCATATATATCGAAGGCTTCAAGGCCGAGAAGCTCTTCAATTCTTTCTCTGAGTTGTTCAGACCATGCTTCAGCGCCGAATAGTCCGCTTTTCCATTTAAGTTCCTTAGCTGGGTCTATTCCTAGCTTTTCTTTTGCGTATCTGCCGAGGTGAGCTGCGTAGCTTGGAGTACATGCAAGGATTGTTGTTCCAAACTCTTTGGCAAGTCTTATTTGTCGTTCTGTCCCTCCAGCAGCTATGGGGAGGACTGTTGCGCCTATTTCTAGCGCTCCATAATGGAAGCCTAATCCTCCTGTGAATAGCCCGTATCCATAGGCGTTTTGTATAATGTCTCCTTTCTTTGTTCCAGCTGAGGCGTATATCCGCGCCATAACTTTTGACCAAACTTCTAGGTCATTTTTGGTATAAGCACAAGTTGTTGGATGTCCGGTTGTTCCAGAACTTGCGTGTAACTCGAGAACTTCGCCCAGATCTACAGCTAGCATGCCAAAAGGGTATGATTTCCGTAAGTCTTCTTTTTCGGTGAAGGGAATTTTCTTTAAGTCATCCATTGTTTTTATGTCGTCAGGGGTTATACCAGCGTCCTTAAACTTTCTGTGATAAAGGGGGATCCTTTCATAACAGTGCTTTACTGTTCTTCTAAGGCGTTCTTCCTGCAGCTTCAAAAGCTTATCTCTAGGCATCTTTTCAAATTCAGGTTGGAAAATCCAGTTTTTAATCGAACCCTTCATTATTTCACCGCACAACTGTTTGTTCATAGCAAAGTGGAAATTAGCTCTTAAAATTATCTGCATAGCCACTTCCAATCAGTTAACTTGGCATTCTCCATCCTTTCTCGTCTCCCAAGAATAATCCACCGGTTTGTTGTTTCTTTTCTCCGTGTGGGGATAACTGCTTTGGTTTTAGGGCAGAGTAGGTAGGAGGCTAGGGCTACGGAAATAGCTGCAATTTCTTTCATTGTTTCTCTTGTTTGAACAAACCACACGTTATAATCCCCCTTGACAAAGTTTTCATCGTTCAGCAATTCGAGATGGAAAGGAATGGTCGTAGGAACTCCTTCAATTTTGTAGTTTTCCAACGCGTGTCTCATCCGTTCTATTGCTTCCCGCCTATTTTCGCCCCAGACTCCAACTTTTGCGAGTAATGAATCATAATAGTGAGGGATCTTGTATCCTTCGTAGAGATGGGTGTCAATCCTTATCCAATCGGCTTGCGGAAGCCTATGTTTAACGATTTTGCCTGGACATGGCATGAAGTTTTTGTATGGATCTTCGCAGTTAATCCTACAGTCTATCGCCCATCCGCTGAGTTTGATATCCTTCTGTTCGTGTCGCAGTTCTTCGCCAGCAGCAATTTTTATTTGCTCCTCGACTAAGTCAATTCCGGTCACCATTTCGGTGATGAAATGTTCAAGTTGGATACGGGAATTTACTTCAAGGAAGAAGAAGGAGTTTCCGTTTTCTTCGAGTAGAAACTCGATGGTTCCAGCGTTTGTATAGTTGCACGCTTTTGCAACATGGATAGCTGTTTCCGCCATGCGTTCCCTTAATTCTTCATCTAACGCTGGAGAGGGGGTTTCCTCGACAAGTTTCTGGTATCTTCGTTGAATTGAGCATTCCCGTTCACCTAAATGAACAATGTTTCCGTGCTTGTCAGCTAGTATCTGGAATTCTATATGTCTCGGTTTTTGTAAGCATTTTTCTATGTAAACTTCTGACCGGGCGAAGGCATGTTTTGATTCTTCGCTGGCGAGCATTAACGCTTTCTCTAAGTCTTCAGCATCATATGCTATGCGCATGCCTCTACCGCCGCCTCCATAAACTGCTTTTACAAGAACTGGGTACCCAATTTCCTCAGCTGCCTTGGTGGCTTCAATTAAACTTCTGACAGGTTCTACTGTTCCTGGTATCACGGAGATTCCGGCGTTTTTCAACACTTTTCGGCATAACGCCTTGTTGCCTGTTAGTTGCATCGTGGAACTGTTTGGACCGATGAATTCTATTCCGCATTTCTCGCATTTTTGAACGAAGTCAGGGTCTTCAGCGCGGAAGCCGTAGCCTGGATGTACAGCCTCTGCTTTGCAACGTTCAGCAAGGTCAATTATCTTCTCTATGTTGAGGTAGCTTTCTTCTGGTTTGGGCGAGCCTATACAATGACTTTCGTCAGCCATTTTCACATGCAAGCAGTTTGCATCTGCCGTGGAATAGACTGCAACTGTTGCTATTCCAAGCTTCTTACATGTACGAATTATGCGGCAAGCAATTTCCCCGCGATTAGCAACTAGAATTTTATTGAACATTAAGAGAATAATTCAATCAAACCCCTTAAAAATTCTTGGTAATAGAGCTACAAATAGACAAGATGATTTAAACAATCTTATGTAGAAAAAATCGTCCAGCCCGCTTACTAATTATTGGTTCATTTACCAAATGAAAAAAGGAGTTAACTTGGGGGTGGCGGTGGAGGTGGGGGTTGTGCTTCTTGTTGTTGCGTCACGGATATTTTTATTGAAAAGAAGCCTACGGCAATGAGTATCCAAGCAATGAGGATTATCACCACGCCTATGACAATTATTGTTAGAATGGCACCTATCAGCAGTAATAGTCCACCTGT
>DAZI01000079.1 GCA_002507245.1 Candidatus Bathyarchaeota archaeon UBA233
TGGGTCACGGTTTCAGAACTTAACAAGCTTATCTCAGACTCTCGGATTAGGAATATTTATCAATTAAGCCCTTCCACCATTCTTTTTAAACTCTACAAGCTGAACGAACAGGTACAACTCTTAATTGAAGCTGGAAAACGTTTCCATCTAACACGTTTCGTACATGAAAAGCCTTTAAGACCTCCAACCTTCTGCATGGCGCTACGGAAATACCTGCGAAACGGAAGAATCATTGAAATAACTCAACATGAGTTCGAAAGAATAGCTATTCTAAAAGTAAACACCAAAACGGGAGAAATGCAGCTCATAATAGAAATCTTTGGTGAAGGAAACCTAATCCTAATCAATTCCAACAATCATATAGTCCAAGCCTTAAAGTACCGAAGAATGCGAGATAGAAACATATTGCGAGGAGAATCGTTTCTTTATCCGCCTTCCAGTGGAAAGAACCCCTTTAAGCTGAAACTAGAGGAAATGAAGGAAGAACTGAAAAGGTTTGGCGAAATCGAGGTTGTTCGAGCATTAACAAAGTTTTTAAGCATAGGCGGAGTTTACGCTGAAGAAATTCTGGAAAGAGCAAATGTGGAAAAAATAACGCCCTGCAATAGCCTAACACAAACAGCTGTTAAACGCATTTTTAAAGCTCTAAACCAGATTCTCACTCAAATAAGCCATGGGAAAACAGATCCCACTATTGTAGTGGACGAAACGGGAGAATATATGGACGTTACACCTATCCGTCTACAAAAATACAGTCAATACAAGCATATACCATACGAAAGCTTTAACATAGCATTAGACGAGTTCTACGGTAAAACCGGTTCGAAAGAGAAAGTAGCAGTCCTTTCCGAGCAGTTAGAAAGACAAATAGCTAAACATGAAAGAATATTGAAAACCCAAAAGGAAGCATTAGAGAAAGCACAAAAACAGATAGAAAATAACCGCAAAATAGGCGATGCAATTTATGTTCACATGCACGAGCTTCAACAACTGATGAATTTCATAATGAAAGAAAAGAAAAACGGAAAATCTTGGAAAGAAATAACCTCTGAAATTAAAATGCGAAAAAGCAGAGGAAAAAAGCCTGAAATCTACTTCGAATCCTTAACCCCCCAGCAATTAATCCTGACAGTTTCGGTGGAAAACATGACATTTCCGTTGAATCTTCGAAAGACCATTCAAGAAAACGCCTCGAATTTCTACTCAAAAGCCAAAAAAGCCGAAAAAAGACTTGAGGGGATAATAAGTTCCATGCATAAAACTGAGAGAACAATAAAGGCGTTACGGGTTAAATCTGTTCAGAAAATATCCGAAGCAAAGAAGATTGAACCGTTAAAAACTGTTAAACGCGAATGGTATGAGAAGTTCCGATGGTGCTACTCATCTGAAGGCTTCTTAATGATAGGTGGAAGAGATGCTACCACAAACGAGATGTTAATAAAAAGGCACACAGAACCAAGAGATATAGTCTTTCACGCTGACATAATTGGCGCTCCCTTTGTAATAGTAAAAACTCAAGGAAAAACTCCAACAGAACAAACCCTACAGGAGGCAGCCCAGTTCGCAGGCGCCTACTCCCGAGCTTGGAAACAAAAACTCTCAGCCATAGACGTCTACTGGGTGAAACCAGAACAAGTAAGCAAACAACCACCTTCCGGACAGTTTCTTAGTAAGGGAGCCTTTATGATACGTGGCAAAAAGAACTACATTAAGAAAACACCGCTAAAGATAGCTATAGGGATAATGAAGAAGGAAAAAACTCCGAAAATAATAGGAGGGCCACCATCAGCCATAGCGAAAAACGCTGACACCTATGTGGAAATAGTTCCTAATGATACTACTGTAGGTAAACTCGCAGAACAAGTATTAGGTATATTAACAAAAAAGATACGGCTAGAATTATCCAAACAGCTACGCAAATTCTTAATCGAGGAAATCCATAGATTTCTGCCAGCTGGAAAAGGAAAAATAGTTAAGGAAAGCACAGAGTCGTAGTAGCTCAAACAACGCTTCGGAAGTACGAAATGTCGCGACATTCAAAGAAGCCTTTTCAGAAGGACTTTTGACCTGAAAAATCCAAAGGAACGGGAAGAATTTGTTAGGGCTGGAGGATACGAAAAATGTCCCGAAGTAGTAAAAGGCCAGCACACGATTAGCTGCAGAAATTATATTAAAAGAAAAACAGAATGACAAGTCTTTGAATACTAAACCGTTGCTTTACTTAAATTTGTATGCCTACGTAAAGCTTCGCAAAGCGATATAAAACGTTCAGAAATAATAATAGATATCAATAGTTTTCCATTAATTATTGCTCATTCGATAATATGGATATTTTAAGTTTATATATGACATTTAATGAACCATGATGATGAAGAGGGAAAACCTTGACTATTGAACCGCCCCTACTCTATGGAATCATTGCGTTAGGGGCGGCTATCACTGGAACAACAGTTTTCTATTTCTTAAGAACCCGTGAAAAACCGAGGGAAGAAAAAGTTTTGGAGGAAAACTCCTTTTTGGAACTTGAAGCTAAGGTTCCTTTTCGAATTACGAAGAGCATAACAAACACTGAAGCTTTCCGGGCTAGAGAAGAGCTTAAAATACTGGACTTAGAACGTGAAATTTTAAGTCACGCTATACGGCGGCTTTATGAAGCTCATGCTGAAGGAAAAATAACAGAGGAAGAACGTGAGCGGCTAGCACAAACATATAAGGAACGCATGAAAAGAGTCAAAGAGTCAATAACAAAAAATGAGTCAATAGTTGCCCTACATGAACTTGAAACAATGCAGGAAGACTTGATAAAGCTTTTCAATGAAAGATTTGACGAACTAAACCAAAAGATAGAGGAACTCCGCTCCAAAGCTGAAATAGAAAAACCGATAAAAGAAATAACTCCCATCCCTATCGCAAAGCCAATTGAGGCTCCACCTCCTCCACCGAAAGAAAGGAGGAGAAGACCTAGAAAACGAGAAACACGTCCTGGAGCAAAGCCTCCGCCAAAAACTGAAGCTGAAAAAAGAATCGAAGAGATAAGAGCTGAAGTGGAAAAAGTCTTAGAAAGGCTGGGACAAATGGAAATTGAAACCTAAACAAGACTGGAAAGAACAAGCAAAAAGGGCTGTAGCCAAAGAAGCAGTAAAAAATGTGAAAAATGGCTTCATTCTAGGTTTAGGAAGTGGCTCCACAGCAGCCTACGTAATAAAAGAAATAGGGAAACGCATACAAACAGAAAACCTAAAAGTTTATGCAATTCCCACCTCGTACCAAGCCATGCTCCTAGCGGTGGAAAACCGTATACCTTTAACTACGCTTTACGAATACCCAGAAATAGACTTAACAATTGACGGTGCAGATCAAATAGATAAAAATCTAAACATGATAAAAGGCGGAGGAGCTGCCCTAACAAGAGAAAAAATAGTAGCATCAGCATCCAAAAAAGTTCTAATAGTAGCGGACGAAACCAAACTCACCGACAAATTAGGCAAAAACTGCCCTGTACCAATAGAAGTGTTACCTTTCGCTCTTCCTCACGTAATTAAGAAAATAGAAAAGTTAGGTGGAAAACCAGTTCTGCGACAAGCCAAAAACAAAGTTGGCCCAATAATAACAGACAACGGAAACTCTATAATAGATGTAGACTTCGGCATTATGGAAATCCCGGAGAAACTAGAAAGCTTGTTAAAAAGTATACCGGGTATAGTGGAAACAGGGCTATTCATAAACATGGCAGATACAGCGCTTATAGGTGGAGAAAAGGGTATTAAAAGACTAAAGAAAGTTTAAACTCGCCCTTGCTTTTTGGTAACTTCTATTTTTCCTTGAATTTCATGACTTGATGGTTTACGTATCGTTTGACTATGTACTGTTTAATTTCGTCTTTCTCGTAAGATATACGTGCTTTCATTATGTTTCCTCCTCGTCCTCGTTCGCCTGGGAAGATCCTTATCTCAATAATACCGCGTTTTTCCAGTTCTAAAATAGCTGGACCGTGATGTGATTTCGTTCCATATATGCTTGATTTCGGGATTTCTGTGTTTTTTATAATTTGCATGAAGGTTCTCCAGCCAGACTTCTCTAAGGTTAGTCTTCGTCTCATATAATCCTCTACAAAAGCTTTAGTTAAATACTCAAACACCTTTTGCGCATTCTTCATTTTGAATTCAAATTCTTTTGGTGGATAAATAGCAACTGTTACTGGTTCAGGCCGACATACTTTGAATTTTCCTAACTCGTCAACGTAGATGATTCTGGGGCTTATACGAAGAATGCCGCTTTCTGATGCTTTAACCCATATTCTAATGGACTCAACCTTTTGAGATTTAAGACATTTACCTTTTACGTTTATTGTTCCTTCTTCTTCCAGCCTATGTTCGGGCACTATATCAATTACTTTGAAATTATCTGGAACGAGACCTTCAATTCTCACCAACATTCCAGGCTTCATTGCGACGTTTACCATGTCAATCCGAACTTCAAATGTTTCTCCAACATTCACCTTTTCTGGCACAACAAGATAAGCTTGAATATAGGCATGTTCGAATTTTTTTATACCAGCTGCCTCTTCAGGAGCAGACACTGTTCTAGCATAAGCAGCACGGATCGTTCTTGTTACCGGGGACGTTAAGAGAGTGCTTTTGAGGATGGCATTGTTAAGTTTTGATGCCACCGCCTCTATAAGAGCTAGCGAGTTGGCATAATGCATATTTGCTTCTTGCGGATTCCCATGCCTTTCAAACAAAAGACCAAGCGAATAATTAACTTGCCAAAGTAAAGGTGGATTGCCGACTTGTTGCGCCAATTTCAAAGCATCCTCCATCAACTCTATTGCCTCGTCCATATCATCCATTTTTGCTAGCACTTCGGCCTTTAATTTCAAGCTCTTAGCAATGTACTTTTTGGCCTCTGCCTTTTCAGCTATAGCCAATAATTCTTCAGCAAACTTTAATGCTTGAGTGTAATTGCCTTTAGCAAGAGCTATCTCTCCACGACCTAAAAGTATGTGGATTCGCATACGCCACCAAGCAGATGGATGCTGATGCATCAATTTATTTGCTTCTTCGAAATACTTCTCTGCGCGTTCGTGGTCTTTTTTGTATAGATAGTCCATTCCCAAATTTGCTAAGGCATGGGGCACTCCGCCTAAAGCAATGGTTTTTTGTTGCGCCCTAGCAGTTTTTATTGATTCTTTGTTATATTTTATGGCAAGTTCAATGTTTGATAGGTCATGGTAAATCCAGCCGAGAGTGTTGAGAACCCATGAGGCTTCAGTTGTACGGCCACAGTCTTGGGCGAGTTGAAGACATCTACGTCCGGTTGATATAGCCTCGTTGTACTCTCCATTACCAGCGAGAACTATTGTCAACATGAATAATGCATGTATCGCTGTAATTGTGGCACCTATTTCATTGGCTAAAGCAAGTGCTTTGTTAATGTAATCCTTGGCTTTATTAAAGTCACCTTTCCAATTGTAATACCACCCGAGATCTTGGAAGCTTCTAGCTTTTGTAACTTTATCGTCTGTTTCTTCGCATATTCTACAAGAGGCCTCAAGCCACATACAACCTTCATCCATCGTGTCTAGATTTGCGATAAGTGCACTACCAATTTCTGCTGCGATTCTGCCTTCCAGAAGTTTATTGCCTATTCTTCGAGCATTCTCCAGTGCCTTCATAAAATGCTGTATAACTTTATCCATCTCCGAGAAAAATGGACTAAATTCTTCAATTGTCATGTAAGCTTTGCCTAACCAATAGTGAGCTTCTGCAATCATTGATTCGTCACCGATATTTGTTGCATTTTGCAGCATCAAATTGAAATCTTTCAGAGCCTTTCTTCCCTCATCTCGACCTAGCCAAGCTCTCCCTCTAAGCTGATATATTCTGTATAGATTTTCGCTCGTAGCAAGATAAGCAGTTCTCTGGGTAGCTTCTAATGCTTTGTTCAAATACTCTATTGCCTGAGTGTTTGCAAAAATGTTTACGGCCTTTTCACCAAACTTAACAAGGTATTTAAATGCTTTTTCGGGCGCCCCACCTTCGACAAAGTGAAGAGCAACTTCTACGCTATAACCTTCTGATATTTTCTCAGCGAGAACTTGTTCAATACAACTTGCAATTTTAATATGGTAAATCCTTCTCAATTCGTTTGGCAAATCCCTATATATAACCTCTCTAATCTTGTGATGTGTAAACTCAAATACTGAGTCAATTGAACGTATTAATCGGTGTTTCTGTTCAATTTTAACTAATGTTTCTAAAACATTAACTAGATCTAATGCCAAGGCTTTACTTAAAATGTCAGGAGTGAAACGGTAACCACAAACAGCGGCGAGGCTCAACAGTTTTCTTTCTTGACCCCCTAATCTTGCAATCCGCCTTATGATAACTTCGTGCACCTTAGAAGGCACCCCAATTTTATCCATTGAAGCAACAAATGTCCAGCTGCCTTTTTTCTTTACGAGTCGCCCTTCATCGATAAGCATGTTAATCGTTTCAATAGCAAACAGGGGATTACCACCGCTTTCTTCGTAGAGCATTTCCTCATATTCTTTATCTAGCGAAAAACCAAAAATTGGCCGTAAAAGATCAGGGAAGTCATTTCGCTTTAGACAGTTCAACTCCATTTTAAATAATAGGTCCTCTCGGCTCATAGAGAATATAGTTTCTTCGAGAGGATGGAGTCTCTTTTCCTCATTACAGATAAGCTCCTCCGGCCTATATGTTCCGAGAATAAGAAGCTGAGAATTTTTACATTTCCTCGACAAGTAATGAAGCAGAGTTAAACTCAGCTGATCTGCCCAATGTAGGTCGTCTATAAACAAAATTACTGGATTTTGCTTAGATAAATGAAGGAAAAATCTCGCTACCGCTTCAAAAGTTCTATCTTTATCAATTCTAGGAGTTGAAAAGAGCTCACGATTCTTTGACTCACCCATGACTTCAGAATCTTCTAGCCACCCAGTGGCACTCAGCTGTTTCTTTACTACAAATTTTGCTTTTTCATCGCTTATAGCTGACACATACGCATTAAGTGCTTCTCTAAAGGGAAAATAAGGAATATTTGCTTTGCTTAAGCATCGGCCTACGAGGATCGTTGCACCTCTTTTCCTCACCAAGTTTAAAAACTCATTGGCTAATCGTGTCTTTCCAACCCCAGCTTCTCCACAAATGAAAACCGTAATCTCCCTTCCACCCAAAACAAGGTTAAAATATTGCATAAGTTGGTTAATTTCCCGATTTCTTCCGACCAAAGGAAGCTCGGTGAGAACCTTAGGCTTCAATTAGATCGCATCCAATAATTTATTGAGTTTAAGGATTAGGCACAAAGTGTTCCCATAAAATTCGACCACTTCCAACCAGTCATATCTTCTTTACTAGAAACCTCAAACATACTTGCAACCAAGATAATATGCCAGAAACTTTCTGAAAAGGTTTTTGATAACCTCTTCATTAAAGAAAAATAGCAAAAGTGAAAAGTAAATATGGGTGTATTGGGGTAATCCAAATTGTTGCCGGGGTAGCCTAGCCTGGTGAGGGCGCCAGACTCATAATCTGGAGAGCGTATGGAGGGCCAGACCTTTGTCAGCGCCCAGAAGTCGCGGGTTCGAAGCCCGCCCCCGGCATTGTCCTTAAGAAAGATTAAAAATAAGTTTAGGACAATTGTTTTCAAGAATGAGCATTTTGTAAATGGAAGCTTTTCACGTTGATGTCTGCTTAATAAATTATTTCCATAAGACTTTCAAGTTTGTAAGGTATTGTATTAACTTAGAAGAAGGAAGAAATCGATATGGATATTCATAGAACGCAGACATGGTTGTTTCGAAGAAGCAACGTCAAAACTATCTTACTTATATCTATCATAGCTGTTTCAACGTTAAGCCCAAGCGTGTTAGCGGCTATTCAAAACTTCACGCAAGCTTCAGTTGTTGACGGATTAGCAAAAGTATCTCCAAGATTGCTCAGCAGAATCAGCAAATCAGGAGGTTCCTTAATAAATGTGTTAATTGAAACCTACAATAGAGATTATTCTAGTACAACTATGGAGATCGAAAGTCTTGGAGGAAAGGTTTTAAGTAAATATAAATATGTGAACGCATTATCAGCAACAGTTCCAGCTGAAAAAATCGCCCAACTATCTGAAAACGCCAACGTTAAGAGAATATATTATAACGAAGAACGAACTCTGCAAAGCGGTTTTACAATTTCTCCCGGAATACGTGGAAAGGCTAGAGATTTGGATTCTATGATTGGAATCCCTGTTCCAGTAAGAAATAAAGAAATTCGACAAATTTCAATTTCTCCGAAAGAACTGGACAATATAAAACCAAACACCTATTGGAACCCAACAGCGATGGATGCCATTCCCGTTTGGGATCAAGGATACTGGGGTCAAAACTCTAGCGTAGTGATAATTGATACTGGTATTTGGACTGGCCACTTCATGTTTTGGAATTCTAACATAGTTGGAGGAGTTGACCTTAGCTGGGACAACTTAACCATTAGAGAGAAATATCCAGAATACGCTCCATCATACCCATGGAACGTCACTTATGAGGGATGGGACAATCAATTTAACCATTACCATGGAAGCCATGTAGCCGGAATCATAGCAAGCACTGGAGGCATCGTTCTCCCTGAGAATGATTCGTTGGTTCAAGCTATCGAATTATATACAGGTCAACCATTACCAGATTACGAGCCTGGATATAAGGTGCTTTGGCTTTTAGGAATGGCGCCCGAAGCTAGTCTGTACATAGTGAAAATCTTCGATCACACAGGGGGTGGAGTGCCGGAAACAATGATTCTGGACGCGTTAGAATATGTTATCAGCTTGAAACTGGAACAAGGGGTTGACGTGGATATCGTTAGCATGAGTCTAGGTGGCCCCACGCTCTATGACGGACGCGACGTTGAAGACCAACTCATAGATTACATGACTTCCATAGGAATCACAGTGGTTGCTGCTGCAGGGAATGATGGCCCAGCGTCAATGACCACTGGGAGCCCAGGTTCTGCTAATACGGCGATAACTGTGGGTGCTGCGGCTCATCCTGTTAATACAAGGGTTTTTTGGGATGTCTACTATGAATCATCAGGAACTGGACACTATTTGTATACAAGCGAGGAGCCCCAAATAATTTCTTTCAGTGGCCGTGGACCCACATCTGATGGAAGGGATAAACCTACTGTTTCAGCTACTGGTGTTTTTGTTCTCTCAGCGTATCCACCTGTCGGTGAGGGAGGACTTGCTTGGGCTTCCGGGACTTCTATGGCCACACCGGCAGTTTCCGGTGCAGTGGCATTACTCAACAGTTATGCAGAAATAAACGCTTTAGGAGCCAGTCCAGAAGATTATAAGGAAGCCATTGTGAATGGTGCGGTTTGGCTATCAGGATATGAAATTTCCGATCAAGGTGCTGGTTATCTTAATGTCACAAGGGCGCTTGAGTCTTTGAAGGCGGATCCGGCCTATGGAAGTATGTTACCGCCCCTTCCACCTGAAGGGTCTCTAACGGATATATCTAATATTCCCCTTGTCGGTTCTGGCGAATACTCAACGTCAATCACTGATCTAAAACCAGGCCATAAGGTAGACCTAATCTTCGAGATAACCGAGATTACTACCTCTGTTCGACTTGATGTCAGTGTTGGTGATCTAGGATTAAATCCATTGAGCGTTAACAGTTTCGAGATTTACATTCAGAGCGCGAAAAGGACCATGGGTGATTATTATATCAAAAGCGCTAATGTTGATGATTATGCCTGGTTCTTTATAACGGACGACCAGACAACATGGGGAGGAGCAGCTTACGGAGTCTTCTCATCATCACACGTTCTTGAGCCTGGATACATGAAGATAGTTATCGAGAATGATTGGACAAGCTTCGATCCTTTATCCTGCAACATAACAATTACGCTGATGGAAACTCTATCGACTCCTGACCTAATCTTCTCAGGAAACTTATCCCAAGGCGGACAAGTAGAATTGAACATTTCGGTTCCAAAAGATGCTGGAAAAACCGTAATTGAACTTTGGTGGTTACACAATTGGAGTAGTTATCCCACATCGGACCTTGACCTAACCGTTTCATGGGACAAAGGACTCAATTTAGATGGAGCAACAGCTAATTCGCCTGAAAGAGTTGTGTTGTATAATCCTACCTTTATCTATGTGAACATCGTTGGATATGAGATATACACAACAACTGAACCTTTCGAACTTAGAGTAATATTCTATATCTTGGGCGACATAAACGAGGATGGAAAAGTGGACGTTGTAGATGTGAGTACAGTAGCTTTGGCTTATGGGTCTTACCCGGGGCACCCAAGATGGAATGCAGACGCTGACATAAATCTTGACGGCCTGATAGATATAATAGACGTAGCTTTGACAGCTGGAAACTTTGGAAAAGTAAAATAATAAATGGGTAGTTCACTAATTACGAATTCCTTCTCCCGTTTTCTTTGAAGATGTAAGAAAGATTGTACATAGCTTTTATGGGTTTTTATCCGGTTTGAACAATTGCTTCTCCAAGGCAGGACGAGGTTTGAATTTGCCACGGATTTGACGTTTTTGCAATGTCCTTTTTCGTTCTAAATTTTTAAGTCTAGCATACATCCTAGCGATTTTAGTTTTCGATGGAATACGCTTTCGATGGGTGGATTTAACCGGGACTGGCTTGAATGGTTTCTTAAGCGGTTCAAATCTTGGCTTCCCTCGTTTTGGAATAAATTGTTTCTTTACCTTTCTGAAGGTAACAGCGCCTTCCTTCAGGTTTACTTGTTCTACGCGCCATCCAGCCTCCAGCCAAGCTCTGGCATGGGAGCTATGCGGAGTATTACCCCACCATGTTTGGGTTTTATATGCATTCATCGGCAGGTTATCAGCTATTATTCCGTCTATTTGAGCAAACTTCAACGTCACAAGGTTTGTAAAATATCCTCTTCTTTGAAGATATCGCTTTAAAGGTTCGTATTTCCCTACCTTTCTAGGAGAAACAATCTTTCGAGCACAATTCAGGCATAAGGCTCCTGGCTCACTTGTTCGTATGTCGGTAGTCATACAGTCTCTACAGTAAAGTCTACTACACTTTTGGCAACGCTTCAAACGATATAAGGGAAGAACTCTTCCGCAAAGGTTACATTCATCTTTCAGGGGCATTGCTTACACGAGCTTTCTGTAATATACAGATAATAAAAGAGCTATTTATTGAATTACCATTTAATTCACCAAATGCACGGTATGTACCGTCTCAGACGGAATTTAACTCCTAACATATCTGCAAGTTCCCTTATTTTTTGGAGGTCTATTTCAGGTATTTGGACGGCTGTGACTTCGACGTTTATATCTGCTTTTCTAGCTTTTTCAATAAATTCCAGGACCTTTTGGAAAGCATTCTCGAAGCGAGGTTTGCATACGGTTTGGTAGGTTTGAGCGTTGTGAGCGTTCAAGCTAACACTTATTTTGTTAACTCCTGCTTTCCGCAGTTCTTCAGCCACATCTCTTCCAGGGTTTAAGATGTAGCCGTGTCCGTTTGTGTTTATTCTAACTGGTAGTACCGTGTGTTTGCAAATCCATTTTGTAACTTCTAAAACTGTATCTAATCTTGATAAGGGTTCACCAAAACCACAGAACACTACTTCGTTCCATATTTTTCTATGAACATGCCCTTGCAATGTTTTTATAATTTGTTCAGTTGATGGCTCGCTTTGTAGTTTTAGGTTAAAATTGTCTATGCCTTTTCGGAATTTTCTGATGCAGAAATAGCAGTTATTGGAACAATTGTTTGTTATGTTAAGATATAGACTATTATCGAGCCAGTAGACTATGCTTGGAGTCCTCAAGGATTCTTCATCCTTTTCAATAGACGAAATTTTATTCGTGAAATATTCGTCTTTCTGTAAAGAAGCACCAAGTGTCAGTTTTGATGAGAAAAAAGGGCGGAAAGAAGGTTTATCCTTTTACGACCGCTAGTGGAACTAGTCTAGCGACTTTGGTTGCTATTCCAACGTTGTGACTGATTTCTACTACTCTATCTACATCCTTGTAAGCGAGGTCAGCTTCCTCAGCTAACACCACGGCACTTGCAGCTCTTACAACCATTCCACGTTGTTCTAAAGTCTTTTTTATGTCCCCACCCCAAAATCGACGTTTTGCTGCTGTTCGACTCATCATTCTTCCAGCGCCGTGAGCAGTGGAGCCAAAGCTTATTTGCATCGCTTTTTCAGTTCCCACCAATAGCCATGAGCTGGTTCCCATACTTCCGGGGATAAGTACTGGTTGGCCAAAAGCCCGGTAGTCGGCGGGAATCCTGGGATGTTCAGGTGGAAAAGCTCTTGTAGCGCCTTTCCGGTGTACCCAAACTTTTCGTTTTCCACCGTCTACTTGGTGGGTTTCGATTTTCGCTATATTGTGAGCCACATCATAAATTAGTTCTAGGCTCATCGTGTCAGCAGATTTCCCGAAGACTTTTTCGAAACTTTGCCTCACCCAGTGCATTATAGCTTGTCGATTAGAGAAGGCATAGTTAACGGCGCACGCCATAGCACTATAATAATCTTCAGCTTCCTTGCTATTTCCAGGTGCACACGCAAGTTCACGATCTGGCAAGACGATTTTATATTTGTGAATGGCTCTTTCCATAACGCGTAGATAATCTGAACATATTTGATGCCCAAAACCTCGGGACCCGCAGTGAATCATAATCGTTACCTGTCCTTCATGTTCAATTCCGAAAGCTTTAGCTGTTCGAGCGTCAAATATCTTGTCAACCTTCTGGATTTCTAGGAAATGATTTCCAGAGCCTAAAGTACCTATTTGATTTAATCCTCTATTTTTAGCTGTAGTTGAAACTTTGTCTGGGTTGGCACCTTCCATGCATCCTTTCTCTTCGCAGTGTTTGGCATCTTCATCCCAGCCTAATCCTTGATCTATAACCCATTGGACCCCTTCCATGACAAGTCGATCTAGCTCGTGGCTTGTTACGCGGAAGTCTTTACGCCTGCTCCCTAGACCGCATGGAACGTTATTGAAAATAGCGTTGGTCAGTTCACCGAGTTTTGGACGAATATCTTCTTCGGAAAAGTTTGTTCGAACCAGTCGGACACCACAATTTATATCATACCCAACTCCGCCAGGGCTGATTACTCCTTCATCGTAGTCAGTAGCAGCAACCCCACCAATCGGGAAGCCGTATCCTTCATGCCCGTCGGGAAGAGTAATGGCGTATTTGTATATCCCCGGCAAATGTGCAACGTTAGCACATTGATCAAGGGTTCTATCCGTTCTCATTTTCTTCAGAAGCTCATCATCAGAATAGACTACTCCTGGAACACGCATCCCCGGCTTATATTTCTGGGGAATCCTCCAAACATATTCATCTATTTTTTCGAGAGGAACATAAGTTCTAGACATTTCTTTCACCTTTGTGAAGTAGGGGGCGTTGTGGAATATAAATAATTTTGGTGTTTAAACCAAAAATATTTTCTGCCAAAGCTTTTATCGCATTCCAACTATGTGATAAGCACGGACGGTGAAGAAAGTATGGCATTAGACATGCTTTCTGAATGTTTAAAGAGATGGAGCCACGGCCATGTGGAACTACGCCACCACCGACGGGAGATGCTAACCATTAGCGTCAAAGACGGAAAAATGGATGCTGTAAACCACGGTGTGACAGAAGGAGCATGCGCTAGGGTTCTGATTGATGGAAGCTGGGGATTCGCCTCAACCACGAACCTAGAAAAGGACGCTGTTATGGAAATAATTGAGGATGCTGCAAGCCTTGCTAAAGCTTCGAAACCTATGAAAAAACGTATTGCTGAACTGACTCAACCTCAGGCTTTTGAGGATACTTATGAAACACCTATGCGTAGAGACCCATGGAAATCAGATAAGGAAGAACTTGTCAAACTTGTAATTGACGTAGATAAGGAAGTTCGAAGCTTCTCGCCTAAAATAGTTTCAGACAACGTTTCCCTACGGATAATAGATGACAAGTTGAACTTTACCTCTTCAGAAGGCTCACGAATTTCACAGAGAATTATACGTTGCTACGGCGTAGTCACAGTAGTAGCAAGGGAAAATGGAAAACTTGCTTCAGCTTATGAAAGTATAGGCGCTCAGTCTGGACTTGAAATCCTAGAGGAAACACCTCTTGAGAATGCAGGAAGAACAGCAGCTGAAAGAGCTGACAAACTTGCTTCAGCCAGAGTTGCTCCGGGAGGGGAATTTCCAGTAATAATCGAAAATCGCATTGTAGGACTTTTAGCGCATGAAGCTATTGGACACTGTGCTGAGGCAGACTTAGTTTATGGCGGGAGTTTTCTAGCTGATAAAATCGGCAAAAAAGTAGCGTCGGAAAAAGTAACGCTAATTGACGATGGTACATTTCCCCATGGGTTTGGAACGGTAAAATATGATGACGAAGGAGTCCCAACGGAAAAAACCGTAATAATTGAAAAGGGAATTTGCCGAAGTTTTCTTCATTCAAGGGAAACAGCCAAACACTTCAATGTTAAGCCTACAGGAAACGCTAGGGCATGGACCTTCGAATACGATCCAATAATTAGAATGCGAAACACCTACATAGCATCCGGGGATTACTCGTTAGAAGAGTTAGCTGAAGCCATAAAAGACGGTTTCTTTTTAAAAGGAGGATTAGGTGGCCAAGCCGACTTTACAGGAGAATTTATGTTCGGAACTCAAGAAGCTATAAGAATTCGAAATGGCGAATTCGCTGAGTCCTACCGCGGGGTAACAATAAGTGGGAATGCCTTCGAAGTGTTAGAAAACGTAGATGCTGTTGGAAAAGACTTCATAATGCGGATAGGAATGTGCGGAAAGGAACAGGTAAACTACGTAGGAATGGGAGGCCCAAGCCTACGAACTAAACTCTTGTTAGGAGGAGCATGAAGTGAACATGCAGGAATACGTAGAATATGCGATCAAAAAATGTGAAAAGTTGGGAGCCAGCGAAGCCGAAGCTTATGCGCAAAAACAACGAATAATCGAAATAGTCCTCGAAAGAGGAGAAATCCAAAGTGAAAGAAAGAAAGAAAATCAAGGAATAAGCATACGCTTAATCAAAGATAAGAAACTTGGATTCGCCTACACCTCAACATTATCAGAAAAAAGTGTAGAAAAGGCATGCGAAGCCGCTTTCGCCCTAGCAAAAGCTTCAGTACCAAACCCGGACTGGATTTCGCTTCCAAAGTCAACCAAACCAGCAGGCTCGCCTGAAGGCATATTCGACTCAAGAATAGCCAAACTCAAAAGCGCGGAAGTTCTCGAGTTCGCCCTTCAAGCCGCCAATGCCGTCAAGGAAAAAGACAAGAGAGCCGTCGTAGACGATGGAAAGTTTTCCGCATTTATAAATGAAACAGCTATTGCCAACTCACACGGGATAAACCGTAGAGAGAATACAACCCTTTTCAGCTGTTACTTAGTGTGTATAACAAAGGAGATGGGAAAAGCCTCTAGCATGGCTTTTGAGTATGAAATTACGCGATCTCTCGAAAATTTTTCACCAACTAGACTTGGAGAAAAAGCAGCTGAAAAAGCCCTTGCTTCAATTAACCCGAAATCCGTCACAAGTTTCGAAGGAAAAGTTTTGTTAGATTGTGACCCGGCTGTTATATTAGCCTACCCATTAATGAGCAGCGTAAATGCTGACAATGTTCAGCGAAGACGCAGCCTTTGGGCCGGAAAAATAGGTGAAGAAGTGACGAATCCTATACTGAACGTAGTTGACGATGGACTACTTCCCTATGGTGTATTCTCTTCCAGCTTTGATGACGAAGGAATACCAAGGCAGAAAACTGAGATCCTAACCAACGGGGTACTTCAAGGCTACCTACACAATAGTTTCACAGCCAACAAAGAAAACAAGGCTTCAACAGGAAACGCTTACAGGCAAAACTATGCTACACTTCCAACAGTAATGGCTTCAAACATGATAATCCAACCTGGAAACAAAACATTAGAAGAAATAATTTCAGAAATTGATAAAGGAATAATTGTTAGACGTTTCAGTGGAAATGTTCGACCCGAAAGTGGTGACTTCTCTGGCATAGCTAAACAAGCAAGCCTCATAGAAAAAGGTGAGATAAAACATGCATTAAAAGAAACAATGATCGCAGGCAACGCCTTCGAAGCCTTGAAGAACATAATTGAGATAGGAAAAGAAACACGGGCAACCATGTATAGAGCGTATGTGCCCCCAATACTCGTAGACAATGTCAAAATAGTTTCAAAACAATAACATAAACCAACAAACAACACAAAACAAGGAATAAATGGTTTTATCCTTTATCCCATTTTTCTTTTCACATAGCTAACGAAGCCCTGAATGTTCTGTAACAACATTCTTTGACCCATTATAGGATGGGACTCTATGAAACTAGCAGCTTTATTGACGTAAACATCCTCTTCAACTATTCTTTCACGAATAACTTCTAAGCTTTCTCCGTTAATTAGACATTCACGAACTATTCGCTCCCAAAGCTTTAACTGCGAAGCATAAGCCTCAAGTTTTTCCACAGCATTTCCAGCACAACCAAAATGTGTATAACAAAGCATTTCCGGTTTTGCCCTGATCATCTTCTCGATAGCTGCCAAAGCCACATCTAAGTATAGAGGTTCCGGAGTAGTTGGAACAATTACATCTAAAGTGTTTAGGTATATACCTGCAGCGTCTCCGCTGAACATTTTATTTGACGAATGTTCATGAAAGCTTAAATGATGAGAAGCATGCCCAACTGTTTCCAAAATCTCAATCCGAACATTGTTACCTAAATCCAAAATCATACCATCATACCCTTCAATTATTCTCTCTTTTGGAATTGACTCCGGTGCACCGTACATCTCGGCCACTTTACCTAACACTTTTCGAGCCATTAACCAAAGCTTTTCAGGATGCACCATATGTTTAGCTCCACGTTGATGCACAACTAAGTGTGCGTTAGGAAGAAAATGTAAGAGAGTTCCCGAACCTCCTCCATGGTCAAGGTGAATATGCGAAACAAGCACATAATCAACCTCCTCCCTACTTATGTTCAGCATCTGAAGACCTGATAGAAGGTTTTCCACTGAACATGCAGGACCCGATTCGATTATGACTGTTTTTTCACCTTTGACTATGTAAACTGAAATAAAGTTCTTCACTCCCTGAGGCATCAAGTCAATCATGTAGACAGAATCGTCCAGCTTTCTTGCATGCATATTTTTCACGACTCCTTTAAAGCGAATAGCGAGCTTTTAATTCTTTTGAATCCCAACATACAAATTTTATATACCAACACAGAGTATGAGAGATGGAGGGACACATGCATCGTATATACAGTCTAAGTTTGACCTATGGAGTGGTTCTGGCTTTCATTTACGGGTTATTCCAAAGCAATCAGAGTTTCATGTCTACCTTTTCCAACGTGATTTTCCCATTAACAAGCGGCATTTCATTGGTTACGGCTACTTTCTTATTGAAAAAATATGGATATAGTTGGAGTGACAAATTCCAAAGAATATGGCTCGCCACCTTTGTTGGAGTGGCATTGCTTTTCATTTCTGACACCTTATGGACGATCCTCGTGCTGATTCGAGGGGAAACCTTTCCGTTGGAAGTTGGAATCTTACAATTAGGAGTTTTTGCGGCTTTTTTCCTAGCATTGTTTTGGATGTTTCAAATCTTCCGGCTTGAGGTTTCATGGAAAGAACTTATAACATTTCCTATTGTTTTAACTGCTGTCGGGGCAGCTATTTCATATGTGTTTCTAGTTCCATTTGTATTCTACAATGAAGAGCTTATGAGAATTGCCTTAAGGATTTTCATACCATTCCTAGATCTAGCGTTACTAACTCTCTCACTGTTAACTCTCTTAACTTTCTGGAAGGGAAAACTGAGCATTCCATTCTTCTTCATAAGTTTTGGAATAATTTTAAACATCGTAGCTGATGTAATGTTCGGCTATGCAGAACTGCATAGAAGTTTTTATCTCGGACACCCCTTAGAGCTTTTCTGGCTTTGGAGCTATATTGCATTAACAATCGCATTGTATACATTTGAGAGGAAAATAAGGATATGACAAAAAAGGAAACCGTTAAATTCCACCCTGAAAAAGGCGAAATCAGCATTCTAGGGCGAAGAGGCGTACTAATCGATATGGCTTTGTGCTGTGAAAAACTAGATAACATGCTTGGAAGTGGTGCCGAAGTAGTGCTTCACCATATGTGGTATGGATACGGTTATCAGCTTTTTGATTCTATAATTGAAAAGAAAGAAACAGCGGTTGAACTAAAAGCATTAAAGAAGATTGTGAAAATAAGTGCTTGCATAGGTTTAGGCTCTCTCGATTTTACCATTATCGGCAAAAAACGCCCATACGTAGAGGTCGCTGTGAAAAACCCTCCCTTCAAAAACGAGAAAGGTTCAGCCAAACGCTCCGTTGCCTCTTTTTGGGCAGGAGTCTTTTCCCGATACTTTGAGAAAAAAGTAACATGTGAAGATTTTCATTATGATAAAAAGGAAGATGTTTTCTCCTTTACTTTGAGGCAAACATGAATTATGGTGTAAAGACCAAAAACTTTTAGAAAACATAAAACAAAGTTTCGTTGAAAAACTATGCTTGTAAGAATTGTTCGAAACCTAAAGATAGAGGAAATAGCTAGAAAAATTCGAGAATTTAAGAAGCGTTTCGACATGTCTTTTGAAGAGTTCGAAGAACTGTTTCTTTCGAAGAAATTAAGCGCTAGAAACGTAAGTGCGTATTTTGAGTGGGCCGAACTTATTCATGCTTATCGATACTATATGGAAAGCGGAGAACTTGACTATACTGTGGAAGAAATAATAGAGTTTGGACCAGAAGAAATGGCTTTGTTAACTCCCAAGAGGATGGAGCTTCTACGAATGCTAGCGAAACTACGGATAGAATCAATAAACGATTTAGCCCAAAAAATCAGAAGGGATGTAAAAAACGTTTACCAAGACCTCCAAGCGTTAAGGAGATTAGGATTTGTCTTCTTCAATAGAAGAGGGAAAAGAAATATTGTTCCTGAAACATTGGTTGAAGAAATAACTTTCATCATCCAGTAGAACAAACACTTATCTTCGATCTTTGACCTTTAACATGGATGTGAATAGAACATGAACTTTGTGCAGTCTTCCAAAATAATTTTCCAAAAAGTTGCAGAGAAAGCAACAAACGCTCCACATGTTCCATGTAAACCGCTAAGACCTCACGTTTACACGGAAAACCACAAAAGTCTAGTTGCATTGGTTCGAACTAGGAACCGAGAAAGGGGGATAAAGGAAGCGTTACATATTCTCGGGGGAATAACCCCGGCAATAGAAAACTTAGGCGAAGGATATGTTCTAGTTAAGCCTAATTGCAATAGCTATGATCCATTCCCAGCAAGCACCCATCCGGATACTCTAAGATCCATATTGAAACGCCTAATAGAAGCAGGAGTAAACAAGAAACAAATAGTTGTGGGGGATATGTCTGGACCGGCATGGTTGCCCACAGAGGCAACTATGAGAAAAAAATGGGATTCTCGACGTTGTCAAGGAGTTCGGGGTTAAGGTATCTTTTTTCGAGGATGAGGAGTGGTTATGGGTTAAACCTGAAAAAGCCGATTCTTGGCCCGAAGGATTCAGAATCACAAAAATGGTCTACAATGCTTCTAGAGTTATCTCACTTCCATGTTTAAAAACTCACCAATTCGGAGGAGTATTCACACTAAGCCTCAAAAACAGCGTTGGCTTAATTAATCCAGCGGACAGAGTTCTTCTTCACAAGAAGCCTGGAGCTCGCATAGCAGAAATAAACCTTGCTTACACCACAGATCTCATAATCTTAGACGGGATAGAGTGCTTTGTTTCCGGAGGACCAGCCCACGGAAAGAAGACAATCTCTAAAGTAATAATCGCTGGGAGCGACAGGGTAGCCATAGATGCCATAGCTGTGGCCATTCTTAAATTCTATAAGGCGGAAGGCATAGCCAAGATCAAGGTAAAATCCCATGAACAGTTGAAAAGAGCTGCTGAAATTGGAGTTGGACATCTAGATGCGGACAAAATATCCTTAAAAACATCCAATTTAGCTGGCGATGAAGAATTTAACGAATTAGTGACTTTTGTTAAATGCCAACTTAAAGACAGTACTGAAAAGATGCGGGATCATTAGAAACTATATATCCAATATGAACTTCACTATCACCTTATTTGGATGCTTGACTATTTCCATACGATGATAAGTTATTGCTTTAATCCCCACTTTCTGCGGATGTCTTTTCATGTTTAATTGCTCACCCCAAATCTTTGCCTTTAACCGAAATTTACCATTAGCGCCTCGTTTTAACTCGTAAACTTGGAAACGAGAATAAACCATGCCCGAAACGTCGAATCGTACCAAAAGATCTTCAATCCAGTTATAAAGAAGTGCTTGTTCATCTTCCGCTTCCACAGCTACGTCTTCTTCTATCTTCGGGTTTATCGTAGTAGTATCTGTCATTACCTCAAACATTGCGAGGGCTGCGTTCTCGAAAGCTTCAGCTAGAGAGCTACCATAAGCAGCAATATAAACGTCAGCAGTATGTTCTAGAAACTCAAACCTTTTTCCAGTATTCATAAGGGAGCAGCCGTTAACAAAAGAATAAAGAGAATTTAAAAATGTTTAGGCATTTTTCGAACAGCTTCTACCGCGAGCTTTACTGCGTTCTTAACATCAGAAAGGCTAAGCATAGCCGTTGGACTATGGATGTATCGTGTAGGTATGGAAATAACTCCACTGGGAACCCCTTCGCGTGTCAAGGCTATACGCGCAGCGTCAGTGGCGCCTGGAAGACCCGTTTCAAGCTGATAAGGAATTTTATTCTCTTCAGCAGTCTCGACGAGTAACCGCAAAACCTTTGGATGCGCGATCAAACCTGCGTCTGCAATAGTGAGGGACGGCCCCTTTCCCATTTTTATCGGAGCCTCCACCTCTTTTACGCCCGGAATGTCGCCAGATACAGTCACGTCAAAGGCTAAAGCTACATCAGGGTGTATTCCAAAAGCAGCTACCGTTGCGCCTCGCAGCCCAACTTCTTCCTGCACAGTTCCAACAGCGTAGACGTTACAGTTTACTTCACCGAGTTGTTTCATTGTTTCCACCATTACGGCACACCCAACACGGTCGTCAAAAGCTTTGCCTATAACACGATCTTTCCCCACTTTAGCGAATTTAGAGTCAAAGCTCACAGGATCACCTATCTGGACACCCATTTTATAGGCTTCTTCCTTGCTCCTAGCGCCTATGTCTATGAAGAGCTGGCTTGCTTCAACGATTTTTTTACGTTCTTCCTCTTTCTGTATATGAGGCGGCTTTGAACCTATTATGCCCGGTAACGGCTTTTTCTGAGTGTGTACGACTACCCTTTGAGCAAGAAGTATTCGATCGTCTATTCCACCTATTTTGAAGAACTGCAGGAAGCCTTCCTTAGTTATAGTTTTCACTAACAACCCTATTTCATCCATGTGTGCTGCAAGCATAACTGTCAACGGCTTACCTTTTCCTCTTTTTCTTTTAGCATATTTTAATCCAATGACATTTCCAAGATTGTCTTCTTTTAGCTCATCCACATAGGGCTTCATCATTTCTTTCATTAACTCGCTAACCTCTCCTTCTCGCCCAGTAACCCCGCAGGCGTTAGAAAGTCTTTCCAAAACCTTTTCTAGACGCATACTCGTTTTCTCCATTTCGAAGTTTAGTAGTGATTCTGAAAGTTTATAAATAACTGTTGTGGTTAATGGCCAGTTGAGCTAAGGTTTGCATATGATACGCACTAGATGGTGCGGTTCAATAGTTAAATAGACCTTTAACAGACATTTTAAAACGTATAAAATAGTATCTACAAGTTACACACCTACAGGCATCGTAAGACGATATTTCGTTATGAACGGGTTTGACGGAGCCATGACCATGCTTGGAATAACCCCAGGCGCCTGCATAGCCATGGGTGTTTCATGGTTTTCAGACGCCTACATGGCTGAAAAACAGCGCCACCTAAAGGAATTGGAAAAGAAAACTAACAATAAATGTTGACCCGATACAGTACTGAAGCTTCCCAGTTCATTTCAGTTCTTGTGGCCTTAGTCGATGATTTATTTCCTGTGTTAACAGCTACGATTTCGCTCCTGCCTTTCGCGTTAACCTTAAGATGATTATACCTATTTCAACCCCTTATTGTGGCTTCAATAACGCTAATTCTAGCCATCCTTTTCCTACTGGGCAGATATCCCGGGAGAGTCGTAAAGGAAGCTGTATGGTTTTATGGCGTAAAAATGCTCGCAGCCGGACTCCTCAGAATGGCGGTAATATGTACGGTGGAAACAATGTTTTAACCTTAAAATTTCTAGGCAGCCAAAAAGTGTTATCCGAATATTTTAAAAGAGAACAGAATATAACGAAAGACAATGAAAAGGGAAAAATGGAAGAACTCATCCTTTGTTTCGTTGGTAGCTGTTTTTGCAGCTTTTAGTATAATCTGTGACTCATTTACAGGTCCACCGTTGCCCTTTTCAGGAGTATGGTATAGTTGGATTTTCATAGCTGAACCTATCAATGGGATTATCCTAGGGCCGTATGCGGGTTTCCTTTCCAGCTTGATCGGAGTGATGGTTGGTCATTCCATTTATCTTCGAGGCTACAGCTACACGGAGTTCCTTTTTACATTTGGAGCGCCTATTGGTGCGATGATTTCAGGACTAATTTTTAGGGGAAAGTGGAAAATAGCGTTGGTTTATTATTCAGCCTTGTTAGGCGTCTTTTTTATCACGCCGGTTTCGTGGGAGCTTCCTTTTTGGGGCATGTGGGACGTTTATCTTGCCTTCGCTTGTTTGCTCTTTTTGATAATTGTTATTAGAAAACAAAAAGGCCTCTGGGATACCCGATTAAGCGATATTAATCTCTTATACGTAACGGCGTTAAGTACTTTTATTGGATTAGAAGCCGATGTGCTATTTCGAATATTTCTGTTCATACCCTGTCAAACCTACCGGATTTTTTTCGCGCTCGATACAGGTACGCTTCAAGTCATATGGGCGGTAGGCGCCGTGGAAACCTCCACAAAGGCAGCATTGTCTATTCTAGTGAATATGATAGTAATACCTCCTTTAGTCAAGACTGTGCGTAAAATGCGGCTTAAGCTTCTCTCTTAGAACTAAGCTGGATAAAACATTTTATAAATCTCTTTAGCAAGTTTTTTGGCTTTATTTAACGAAGAAATATATGTTTCTCCACTAGTGACAATGGAGCACAAGGGTTCGCCTTCTTCAATTATAATGCCTGGAAGAGGAATATCTCTGACCTCTGCAAAAGAAGTTAGGTCTGGCGCAATGACACGTTTAGGAGCGTACAGAATCAGTCGCGTACAGAAAAGAGACGGTGAATTTCTTATTCTTGGAAGAACATTGTTAAGGCAAGCATCAACATGCATTTTAACCAGGTTAGTTCTAAGGACACGTTCAACACATTCCAAAGATCCTTGAAATCGGGGATTTACCTCCATCACATACGGAATGTTTTCCTTAGAGATTACGAAATCAATGCCATTAGAGCCTTTAAGGCCAAAACGTAAACCAACCATTTCAGTAATACGTTTACATTTTTCTAAGAGAGTATTAGTTAAACGTAGAGGAACAATGTTTCCGCAATAACCAAAGGGTTCACGTTGAAATACGTAAGGTAAACCTAGCAGCTGCTCGTTCATCGTCAAAATCCTAACAGCGCTTTCAGAAGCAATTAGAGAAACACTCGCAGGAGTTCCATTAATAAATTTTTGAATTAAAACTTCGTTTCGGCTTAAAGAGAGACCGTTGAATATTTGTTCTAACGCGTTTGGATTTCGCGCTATTCTAATGTTGACACCTCCAAAGCCCTTTGAAGGCTTTATCACCACAGGATATCCAATTTCGGCAGCCGCAATTTTCGCATCTTTAAAATCTCTGACGAATACTGTTTCTGGATGTGGAATTCTCATGCGTCTAAGCTCTTCGAAGAACATTCGTTTTTCACGAACCCTTTTGATAACATCTGGAGAACTTCCCAAAATTGGAACTAAATCGTTAAGTTCAGCCAACACGTCAAAGTGATCGTCTAATCCAGAGGAAAGCAAAACAGCGTCTATTTCAATCTCTTTCAGCAAGGATTTCGTCATTTTCAGGAAGGTATATGGATTAAATTTTTCTTCAATCTTTCCACAACTTTCTCCGTTTTTCTGTTGAATTATTGATTTATATTTTGAGCATACTCGTTGAAGATCCAAGTCGCCGAAATAGTCTACAGCGTAAATTTCATAGCCTGCTTTTTTCGCAGAGTTTGCAACTGAAACCGTGTCTACACCTATCACTAGGAGATTTCGAGGTTCAATTTTCGCCATTAATCCTACCTTTTTCTATTTGTTAAATTCCGACTAAGGTTAAGGTGATAATAATTAATTTTGGGAAAATGTTATACCCTTTTCACGAAACAATTTCAATTACCTTCGCATATATGCTTCCCCAATAGCAATTTCCAGGAGATAAACAATGAGATGAAAATCGTTTATTCGCCTAAATATCGGGAAGTTTATGCTTATGACCCTGCAGCTGCCTTGGGAAGAATTGAATGTATATACATGGAATTACAAGGAAGGTTTGAGTTTATAGAGCCAAGACCAGCTGTAGAGGAAGATATTCGTTTAGTGCATTGGCAGTCACATGTTGAACGCGTTAAACGTTTACCCCAAGTTTATGAAATTGCTTCTTTGGCGGTTGGCGGAGCAATAAAAACAGCTGAAACTTCATTAAAGGGCGAACCAGCCTTCGGTTTGATTAGACCGCCTGGGCATCATGCAAGCCCAGATAGCAGTTGGGGATTCTGTTATTTTAATAACATAGCCATATCCATAGAGAAATTAAGAATGGAAAAACGTATAAACAAAGCATTAATTGTTGATTTCGACTTACATTTTGGAGATGGAACTGCTAACACATTTGCAAACGTTCCAGAGGTCACTTATTTCCATACAGAAGGCGCTACAAGCTTAGAATTCCTTGAAAATCTCCAAAAATTTCTTTTAACGCATAAAGAGTTTGATATTGTAGCTGTTTCAGCTGGCTTTGATAAGCACGTGCAGGATTGGGGAGGAGTGCTAAAAACCGAAGATTACATGAAAATTGGCAGGATCTTAAAGGAGTTTTCTGAAGAAGTTTGCGGTGGCAGACGTTATGCTGTTCTAGAAGGTGGGTATAATCAAGCAGTGTTGGGGAAAAATGTTAAGGCTTTCCTTGAAGGTTTTGAGTGACAGTTAAGGCTGAGAACTCGGTTGTTGGCTTCGAATCTCGAGGTAATCGGTTAGCACTAATATGCCTTCGATTATTAGGAATAATCCAACGATGAGCTGTAGAAGCTCCGGAATTAGCAAAACAAGGATTCCAAAAACTATGCATATCAGACCTAAAGCTGGTTTTGAAACGGTTACTCCGAACTTTTTCAAGCCTTTTTCAACGACTTCCACCAAATTCTTCATCCTCCTTTAAAGCTGGAGCATAGTTAATGCATAAATATTTAATACGTTTACGGATTTGTGCTTCATATTTTGGGGAAAAACTTTCCAGTTCGGCGTTGATATCGTCTGTATTCTTCGCCAAAACGTCTTATTAGTAGCTCCTCTTCCACTACTGTTATCTTTACATAGCCTGGAATTGCCAATAAAGGCAGAAAGGCTACCAGATTAAGCCATGTCAAAGAAAAGCCTAGGAACATTAAGAAGTAAGCCGTATAAGAGGGGTGTCTAACATATCGATAAGGACCCCAGGTCACTAGTACATGGTTTTTTGACATACCCCAAGAAGTGGCGTATTGGCCGCGTGCCACAACGCTCCAGATAAAAAGGAAATAGCCGAAAACGGTAAATGCCAATCCTAAGCTTTTAACATAGATCATACCGGGAAAGTTTAATGTTGGGATATAGCTGTTAAAAATTTCTAATTTTCCAGCGAAAACAAGGGCTATGTAAAAGAGAAACTCTATGAAAAAGAGGATGGTGCCAAGACCGGCAAGCACAACTACAATACTGCTTGGACGTTTTACTTCTGCGTAGGAAACAATGTCTTTCCGATGAAACTTCAAGATGTTATACATGTTGATTATGGAGAACACTGTTAGACATGTGCTCATTACAAATGCAGCAAATATACTAAACTCATACAAAGTTTTCACGCAAACATACGCATATGTTTCTTGAAAATAAATAAGAGAAAAAGGGTTATTGGATTGGCTTAAAGTACTTGATGTCAGTTATAGAGCCCTTTCTTTCATAGGGTGGTTTGAACACTGCTTCAACAGGCATTCCTATCCATACTTCTTCTGGTTTAACTTCGCCAAGTTTATGAACTAGCCCGCCGAAAGCATCGCCGAATGTTATTAAAGCATATATCACTGGTTCTGCTAAGCGTTTACCTTCCCTGTCTAAATAGGCGACCGTGTACGTGTATACTTCACCATTTATGCCTAGATCTACCCACTCTTCAAGTTTTTCGAAGCATTCTTCGCAGTACATCCTCGGTGGAACATAAATAACTCCGCATTTTTTGCATTTTGAGCCCATTATCCGAGCGTTTTCTTTTATTTCATTCAGAAATCGTTCACCTGCTATGCCTAAGGTGTAACGGTAATCAGTTTCCATGTGACCTAGCCAGTGTTTCATGTTTCTTGGATCAGTAATTTTTTCTAGGCTCATTTACAAGGTCTCCTCCTTCACAGGTTTGAAGTATTTGATGTCAGTTATAGAGCCCACCCGTTCTTCGGGCGGCTTCCATACAGCCTTAACCTTCATGCCGAATTTTACTTCTTTCCAGTCTATCTCGCCGATCTTGTGGAGGATCCCCATTCCTGGTGATGCACCGTCTATATCTATAACTGCCACAATTATGGGTTCTTTAATTCGACTGGCGTCTCCAGCTATGAAGGAAACCGAATAGGTGTTAATGGTTCCTGTGTCCTTAACATGTTTCCATCCGTCTGCGGGTTTGAAGCACTCTTCGCAGAAAACCCGTGGAGGAACCATAATTCGTCCGCAGCTGTTGCAATATGTGGCAATTATTCTTCCGTTTTTGAGCTCTTCCAAGAATCGACTCATGGCTATTCCAGCGCTCCATGCATAGCGGACTTTGGGTCGGTAAGCGACATAGGGCACTTTTCCTTCTCGGAAATCAGCCGTGCGTATGCGGAAGCCAGGATACGATTTTATTTTTTCACTCATGTTTTCCACCTCTTTTTCATCTTCTTAGGATTATTACGGAGCCATACTGCATTAGATCGCCCCATGCTTGAGCTAGGCCAGTTCTTGGGTCTCCGGGTACTTGCCGTTTTCCAGCTTCACCGCGTAGTTGCCAGAATACTTCACAAACTTTCATTAATCCTGCTGCTGCTATGGGATTGCCTACGCCTAAAAGGCCGCCAGACGGACATATAGGTAAGTCACCGTCTCTTTGCGTTACGCCTTCCTCGGTTAGTTTTGGTGCTTCACCTTTTCGGCACAGTAACAGTCCTTCCATATGATGTAGCTCTTTATAATCGAAGGGATCATAAGGTTCAGCCAAGTCGATTTCTTTAGGCGGGTTCTTTATTCCGGCCATCCTATATGCCATGCGGGCTGCATATTCCACGTAGTCTGGATAGTAAAGGTCCCGATTCGTCCATAAGGTTGAATCAATGCACCAGCCTACGCCGTCAATCCAGACAGGATTATCCGTAATCTTTTTGGCAACATCTTCCGAAGCTAAGACAAGTGCAGCTGCACCGTCACTTGTTGGGCTGATGTCTAGACGTTGAACTGGCCAACATAGAACTTCGGAGTTCAAAACGTCTTCAACTGTTATATTGGCGCCTAATTGAGCACATGGATGGTCAAGCGCATTCTTTTTGTTTTTAACGGCTACACGGGCTATTTGCTCTTTCTTAAGATTGTGTTTATGCATGTATCGATGCATTTCAAGAGCAAATATCCATATGAGAGTTGTACCTAGCGGGCGGGCAAGTATGTTGTCGAATATTGTTGTGAAAGCATAGGCTGGATGAGGGAAGCATGATGACATTTTCTCTTCGCATACTACTAGACAAGTGTCGAATTGGCCGGAAGCTACGTGCCACCATCCAGCTAGGGGGGTGAACACCCCTGTTCCTCCGCCGACGAAAACCCGTACGTAGGGTTTACCGCGGGCTCCAGCCCCATCGGCTAAGTATTCACCTTTCATGTGAACCCCATCGAAGGCATCCGGAGCTGTTCCCATGACAACGGTTTGAATGTCTCGTAGTTCTAGTCCTGATGCATCTAAAGCCATTTTCGCGGCTTCGTATGCAAGTTCTTTACCGGTTTCTTTTAGATTTCTTCGGAATAGGGTTAACCCTGCGCCTACTATAGCGACTCTTTTCTTTCCAAACATTACTCTTCCTCCCTTTTTCACTCCTTTATGTTGCTTAATATGGCTACGGCGCCTGTGGCTGTTGGAATTCCTCGCCAAGTATGGGCTAAGCCTACTTCAGCGTCTGGAATCTGTCTTCCTTCAGCTTTACCCCGTAGTTGAAGAACCACCTCTAACAGCCGTTGCATTCCCGAGGCCTCTAGGGCATAGCCCATCCCGAGGCATCCACCTGAAACATTCACAGGTAAGTCTCCATCTTTAGTTATTATCCCATCTTCAAGGAGCATCCCAGCTTCACCGTACTTGCAAAGCTTTAGTGCCTCCAGATGTTGGAGTTCTTTGTAAGCGAATAAGTCGCTTAATTCTACGAAGTCTATTTCTCGTGAAGGACAGGTTATTCCAGCGGTTTTATACGCCATTTCCGCTGCTAGCTCAGTGTATACGGCCCGTCCCCAGTCTCTTGTTTCCAGATTTGGTGTTTCCGTTGCCCAGCCAACTCCTTCCACCCATATGGGTGTGTCAGTAAGTTTTTTCGCTACTTTTTCTGAAGCTAACACCATTACGACGCATCCGTCGGACAATGGGCTAATTTCAAGTTTTTTTAACGGGTAGAAACAAGGTTCAGACCACAGGACTTGGTCAAGGGTAATGTTTGCTCCATAAGCCGCGTAAGGGTTAGCCAAGGCGTTCCTCTTATTTTTTACAACTACTTGAGCACATTGTTCAATGGTTGTTCCAGTTTCGCACAGGTATCGATTCATTTCCATCCCGGCAATGTAGTAGGGATTTCCACCTAAGGGGCGAACCATTACTGGATCCATAGCGAAGGCAACTATGTCGTAGAAAGTTAATATATCCGAAGCTTTGCTATGTGCTTCTAACACAACGATGTCAAAGTGTCCGGTTTTTATTAGCATATAAGCGTTGGCTAGTCCTAAGAGTCCATCACCACTAACCGTAAATAAGTGCCTAAGAACCGCACCTAGCTGATCTGGAACAAACTCATCGAAAATGCTGAAGCCTTCCCAGTAGTCTTCAGCGCAAGTCACGAAAGCATCTACGTCTTTTCTAGGGTTTATTCCGCCAGCATCCTCGTAGGCTTTGACAGCTGCTTCGAACATTAGTTCCTTATAGGAGAGCTCTGGCATAATCGATTTAAATCCAACACATCCAACGCCAACGATTGCAACTTCACTCACTTTTTTCCACCTCAATGCATAGAACTAGGTTTACCCATCCTAATGTTATTAAAACTTTTGAAGAAAGATTTGAAGTTTCTCCATTTCAATTTAAATATGAGTTTCCGCAATTAATAACCTTCTATCTCATGATTTCATGGAGGAAAATTTCAAGATTGAAGGGAAAACCCCTGGCATCGATTGTTTCGGCTGGACTCTCAAAATTTGGGAAGATGAAAGGATTATATGGTAGGGAACTTTTCGCTCAAGCAGCAAAAGAAGCCTATGAAAGATGCCCAAACCTTGACCCTAAAAAGGAAATTCAAGCCTTATTTGTGGGGCATATGGGGGAATCCTACGAACATCAGGGGCACACGGGCGCTACCGCAGCGGACTGGGCTGGATTAACGCCAGTGGCTGCCATGCGAACTGAAGCTGCTTGTGCTTCATCAGGTGTAGCCCTCAGAGCCGCTATCCTAGCCATACTATCGGGAATATACGATGTTGTTATGGTTGGCGGATTGGAGAAAATGACGCATAGAACAACTCCGGAAGTAACAGAGTTCTTGGCTATGGCTTCGGACTTCCCCTTTGAACAATGGCATGGAATCACTTTTCCCGGATTATACGCTTTAATGGCAACCGCTCACATGCATAGATATGGCACAACAGAAGAACAGTTAGCCCACGTTTCGGTGAAAAATCATTACAATGGAAGTTTAAACCCTAAAGCTCACATGCAGAAAATTATCACTCTAGAAGACGCTCTGAAATCACGTATTATAGCATGGCCCCTAAAGCTTTATGACTGTTCTTTAATAACGGATGGGGCAAGTTGTCTAATAATAACTAAGCCGGAATTAGCCAAAAAATACACAGACATACCAGTGCACATAATTGGTTCGGGACATGCTTGCGACACTATTGGAATTTATGAACGTGAAAGTTATACTTCGCTTAGAGCTGCCAAACTTGCAGCTAAACAAGCCTATGAAATGGCTGGGGTTTCACCCCAGGAGATAAATGTGGCTGAAGTTCATGATTGTTTCACAATTGCCGAAATAATCGCCTACGAGGATTTAGGATTCTGTGAAGAGGGAATGGGTGGACGACTAGTGGAAAACGGTGAAACACGCTTAGATGGAAAATTACCAGTGAACACAAGTGGCGGACTAAAGGCAAAAGGACATCCAGTGGGAGCAACAGGAACAGCTCAAGCTTATGAGATATATTTACAACTAACTGATCAAGCAGAGAAAAGACAAGTGGAAAATGCAACAATAGGATTGTCACACAATGTAGGCGGTTCAGGAGCCACAGCAACCGTACACATTTACAGGAGAGGATAAAATATGGCGGAAACAACATCTTTCACCATAGAACAGTTTTACAAGTTTATAGAAAAAGGAAAACTCATGTCAGTACGTTGTACTGAATGTGGCAAGGTCATGCTACCGCCTAAACCCATATGTGATGAATGCCTATCTGACAAGCTTGAATGGAAACAACTTGCGCCAAGAGGAAAACTAGAAACCTATACGGTTATACATGTAGCGCCAACACAGTTTCAGTCTCTAGCGCCTTACGCAGTAGGCATAGTCAAACTCCAAGATGGTTTGAAACTCCCAGGGATAATAAAAAACGTGGCGTTCGAAGACCTTCACATTGGAATGGAACTCGAAATAGAATTCGATGCCAGTTTGCCTTCTAAATGGCCTATATGGCCCAGATACTACTTTAAACCTATTTAACGTCGTTTTTGTTGATTTGCTGGATTAGAGTTGGTAGGTCAATTAGTGAGGTTATTATGTAGTTTGCTCCAGCATCTATTAACTGTTTTGCCGTTGCAAATCCTGTTGGAAATCCTACGGTGATTAAGCCTAATTCCCCGGCTGCTTTTATGTCTCCAATCCAGTCGCCTACCATTAAGGCTTCGGAGGCTTTAACGTTCAAGGTTTTTAGAGCGATTTCCACATGGACTGGATTTGGTTTAACTTCAGGAACATCATCACGAGTAACTACTGCGTCAAAGAAGGGGGATATTCCAAATCTCTCTAGAACGTAACTTGTACATTTTCGGCTGTTTATGGTTGAAATTCCCATTTTAAGCTTCATGTTGCGGAGAGTTTTGAGGATTTCTGTTACGCCAGGCAGCAAGTTTGTTATATGTGCAGCTT
>DAZI01000073.1 GCA_002507245.1 Candidatus Bathyarchaeota archaeon UBA233
GAAATGCGCTGGAAAGGGAGATACCTACTGCGAATTTAAATTCTAAAACCAGAGGACCATAGAACATGAAACAAAGTTTTAGCTTGGTTTTCATCCCTTTTCCGGACCGCTAATTGAAAATATACCCTGTATCCGATCGCTTTCAAATTTCCTGCCAAAATACATACGAATACTTTTGGGACATAGCCTAAATTTCAAATCTTGAAGCAATCTAACCGCTGCTTCATTTACACCAAGAACTCCAACATACAATTTCGCATTAGCCTCAATGATTTCCATACATTTTAAGATGAGTTGCTTAGCAATTTCTACGTAGTTAGGGATGCAAACCCATGGCCCAATCCTATATCCAATTTCCATTCTACAGCAAAAAATGTAACCTACGATTTTAGAGTTCTCACGTGCGGCGAAACAAGTTTCAGGGTTATCTGCATACAGTTTACGTAAAACACGTTCTCTGTTTGCCCCAAAATACATCTCATCAAACTTTGCGATTTCCGCTATTTCATTTTCACTAATCAGGCTAATGTATGAGTTGGTTGATTGTTCAGCTTTTTCATTAATCCCCTCAAATCTAAGGGAATCAAACTCTTCAGTGAATCCAAGTTTCTGGTATAAACTCATAATTTTTGGAACTGCCTCTAGCCTTATCGTTTCAACGCCTAAATTAAGTAAATAGCCCATAACGTGTTTCATCAATCTTGTTCCAACACCTTGACGTCTATATTTTCTTTCGACAATCAACAGACCAATCCAGCCTATTTTTCCATAGTTAATAGAGAAAACATGTCCTACAGGCGTTCCATCAACCTCAGCAATAAAGCATCCATTTGGCTCGTAACCAATTAACCTTTTAATCATTTTTCGGCTGTAATTCCAATGTTCATTCTTACACAAGGTGTAAACAAACTCGATATCATGCTCGCTAATTAACCGAATAACAACATCACTCATAGAGTTCACCGGAGCCTCAACAAATTCGATGATTAGATCGCATAATTAAAAGCACATGCCTATATATAAGCAACAATTTAAATCTTCGAAAATTTGGAACCTATTGAGAGGAAAAATATCAGATGCAAATCAGAAATGTTGACTTCCTTTTGACATTTAGGTGTCCCGCAAAATGTAAACATTGCAGCTACAAGGCTGGACCGGAAAGAAGGGGTTATATGAAATTAAAGGATGCGAAAAGTTACTTAGAAGAGTTGACGGATACTCAACCATTACAGTCCATCACAGTGCATGGAGGAGAACCTTTTCTCTATTTTGAGCATTTAAAGGAAATTATTGAAAAAGCGGGAGAAGTTGTAGTGCCCAGAAGAGGGGTTATAACAAATGGGTATTGGGCAAAAACCAAAGAAATTGCGAAAAAGAAGCTTGTTGAATTGAAGAGAGTTGGGTTAACCTGTATCACATTTAGTCTTGATAGTTTTCATCAAGAGTACATTCCTCTGGAAATTGTAAAAACGGGTATAGAAACTGCTGCAAACATCGGGTTTGATAGAGTATGTGTTGATAGCTATTTTTTAGCAGGCATAGATTCGGATAACTTTTATGACACTCTGACAAGGGAGGCTTTAGAAAGTTTAAGAGGATTAGATGAGGTTGAAGTTCATAGATATCGAGTTAGTTTTGAAGGGAGAGGTGCAGAATTAACCAGACATGTGAAATTAAGAGAGGATTTGCCTTCAGGAAAATGTCCCCTACGGTTTTGGATAGATGGAACACTAAAAAATCCAGAAACGATAGAAATTGATTTTGAAGGAAACGTAACACTTTGTCCCGGAATTTGTATTGGCAACACCAAGCGACAGCCCTTAACACAGCTGCTTCAGAACTACAATTGTCACGCGCATCCCATTCTCTCAATTATAGCAGAGAAAGGACCAGTGGGACTTTTAGAAATTGCGGAAGAAAAGGGTTTTAAGCAACGTAAGTTTGTTGATGAATGCCATCTCTGTTATGAGCTAAGAAAATATTTGAGAGCTTACTATCCTCAATTTTTAACTCCTGTAGACTGCTACTAAATTAGCGAATAGAAGTTTAGGTTGAATAGTTAAAGTTGCACATTTCGCTTTACTATTAAGCTTTTTTCTTAATAAAAATCTCTGGAACTACTAGAAATCCCCAAGAAGCAAAGAAGGCTACGACGGCCCAGTCAAGTGGATCTAATGTAACTGTTTGAAACATAAACCGTAATGTTGGAACGTAAATCACTGCTAAGGTGGAGAAGACAGAGATGATTACAGCTATGATTAACATTTTGTTAGTTAGGAATCCTACCTTGAAGGCGTTACGGCTTTCTGATCGGCAGTTCCATACAACGATCAATTCGTAGAAGCATGCGACTAGGAAGACCATGGTTCTCGCCTTCTCCACTGAACCTATAACACTAAATCCCCACCAAAAGGCTCCAATTTCCGCGACTAGTTGTATAAGTGAAGAGGCAAGGATAAAAAATATCATCCCGTGCAGTATGCCCTCCTTTGGGCTACGTGGTGGTCGCCGCATTACATCCTCAGCTGGGGATTCCATGCTTAAGGCCACCGCTGGAGGGCCATCCGTAACTAGGTTTAGCCATAAGATCATGGCTGGAAGAAGTGGAAGAGGTAGGCCAATTACGGCGAAAGATCCTACAAGAGCCAGTTCGGTAAAGTTAAGGGCGAGTAGGAATCGGATAAACTTCCGAATATTGTCGTAAATGACTCGCCCTCCTTCTACAGCTTTAACGATTGTTGCGAAGTTATCGTCGGCAAGAATCATGTCGGATGCTTCTTTGGTGACATCAGTTCCAGTAATGCCCATTGCAACTCCAATGTCTGCTTGTTTAAGTGCTGGCGCGTCATTTACTCCATCGCCAGTCATGGCGACCACGTGGCCTTTCTTCTTGAGTGCCCTGACTATTCGAAGTTTATGTTCAGGAGAAACTCTAGCATAGACTGAGACATTTTCCACTATTTTTTCAAATTCTTCGTCGTTTATATTGTCCAATTCTCTACCTGTAAAGGCGAGTCCACTTTTCATTATGCCAAGTTCTTTTGCGATCGCCATCGCAGTTAATTTATGGTCTCCAGTAATCATCACTGTTTTTATTCCAGCCTGCTCACAGAGAGCGACTGCCTCTTTAACTTCTTCGCGTGGTGGATCGATCATACCTACGAGGCCTACGAAAACAAGATTGTTTTCAACGCGTTCCTTGTTGTACTCTGTGAGTTGTTCAGATATGGGTTTATATGCCATTCCTAAAACTCGTAAGGCTTGACTTGCCATTTCCTCGTTTTTTCTTAGTATCTTATCTCTCATTGCTTTGCTAAGTTTTATTTCTTTACCATTATGGTAGACGCGGTCACATAATTGCAGTACAGTTTCTGGGGAACCTTTCATATACGCAACTCGATGTCCATCTGGCATATCATGTATGGTTGTCATTCGTTTCCTTTCGGAGCTGAAGGGTATCTCGCCTCTGCGTGGATATCGAGTCTCTACTTCATTTTTGTGTATTCCACCTTTGGCTGCGGCAACAATTAATGCTCCTTCGGTGGGGTCACCGATAACTCTTGTTCCGTTATAGTTTGCGTTGTTGCATAGAACGCCTATCTTTAAGAGCAGCCCAAGATGCGGATCATCCATAGGGTTAATGTTCCTTCCGTTCAGATAGAAATCGCCCTTGGGTTCATAGCCAGTGCCCGTGACCTCGATTGTTTGGTTGTTAACGAAAATCTTGCGCACCGTCATTTCACCTTTGGTTAAGGTGCCTGTCTTATCGGAGCAAATAATAGTAGTTGAACCTAAGGTTTCTACTGAGGCAAGTCTTCTAATAACTGCATTTCGTTTTGCTAGTTCCCGTGCACCGAGAGCAAGGGTCACAGTCACTATGGCTGGCAAGCCTTCGGGGACCGCGGAAACGGCTAAAGCCACAGCAGTCATGAATATTTCAATGTCAATTCTTCTGATTCTAATCAAATCTAAAAGGATAATGGCAATAGAAACGATAATGATTACAATTCCTAATTTTTTAGAGAATCGGTCAATTTTAAGTTTAAGCGGTATCTCTTCCTTCTCAACTATCTGTACCATTTCAGCGATTTTTCCGAACTGAGTATTCATACCTGTAGAGGTTACAACGGCTTTTCCTCTACCGTAAGTAACATGGGTGCCCATGAAAACCATGTTCTTTCTATCTGCCGTAGGAGTTTCAGCTGGGAAAACACTTACAGTCTTCCTGACAGGACTAGATTCACCTGTCAAGATTGCCTCATCAATGCTTAAATCCATAGCCTCCAATAACCGCCCGTCTGCAGCGATACGAACTCCGGTTTCAAGAAGAAGAATATCTCCAGGAACAACTTCTGTCGCTGGAATAAGGATGTCTCTTCCACCGCGCAGCACTCTTGCTTTTGGAGCGGTTAATTTTTCCATGGCTTCCATAGCTTTTTCTGACCGAAATTCTTGGATAAAGCCCACAATCGCATTAAGAACAACAATAGCTCCAATTGCTATGGCGTCTACATAGGTTTCAAGTACCACATGTGGTTCAGCAGCAGCTTTAGTTTCAAACCAGCCAATCATAACAGAAATTACAATAGCAATTAACAGCATAATCACAAAGGTATTTTTAAATTGAGCCAAGAAAATCTGTAGGGGTGATACCTTCTTTCGTCTTTTTAGCTTGTTGTAGCCGAACTTATGCAATCTAAGCTTAGCTTCTTCATCGCTTAAGCCGTTTAGGTTAGATTGTAAAGCATGTAGAACTTTCTCTGGGTCCATCGCATGCCATGTTGATGAATTCATTCTACATCAAACCATGATTTTGCCCTTGTTTAATTAGAATCGTTTTATAAAAACCTAACCGAATTTAGGCTAAGCAGCAATACAAACCGTGCTCCAACGAGATTCTATTGGTAGCCAGCGAAGTTCAAATATCGGTTAAATGTTCTATCTCACAATTCTCCATAAATTTTAAGAATCGAATTAAAGCCAATTAATAGAATGGGAGTAATTTGAAGAGGAAGCTTCTATCAGGAATAAAAATAGTTATTTTTCTGCTTTATATGCTAAGTTTTGGATACAAAATTAAACCGGCAAGAGGGTGAACTGGAACCATTTATATTAGAGCTGACGGAAGTGTTGAGCCGCCGGGAGCTCAATAGAAACATCTGATGAGATAACATATACGTTGATGAATAACATTGTAAGTTATGTTGATGGAATAATTGTAGAGAGACAACATAATAATTGATGGAGCAGGTTACACTATTCAAGGTTCGGGCGCAATGGGTTGGGCAGGGATCTACTTAAATTCACGAACCAATGTAACGATCAAAAATGTCAGAATTACTATGTTCTATTGGGGTATCTACGTTTATACATCTTCAAGCATCAGTATAACCGGAAATTACATAACAAACAACACCATCGGTGTCTATATCACTTGATATGAAAATCATAACAACAAATTTTGGCATAACAACTTCATAGACAATGCACAACAATGTTATAACCAGTATGGCTCTTCGATAAGTGCTTGGGATGATGGATACCCCTCAGGCGGCAACTACTGGAACGATTACGATGGAGTAGACCTTGATGGAGATGGTATTGGAGACACGGGGTATGTAATTGATGTTAATAATCAAGATAGGTATCCTTTAATCTTTCCTGTTGTTTGGGACTATTCTTATCCCGTTCCGGTTATGTGGGAAGGATTTACATATTATGTGTCACTATCTAGCAATTCCACCATTTCAACATTCAAATTTAACCAACCTCAAATGCAAATAAGTTTCAACGTAACAGGCCCACCTGGCACAACTGGTTACTGCAATGTTACAATTCCAAAAAGCCTTTTAAGCGACAGCCCATGGACAATCACCATAGATAACCAACCCCCAATAAATTTCATTTTAATATCAAATGATACGCATAGCTTCCTATACTTTACCTATACGCACACAAGCACGCTCCAAGTTACGATTACTGGGACATCGGTTATTCCAGAATTTTCAACAACCATGATAATCTTCTCATTAATCTTAACAACAACGTTAATGATCCTACGTCTTAAAAAACGAAAATCCTCTCCTTTTTCTATACCAACAAAATCTTAAGAATTTCTTTTGGTAGCCCGGGGGAGATTCGAACTCCCGTCAGCGGGTCCAAAGCCCGCTATGCTTGTCCGCTACACCACCGGGCTGCATGGGTTTGTATTAGTTGTTTTCTTTCGTTGCGAATCTGTTTTATTGTGTGCTTAATCGTTTGTATGATTTTTTCTGTGCGTTCTTGATTGTTGTTTTGTAAGTTCAGGGTTTGGAGGGTTTTTTGGTGGATTTTGGGTTGTTGTAGGTTTTGGAGGGCGCGGATTAGGGTTGTGAGGTCAAGTTTGGTGTTTTGGGTTTTTAACCATGCGTAGTTTTCTAGTATTTGTATTAATGTGTTTTGTATATAGTGTGTGGCTTCAGCTGGGGTTGATTGGTGAAGTATCGTCTTTGTTCGCATTATAATGCCTTGGAGGAATAGGGGGTTCATATAGTATTCGAGTTTTTTCCGGGTTTGAGGGTGAAATTGAGGTTTTTCTGTGAGAGATTTTTTTGTTTCGAGGAAGGCTTCGTCCCATATGTTTTTAAAAAGTTTCAGTTTTTCCTCTGCTTCTTTCTGGGTTTCGTTTGACAGCTCTGTGGTGTTCATGTATTGTTCGAACAGCTGTGGCTTTTCAAGTTTTTCTGCGGCCTTTTTCAGAGCTTGTATGAAGCGACTGGTTGAGAAGGGTTGGTTGGTTATTTCTAGAAGGATTTTCAGTATTTCTTCTAGGGCTATTCTTGTATACATGTGGGCACTTTGGTAGTCCTTTCTAGCAAAAGCGGAGGTAGCCCTGCTTAGGAAAATGTCTGCTTCTACAACGTGGTTTTCGGTTCGTATGCTTATCCTCTCAAGCGTGTGGTAAAACTTGGTTACCCATGTCTTAGTGTTTGAAAACGTCCAATCTCTGTCATAAAAAATTTGTAGTTCGTTGATTTTCTGGTCTAACTCCGTCGGCATCACTCCTGCAAGCCATTTCTTGGGAATATAGTTAAAGTCGATTAATAACCCGCCGATTTCCCTTCTTTCTGTATATTCATAGTTTAAATCCTCTGCGTCCAGTATTAACAAGTCAACATCGCTGGTTGCTGCAGCGTCGCCTCGACTCCAGCTGCCGAATAAGCCTATACCGTAAACGTTCTCGGCTGTCCACATTTGCTTAACTATCTTGTTTAAAGTCCACCGGATCTTCTCTGGAAGCCGCATTTCAATCGCTTAGATATATTTTTGGTTATCCATATAATTTGTATGTATTAGAAATTTTGGAGTCCGATTCGTCTGTTTAAATCGTAAACTTTATATATAGGAACATGTCAATCAAGATGGCGCGGGGCCAGATGGGCAGTCGCCTGTTTCCGAAAAGGTTTTGATGAGGAAAAAGGGCTGTGACGGTTTTCGCTCACTAGCGAAAGAGATGGTAAAAGGTGGTCAAGAAAAAACAAGAAGCTCGGCAACGTTTTGCCGATCGCTGTCCCGAATGTGGCAGTCAAAACCTTATTCATGATTACGACAGCGGAGAAACCGTCTGTGGAGATTGCGGACTTGTACTTTCAGAGCAGATGATGGACAAAGGACCAGAGTGGCGAGCTTTCACACAAGAGGAAAAGGAATCACGAAGCCGAGTAGGCATCCCAACATCCTACTCAGTCCACGACAAAGGATTGTCTACAGCCATAAGTCGAATCGACAGGGACGCTTTCGGCCGTAAATTACCCCTTTCCACCAGACTTCAAATGTGGCGTTTAAGAAAATGGCAGATTCGCTCTCGCGTCCACTCTTCAATCGACAGAAACCTCGCTCAGGCCATGGCTGAACTTGACAGACTTTCAGACAAGGTTTATGTCCCATCCTCGGTTAAGGAAAAAGCTGCAGTCGTATACCGTAAAGCCTTAGACAAAGGATTGGTTCGCGGAAGATCCATAGCCGCCATTGCTGCCGCTGCTTTGTATGCAGCCTGCCGTACAAGTGGAACCCCACGAACGCTTAGAGAAATTTCTGAGGCAAGCCTTGTTGATAAAAAGGATGTTGCTCGATGCTATCGATTGCTTCTGCGAGAACTGAATATACAAATGCCCATCGCGGATCCGCTGACTTATGTTTCCAAGATTGCGGAAAGAACCGGAATCTCAGGTAAAACTCAAGGACTTGCTATTGGAATTCTTCGGGAAGCCAGACGAAAAAGGGCTGCTGCCGGTAAAGATCCCATGGGGTTAGCTGCAGCCGCACTTTACATCGCTTGTCTAAAGAACAATGAGAAGAAAACTCAAAAGGAAATCGCTGAGGCTGCAGGAGTTACAGAAGTCACTGTTCGAAATAGGTATAAAACCCTAAAGCGACAACTGGGTATAGAACTTCCGGATTAGAATAAAATTAAGTACTCTCTTCTTCCAGTTCCATTGTTAATGGTCCTTTGTATCCGCATTCCTGGCAAACGTATTTTGCTGGAGTCAGCCAGAAGTCTAGACTGCTTGAAAGTTTGAGTTTCGGGCTTCCACAACGTGGGCAGTATTTCTTTGTTGGTTTTCCATGTTTCATACTCTTGAATACTTCGCGGAGACGCTGAAACATTTTCATTTTTAACTCCTGCTTAAGTCAGACGCTGTCATTGAACTTCAATGTTTTGCTCGGGGTACCCCATTTTTATTAAGAAGTTTTTGGCTTTTTCTCTTTGATCTCCTTGAAGCATTATTTGCCCGTTTTTCGCTGTTCCGCCACATGCGCAGAACGCTTTCAGTTTTTGGGCAAGTCTTCCAAGGTCTGTTTCTTTATCGTTTATTCCCTCTATAATGGTCATTGGCCTTCCGAATTTTCTTGTTTCCATTCTAACACGGATTTGCTGTTGTTCTTTTCCTATTTCTCCGCACACGCATATGTCTGTTGGGAGTCCGCATATTGGGCAGATGTCCGCCATAACGCTCAAACTCTACATTACCTATTGCTGTATATAAGAGTTTCAAATTAGCATTCTAGAGCATAAATATAGATTTCCTCTCAAGGGAGCACGCCTGTTCTTTACTGCGTTTTTTTGGTCGCATCAAGCATTATGTAGAGGATGTTGTTTCCCCTGACTAGTATGTTTCCGTAGTTAGCTGTTGGCTGTCCATTTACGCATTCGGTTGCACCTTCTAATAGAATATTCATATGCCCATCGCATTTAACCATGGTTCCCTTATATTCAACACCATTCTTCAAGACAATAGCTAAATAGGCGTTCATCTGCTTTACAAGCACGTTTAACGGTTTTTTGCTAGGTTCCATGCAAATTTCACCGGTAACAAACCTTATCCGTCTATTCTCAACACCATTCGATATAAAAGTCTTATGAAGCTAAGTTCCTTTCAATTCCATAATCCTTTTAAACGCGCCTTTTCCCTCTTCAAGCACAAGAGTGGAAGCTTATGGCCACACAGATGAAATCAGCTAGATTAGGGGAAATAACACCTGAAATGCAAGCAGTTGCCCAGGAAGAAAAAGTATCTATTGACAAGATTCGCCGCCGAGTTGCTGCTGGCACAGTTATCATCGCTCGAAACGTTAGAAGGAAAAATGTTCATCCCCTAGGCATAGGTGAAATGCTCCGTACAAAAGTAAACACAAACATTGGAACTTCGCCAGACATGAGTGATATTAACCTGGAAATTGAGAAGGCCAAAGTTGCAGTTGAATATGGAACTGACACCATCATGGACCTAAGCATTAACGGCGACTTAGATAAGGTTCGAAGAGCCATACTAGACGCTGTAGCAGTTCCATTAGGAACCGTTCCAGTTTACCAAGCAGCCATCGAAGCAGCAAGAAAACACGGTTCCATCGTACACATGACTGAGGACGATATTTTCCGCGTTATTGAAAAACACGCTGAGGACGGAGTGGATTTTATGACAATACATTGTGGAATAACCCGGCGCACAGTTGATTATATTACCCGTCATCCAAGGATTATGGGAATCGTCAGTCGAGGCGGAACGTTCCTTGCTGCTTGGATGATACATAACGAGAGGGAAAACCCGTTATATTCAAACTATGATTATTTGCTCGAAATAGCCCAAGAGTATGATTTCACTTTAAGCTTAGGCGACGCATTACG
>DAZI01000052.1 GCA_002507245.1 Candidatus Bathyarchaeota archaeon UBA233
TTTTTCACCTTGTTACCAGCTAGGAAACCATACATAAGGCGCAGGTGGATAGATGGGATTTGTCCACCACCATCTAGGAAGCCAAGGAAATCTTGCGCAAATCCCTTGATTAGGGGTATAACTATGTCCCAACCTTAACAATCTCCTTCCAAAACCGCTAGACAACCATCCTGGTCTTTGCCACGGTGGCAAATGGCTAAAGGGACCTCTTCCCGGCCACAATCCGATCCATGCGATGTGCCCCATCCCAATTCTTCTCCAATTCCATGCCATGAGTATACCTCCATTCATTTTGTGATATTTCACGTTACTATAGTAAAAGGTTTATATAAATTTTGTGATATATCCTATAAATGCCAGTTTTATGGTTATGTAAAAAGCGAAAGGAAACTCTTGCGAAAAAGTTTTGAACTTTGTTCAGGCTAAGATAAGGGCAGAGGTGACAACCATGATTGAAAAAGGAGAAGTAAAATTCATTGGAAGAGTTTTGACTGCAAATGAAATTTCAAAAATAGAAGTTTTTCCGAAGTTCTGTGATGGGCTCAAAGGAATAAACGATTTTTCTCATTTAATTATTCTTTACTGGTTTCACCAAAGAGATAACGAAAAAGAAAGACAAACATTGCGGGTTATCCCTCGAAGACACTTCAACGCTCCAGAAGTTGGAGTATTCGCATGTAGAAGCCCAAGCCGTCCCAACCCTATTGGATTATGCGTAGTACAACTTATAGAAGTTAAGAATTGCATTTTGAAAGTTAAAGGATTAGATGCTTGGGAAGATTCACCGATAATAGACATTAAACCTTATCTTCCAAGAATCGATATGGTTTCAGAGGTAAAAACTCCAGAATGGACGAAGAATGAGCCTAAGCCATGAAAAACTTGCGAAATAATAGCGCAATATACCAAAAAGTTGGGGGAGTTCTCTTTTATCGGACTGTTACATTTGAAACCAATTTCTTAGCTGTTTTCAAGAATTCATTTACTTCCTGATCTGAAAAAGGTTTAAGCTTACTGTAGGCCGGGTCAATGGTGTTTTCAGCCCTAAAACGTTGGATAACGTATTTCTTGCACCCAATTATTTCTTTACAAATGTTCTCTATATCGCTTGGTTTGTGAAGAGTCGGTACGATGGTTGTTCTGAACTCGTAATCTATCGCGGAATTCATTATCAATTTTACTGTTTGCTTAACTTTTTCCATAAGTTTTTCCATGTTTATGCCTGTGACGCGTGAGTACTTTTCCAAAGTAAATGGTGCTTTAATGTCCAAAGCCACGTAATCTACGAGATTTTTGTTTATCAATTGCTCTATCATTTCAGGATTAGTTCCATTAGTGTCTATTTTTACTGCTAATTTCATTTCCTTTAATTTTACGCATAAGCTCAGTAACTCCTCACTCAAAGTAGGTTCTCCGCCTGTTATGCAAACACCCTCAATCCAGCTCTTGTTGCCACTGAGATAGGCTTCTATTCGTTTCCATGGAATAGTTTCTTCTTTCTCAGGATGCAGCACAAGCGACGAGTTTTGGCAGAAAGGACAACGAAAGTTGCAATTAGGAAGAAAAAGCACTGTACATACTTTACCGTCCCAGTCCACGAGACTTATGTCAATTGCGCCTTTTATTTCTAACATTAGTCAACTTTTAGAGATAGTAAAGTTAGGAATTTAACGTTTTATATGATTCAATTTTAATTAGTGAGGAGATGTCTTGATTGACAAACGCTTCCATAGAAAGGCATATAACTTTGGGATATATCACATAAATTATGTCCCGTCGTATGCATCGATGGTGCCATCGAAAAAGACATGGCTCCATTGGAAGATTGCCAAAACCTGTTAAAATAAGGTTCACCTTACCAACTCGAAGATTTGATCCTTCTCCACCTTCAAGATTGCCACCAGTACTTCTTGAAGCAGCGGAAATTGAAGCATTAAGGCTTGTAGACCTTGAAAAGTATTCCCTTGAGGAAGCTGGAAAAAGGATGAATGTTTCTAGAAATACTGTTTGGCGACTTGCTGGAAATGCAAGGCGAAAAATTATTTCAGCAATTATTGAAGGTAGACCAATCGTTATACAACCAACTATAGAACCTTAACGCTTTAGCCTTTGCACTGTCAAGTTTCTAAATTTGTTTTCACATAAATAGAGAGAGTATATGAAAGGCTATTCCACCTAAGAGAAAAGCAAGGCTGATGTCTATAACAGTTATTGCCATGGCTCTTCGCCATCCGAATTCCCTGACACAGGCTGCTATGGTGGCGATGCATGGAATGTAAATCATAGTAACTAGGGAATAAACTATCATCTGAACCGCCGTTAGAGATTGGAGAGGAAGAAGCTCTGCTAATAGAATAAGGGTTAACTCTTTCCGTAAAATTCCGAAAATCAAAGGTATGCCAGTTATAGCCGGAAGCCCAAGCCAGCCATTAATAATAGGGCTCATAACTTTAACCACGTAATTCAAGATTCCGAAAACCATAAAGCCCTCTATAACAACGCTCCCAGCAATAATAATGGGGAAAGCTTTATAAACGAAATCCTTTGTTCGGCTCCAAGTTTTCAATAGAACATTCTTAAAAGAAGGCATCTTGTAAGCCGGCATTTCCATAATTAATCCGACCGCTTCACCAGGCAGTGCTTTAAACGCTATTCTGCCTAAAGCAAAAATGAGCATCAAATCGAAAAGATAAAGAGCTAAGGCCACATGAATGCCCACATATTTCCCGACCAAACCCAAAATTATAACAGTTGTAGCCGCGCAGGGGATAAGCACAACAACAAATCCCGCTAAAAAGCGCTCTCGCTCTGTTTCCATTATTCGACAGCCAATACACGCTGGAACGTTACATCCGTAACCAAGAATAATTGGAATGAAAGCTTTGCCGTGCAAACCGATTTTATGCATAATATTATCCATAAGAAAAGCGGCTCGTGGAAGATATCCACTATCTTCTAGCAATGCTAAAATGATATAGAAGGGAACAATGTATGGCAGGGCAATGGTTATTCCAGCGACTATGCCCGCAAGGAGGCCGCGGCAAATGAGCTCCACAATTTCTTGCGCTAGAAGAGTGGAAAGCCAAAATTCAATGTGAGTTAACAATATTCCTAGATTTTCATCCAGAATCGTAGAAAAAATGTTTCCCCCGAAAAATATCAAAGCAAAAATCGAAGCAAAGACTGCAGCTAATATGGGATAGCCGAAAACCTTATGGGTGGTAACTGCGTCCAATTTCTGTTCAAATGTAATTCTTGGGGGGGCTTCAAAACATGAAACTTCTCGGGCGACTGAACTGGCAAAGGCATATCTTTCTGAAGCAATGATAACAGGCGAAGGTTCGCCGTGAATTTCCTCGATTTCCCTAGCAAGTTTTTCTGCCAAGATAACAATTTCAGCTCCGTCCGCATAATTTTTTATTTTTCCAATTACATCGCTATCGCGTTCTAGAAGCTTAATTGCAATCCATCTGGAAGGATATACTTGGCACAGCTGCGAGAAATGTTCAAGAACTTTTTCCTCAAGTTTTTTAATTCTTTCTTCGATTTCCTTTCCATAAATAATCTTGACAGGCTTGGTTTTTGTTTTTCCTTCAGCAGTTTCCACAACTTTGGATAATAGTTCGTTCACGCCTTTTCCTGTAATTGCTACTGTAGGAATTACTGGAACGCCGAGAACTTTTGAGAGTTTTTCTGCATCTATTTTGATGCCTTTTTTTGCAGCAAAATCCACTTGGTTCAAGTCTATAACAATAGGTGCTTCCAATTCTAATAGCTGGACTGTAAAATAGAGGTTACGTTCTAATGCTGATGCATCTACAACATTAACGATAACGTCTGGCTTTTCCACAGCAATGTAATCGCGGGAAACAACTTCTTCCATAGAAAAAGTTGAAAGTGAATAAATTCCTGGTAAGTCAATAACCCGAATGGTATAGCCTTTGAAAAACAGGGTTCCTTCGGCTCTTTCAACGGTTTTTCCAGGCCAGTTCCCTACTACTTGATTTAGGCCTGTAAGCTGATTGAAAAGAGCGCTTTTACCCACATTCGCGTTTCCAGCCAACGCTATGCGCAGAATCTTTCGTTCAGCCATTATCCTTCACTAGTTTTTGGGGCTTAACAAAGACTTTGGAGGCAACTCCGTAACCTAGAGCTAAGGAAACTCCGCGAACCTCGATTTCTAGTGGTCCTCTGAAAGGTCCTCTTCTCAGGATTCTTATTTCTGTTCCTGGTGTTAATCCCATTTCGGCGAGTCTACGAACAAGACCGTAGCCTCCTCTTGTGAAGGCCATTGTTGCTATTTCTCCTTCGCATAGACTGGATAATGGAACAACATCTTTTCGATATCGAATCCAAGGATTTCCGAATCTTTCACGTCTTCTTTCAGGTGTCACTTATCTCTCACCTTCGAAACCTTAACCCAAACAGTGGCAGCGGTTTTGTTATCTAAAATAGGATGAATTGGACCCTTGCTGCGAGTTTTTCCAGTTATTCTTATCTTCATATCGTTTAGGGTCTTGTGAACCATGCATATTTTTACCCCGGGTTTTAATCCTAGATCGGCTAAAAGTCGAAGTTTTTCACGGTTTTCATCAGTTATTTTTGCTATAACGCCGTGTTCATTAGTTTCAAGTTGGGACAATGGAATGTCACCCTTTTTGTTCTTAGTAACGCCGTGCTCTGGAGGTATAGGATTGCCATGGGGACATGTCTTGGGATAGCCAAGAGCTTTTTCCATACCGAAAACAATCTGATCAACCATGGCATGCTCAAGTTTACACGCTAGCTCGTGGACATCGCTCCACTCTATTTTAAGAAAATCTGTGAGAAGTCTTTCCGCTAACCTGTGTTTTCTCAGGATTTTTAGGGCGATACGTCGGCCTTTAGCTGTGAGTTTTACCCCCTTATAGGGGGTATGGAGAACCAATTCATGCTTTTCCAAGTGTTCAATAGTGTTAGTTACCGAACCAGGTGCCACTTTTAACAATCGTACCAACTGCATAGTCTTAGCTATTCCATAGGTTTCCTCTAGTCTATAAATTGCCTCCAGATACTCTTCAGCTTCATTAGAAATCTCTGACTTTCCCTTCATTAAACTACGACCTCTCGTAATTTATTCTTGCAGAGATACATAAATATTACCCAAAGATACATCATAAGAATTAGAAACCAAAAACGATAAAAACCACCCAAAAACTTCTAACAAACAAACATGCCGGGGTGGTCGAGAGGCGAGGCGGCGGGCTGCAGACCCGCTTCACGTGGGTTCAAATCCCACCCCCGGCTCCAGTTTTCGTTAAAATCAGCCCGATTTAACCCGTTTTCACCGTTACAGAATTCCATAATGCCGTTACAATTTTTTATAACGTCCGCATCCTTTTCAGAATATGCGACTACTACAAGCCAACACTTTTCCTTGATGAGACGGAAGCATTCATGATAAAAGATCAAAGAGAAATACTCTACTTGCTTAATTCTGGGTACAGAAAAGGCTTTAGAGCCGCGAGAACCGAAGAAACAAAGAGTGGATTCAAAATCCGTGCATTGGACACTTTCGGGTTCAAAGCACTATCTGGCACAAAAGATTTTGTCGAAACCCTCAAAAGCCGATGCATAACGTTTAACATGAGCCAAGCCACAAGGCCTGTGAGAACGATTATAGACGAAAAGAAAGCTGAGGAACTACGCAGAAAACTCCTCGCGTTCAGGTTCAAAACGCTGTCGAAAGGGCAAGAAACTCCGGAGGCGGTCAAGGAGTTGAAGGGCAGACTCAGAGAACTTTTTAAGCCATTAGTGGCAGTAGCCCCGCCAACAGAACAACAAAAACCATAAGCAATGCTTTTCCTGTCAATCTCCTTTTTAACGCTACTATTCAGCCTACAAAAAAATTAAAACTTGCGCAAAACGCTAATGAACCTTTTCTCTTATGATTTACTGTCAATACATCTCATATAACATTCTAATTAAACGTTTTTACCTAAGGACAGCATGAAATGGTGGAAAAACTAAAGCTAGAGAACTTTCTTTCATAAAAATGAGTTTAGATTTTGGCATATGGTGGACCGGGCGGGATTTGAACCCGCGACCTCCTGATTGCAAATCAGGCGTTCATACCAAACTGAACTACCGGCCCACTTTTTTAAATTTCTAATTTAAAGCGTAATTTGAATGTTTTGTTTATGCATTGGTTAAATAGTATTTCTTGCAGTTGAATCTTCTCCACTACATTTTAATTTATACTTACTCTGTTTAAGTTTTGGACTTTCGGCTCTTTTTTTAAGTTACAAAATTAAAGTTAAACTAGAAATTTACTTAAAATTAAAATTCTGGATTAATAAAATATTTCACTTAAAATTTAATTTTGTTTATTTGAGGAAAATGCGAGATTGGGTAGCCATCTTCGTCGGCATCGCTGTGTTCTTTTTAGGCATCTTCATCTACGTTAGTCCTGAAAAATTTAAGGTATATATAGAGTTCTTCCCCATGTCTGCAGCTGGAATCATAGTTTTAGGCTTGGGAACTTTCCTCATAATAGTTGGCGTGGTCAGCCTTATTGCAGACAAGCTACACACATAAAAGAGGGGAAATGACGGTTTTGAACATAATCTTCCTAGGTTTTGAAGTTTGAGGGCCGGGGCCGGGATTTGAACCCGGGCGCCGGGCTCCACAGGCCCGTAGGCTTCCAGGCTACCTCACCCCGGCCACTTTTTCGGGTAACCTCGATGCTTTTTGAAACATATAAAGGGAGTATTTAGTTTTTTGGAATTACGTATTAAAAAGGGAAATTAAAGTTAGGAAGATTCTGACGTGGTTGTAGCGTTTTAATTTATTGTTTGTTTTTTGTAGACTATGGCGAAGACTGTTGTTATTAACAGTATAGCTAGGAAGACTGTACCGGTTGGGAATTCGGGCATAGTTTTTATTGGGGTTACGGTAAATTCAGTTGTTTTTTCAAGCCAAAATTGTTCGATGCCGTTAATTGTTTTTATGTAGAGTTGAAAAGTGTAGTTTCCTGCCTCCAGTTTTCCTATCTGGTAAGTAAAGTTGTCCGCATGAATCACCTGCAAAACATATTCATCACTTCTAGGCACCGAAACAGTGACATTTACTGAGAGCACGTTTCCGTTTCGAATAACTGAACCGAAATCAACAACGTAAGGGGCGTATGTGCGGAAAAGCAAGCTAACAAAAACTGTTACTTCGTCAAGTTCTGTTGGCTGGCTGGGGTTTACTTCGATATAGCAGCCGGAAACTGTTGCTTGAGCTAGATGAGAATTTAACATTAAAAATCCAATAAAGATTGCTAGTATAATTAAACTCGTTGTTTTAGATTTCAACTCTGGTCGATAATAAGTTTAGTTTCTGGCGAAATTTATGCTTTATGCTTTTAATGTTCAGATACATCCTAAGGATCTTTTGGTGAAGCAATAATAAATAGGTTAGGGGTCATATTTTCCGAATTGGGCGGCTACGATAGCTGCGTCCATTATGTCGATTTTTCCGTCGTAGTAGAGATCACATACTGCATGGTATTTTAGCGCTCCAACAGGTTCTTCTCCGGCATATCTTCCAAATCGAGCTGCCACTTGGGCTACATCTAATATGTCTACCTTGCCATCAGGTATGCCTAACGATTCGTTGTTGGCTATGTCTCCGGTCATTGCGACAGTTAGGTATAGCCATATTGAAGTTAAATTGTTATCATTTGGATTTGCATCATTAAGGATTTCCACAGAGGCTTTAATGTAGTAGGCTCCTTTTTCAATACCGCTGTTGTTTAGGACGCTGATTGGGACCATGATTCTTCGAGCTTCGTCTGGGAGAATGTTTGAAACAGTTAAGTTGCCAACGGGTAGGGTTTGATGTCCGAATCTGTCAATGAGGTAAATTGTAATGTTAGCGTGTTCTGTGAAAGTTCCTTTGTTTTGGATGAACAGGGAAATGTTTGCGGTTAATATTAGGTCTGACGAGGGAGAGAGGCACAGAATGTTTTTCTCAGTTGGGTAGGGCATCGGTGGGCTAGTTATGGCTATGTCGTGAACTCCAGGTAGAATTTCGATTATTCCATTAGCATAATAATTATCGGATATGTCCTGATCTTGAGGTAGACTTGTGATGTTTACGAAGATTTGATATATTTCGGGTATGAATGCAGTTGTGTTCCAAGTGAATGTAACATTTAATGGAGAAGCTAGATAGTTTAGTTGAACACCCTGTGTGCCTATAAGGGTTATGTTGGCTATTGATGTCATGTTTGCATAAAGGTTAAGGGTAAAGACCTCGTCGTAAGCCCCCTGATTTTCAATCTCAACCGTTATGCTAATTTGTTTTCCTCTAGCCGCTTGATCCACATAGGGTACTGGTTCTGCCCAGTTTATGGCGATATCATGAATAGGTTCTATTACCTCTATGGTTATGGTTTGATTGTTGTTTAATGGGTTGTCGTCGGTTATTTCTGCATATATCTTTATTGAGAAGTTTCCTATGCTGGGAGGATCCCATATTGCTTCCCAGATTTGGTATTCGCCCGGGTTTAGTGATGGGATGATCTCCCAGTCGAACAGTGTTTCGTTGTAGTAGGCGTAAGCTCTAAAGGATTCCATTGAATAGTTTCCTATATTTTCAAAGAGGACGCAGATTGGCATTTGACGACCTAGGAAAGCCTTAGGTCTTGCCGGTGTTACTTCGGCTATTTGCAAATCATGAAATGGTATGAGTATAAGGACTTCATCGTTGGTTTTATTGTTGTTGTCTGGGAAATCGTCGTGGGTTATATTTGCGTAGGCGCCGATTATGTAGTATCCCCCAGAAAATCCAGTTGTATCCCAATAGAAGGTTACATTCTTTATTTCGCCTTTTTCTACAATCAGGTAAGTCATGTTTATAGGTTGGGGGGTTGTATTGTTAGAATACCATAAGGTTACTGTTACATTCTCACTTTGATATTCTCCTTGATTAGTGAGTGATACTGTTACCTCTAAAGTTTCTCCTCGGGTTGCATTTAATTTGGAGGGGGATATCTCTAAAACGGACACATCGTGGAATGGCGGCCTAACTAGGATTGTTCCGAAAGTAAAGTTGTTATTTTCGTAGTTTACTTCGTCTAACACCTTGGTGACAGATCCCTCGATGAGATAGTTACCTAGTGAAAAGTTGGTAGTGTTCCAGTTGATTGTGGAATACCAGTAGGTGCCTTCCACAAGGCTGGTGGTACTGTTTTCACCTATTAGAGTGGAGTTGGCGTAAACTGTGACTGTAATGTTGCCCTCAGTGAAGTCACCATCATTTTTCACGGTTATTCCAATTAGTACTGTCTGGTTGATGCGTACTACCGTAGCATTAACAACCATATCAATTAGAATTAAATCATGGACAAGTATTGTTACATTTCCATCTTCTTTCTTTACATTGTCAACTGTGGCGCTTATATGGTAGGTGCCTCTAGTGAAGTTAGTCGTGTCCCAAGGAAGAATAAGCCATTTAGTTTCATTTATAGTTATGAAAACATTTTGAACTTTACTTACTGGAATTGTAAGTGATCCGTTAGAACACCATGCTGTTACTGTAACGTTTTCGTTGTAATCTCCTTGATTCTTAATTGTTACATTAATGTTTAAGGTCTCTCCTTTCGTTACGTTAACTTGTTCAGGTTTAACTTCGAGAATGACGACTTCATGCTTCTTCACTTTCAAAGGTTTAGTTGTAGAGTTTTGAGCTCCGTGAGAATCGGTTACCGTCAGAATTACGTTGTATTCTCCGCCTTCGATATACTTATGGATAATGATTGGTACCTTTGTAGTGGTGATGTTACCATCTCCGAAGTTCCATGTGTAGTTTATGATTTGGTCTAGCGGATCAGGATCCATGCTTGCAGAAGCATTGAAAACTACGGTTTGGTTTACTTCGGCTTCTGTGGGAGAAAAAATGAAGGACGCGATTGGTGGGGAGTTCTTGCCAAAAGCGTATACTTTACCATCTTTTGCGCCTATGAAGACCATGCCATTGGCGATTGCTGGAGAAGACCATATTTCACCGTTGGTTTGATAGCTCCAGAGTTCCTCTCCGGTGGAAGCATTTAACGCGTAAATCTTGTAATCACATGAACCGAAAAAGACCGCGCCGTTCGCGACCGCTGGGGAAGAATAAATTGTACCGTTTATTGCGCCTCCATCGGTTGTAAAGTTCCATACTTGCTCGCCAGTGTTCTCGTTAAAGGCATAAAGCTTGCCGTCTTCACAGCCTACGAATACTTTTCCATAAGCAACTGCAGGGGATGAATCAATTCTTCCCTGAGTAAAGTTTTTCCAGATAATTTCACCATTGGAAGCGTTTAACGCATATAGAGTGTTTAAGGATACTCCAACGAAGACCTTTCCATTAGAAACTGCTGGGGAGGAATATACAATTTGCCCACCTAAGTTGGTGGAATTTAGCAAGTTTCCATTTTCTGCATCAAATATATGGAGTACCCCATCCAATGAACCAATAAACAGTTTACCCCCTGCCACCGCAGGGGACGATTTGAAGTTTGAACTTGCTGTTGAATTCCGCCATATTACTGTACCATTGAAATCTAAAGCGTACACAGTGCCTTTTGTCACATTCATAGAGGCAACGTAGACTCTACCACCCGCGATTGTTGGAGATGACCATATTTGGCTTCCAAGCTTTAAGCTCCATAGGGTTTTCCCAGTTGAAGCGTTCAATGCGTAGAACGTACCATTAGTGGACCCTACGAACACTGTGCCATCCGCAACAGCAGGGGAAGACTCTATTTCGATGCCAAGAAAGTCTTCGCTTTTCCATATTCGATGCCCTGAAGTAGCGTTGAAAGCATACATGTAGCCATCTTTTACGCCTATGAAGAGGTAACCAGCGTAAATTGCGGGGGAAGAGAAACCGATAATTCCGTCAGTGGAGTTCAACCACATAAGAGCAGTTGTTTTGTTGTCAACTGGTGCAGTGGCGTTCGAAAAGCCTGTGTGTTGGGGATTATGGCGAAACATAGGCCATGAATCAGTTGAAGATGCGCCATAACTGTTGGTTGAGAGGAAAAGGAAGCTTATTGTACTTAAGAGTAAGACTGCACATAATAAAGAGGTTTTCAAAATTATACGTCGGGTTTTCTTTTTCAGTTTCATTCACCTTAATAACTCTTGCAGTTATTTTCTTTAATTGAAGGAAAGTTTATAAAATCTATGGAACTTTTTTCTAGAGGGGAATGAAAGTTAGCTATTTTTGTTTTATATGGATGGTTTATTGTTTTTTCGTTTTTCTTGCGTAGGTTATGTATCCAGTGTGGGCTGTCATAAGTGTTTGTGGACGGGTTTTTCCAGGTTTTATTTGCATTCCCCGGGTTAAACATTCAAAAGTTTGTATATCTACGAAGCCGTTTTGTTCAAGAGCTTCCACGGTTTTTATTGTTTGGTCTATAGTCGGGCTAAAGGAAACAAAGATGCTGCTCGGTTTTAATGCTTGATAAGCATGAGATACTACAAGCCATGGTGTGGCCATATCTAATATCACTGCGTCTACTTCTTTCTCATCTATTCCCTTTGTGATATCTTTGTTTTTTATTTCCACGTAGTTAATTACGTTAGCCCGTGTGAGATTTTTCTTTGCAGTTTCGATGAATTCCTCTCGGATTTCATATGTATACACATGTCCGGATGGTTTAACATAGAAAGCCAGCGCTGTTGTTAAAGCACCTGTTCCAGTCCCAGCCTCTACCACATGACTTCCAGGCCCTATGCCGCTGAACATCACTATTAACGCTATATCCTTAGGATAAGTTATCTGAGTTCTACGTTGAGATTTGAATATGTAGTCGCGGATTTTAGGCTTTAAGGCGACAAATTCAGCTCCCGTGCTGCTTGATATTCTTATACCATATTCTTTATCTACAAGTTCACCAAGTTTAATGAAGCCCTTGTGAGTGTGGAATTCCTTTTCTCTTTCTACTTTAACTAAATATGTCCGTTTAGGACTTAAATAAAGAAGGACATAATCGTTTTCTTTTATTTTTTCTACCAACTTGTGCTACCTTTTCAGGGAGTGTACTTGAATGGGTGTTTTGCTCGGTTCTTGTTTTCAAGTAATTCCTCTATGGTTGGACGCCCCTCAATAGCTCGGCGGAGAGCATGTCTCATAGCCTTATAATTGTTTATATATACACGTTGACGATTAACAGCGGCTGGATGAACAAAAACATTGGCTATTATTAGTATTTCATCTACAAATTCTTTAGGAATGGTACCGTCGGCAACACTGTCGACCACAGCTTTAGCTACTGCCGCTTGGGCAGGCCCATAAATCATGCTTGCTTGCCTCATGCTTCGGATGGTAACAGTAGGCACAATGAGGGTTGTAGGTTTTACAGCTAGGTTTGGCTCTAGAATGGCAAGCAGAGGCTCGTGGCCTGGTGAAGGAGAAGCTTTGGCTTTAGCATAAGCCTCGCTTAGGGGCCCGTCTTTCTGTCCTATCATTAAGTCTATATGCGCTACTTCAGGTTCTTCGCCGGCTAACGCTTCACCTATTTTTATGGTAAAATCTTTTATTGTTTTTGAGGAGATTCCGAGAGTTTCGAATCGTTCCTCTAGGGGTTTTTCTGTTATTTTCTCGAAGGCTACGGGTTTAGGTTTTATTTTTCCAATTTTTTCAAGCTCTAATCTCAACTCTTCTCTGGCTTCGTAGCTTAGTTCTCCGCCTATGCTTAAAGGATGCCGCACAGGCCCAACTTTTAGCCCTATCATTTTTAAGGCTTCTTTTGCGCCTACTGCTCCGCTGCCGGCTATTATCCGGGCTATTTTTTGAACCCGATACTGAAGATCTCGAGCTTTCTGGAGTTCCCCATTCTGAACATGGCGATATATTTGTATCCAGATGTCAGGGATAACATTGGCGCTTGCTAGGATGGCTCCTGAAGCCCCAGCTGCTAGCGCTGCGATCACTACTTCGTCATGTCCGCATAATATGTTAATTTTGTCCCTTACTTTTTCTAAGACAGCAAGCATGTAGCGAAGTTCACCGCTACTGTCTTTTAGGGCTACTATATTTGGGATTTGAGCCAAATCTTCCACCATTTGCCACTTAAGCCATACACCGGTGCATTGAGGGATATTATAAAGTACTATTGGAATGTCAACCTTATTCGCTATAGTGTAGAAGTGCTGGTAAATCCCTCGGTTGGTGGGCTTGAGGTAGAAAGGAGTAACGATTAAAACAGCATCTGCGCCTGCATCTTTGGCATATTGGGTCATTTCTAATGCTTGCTTTGTTCCACTTGCGCCTGTTCCAGCAATAACTGAGCACCGGTCATTAACTTCATCTATTACTACATCTATGACATGTTTCCGTTCTTCTATAGTTAGGTTTACGAACTCACCTGTAGTCCCGCAGGGAACCACTCCATTAACACCGAGTTCAATGCAACGATTAACAAGGGCACGCAATTGCTCATCATTAATTTCTTTTCCATTATCCGTAAAAGGAGTCACTAGAGCTGGAAAAATTCCTTCAGGTTTAAACATACATTTTCACTCTCTATCTATCAAGGTTGGATAATTTAAAGAGATAGAAGTTATATTTGTTTTCTGTCAAGGACGAGTTATGTTCTTTTTCTACACAGTTGGAGAAAACGCTTAAATTGCTCAAGAAACGGATACATACGATAATTTGGAGGAACCGTTTATATGAACAACCTTCGGGAAAAATTGAGGATCAATGAAGAAAATCTCCAAGAAATAAACAATTTTCTGTTAAGTGAGGATAACCCATTAGTGAATGGCTTGTTAAAGATCATTGAGAAATATGGTGGCGTTAAAGAGATTAACCGCAAGGCTAGAGAAGCTGGAAAACTTGAGAATCTTATGGCACGCCTTCAAGCTAAAAATTCACCTTATGTTAAAGATTTAGATTGGCTGATTGAACAGAGAGACAATGGGTCTTTTATAAGTATACCTGAATATCGGAGGAAAATTTTGGGAGAAAAAGCTGACTCAACGAAGTTTGACGAGTCTTTCGCGGTAACTCTTGAAATTAGCGCATGCAACTTCTTCCCATGGCTAATAGAAGAGGCAAAAAGGGCAATTACTCAACAAGACCTTATGCCAGCTCGCTATATCCGGGTACGTTCAATGAGCGAACAGGTTGAAGATGACGACATTTTAGCTTTTGCAGCGGCTATGCAGATCATAGGAGCATCTTATGTACAAACTTTAGACACTAAAGGAACAATGCTAGGGCCTAACGGTCAACCCATTAACGTTCATTTAGGAGGACCGGAGACAATTACAGGATATTTTGGTGGCGTTGGAGTACCCAATGAGTATGCATTGAAATGGGTTGAGGAATTTCTTCATTATTATACAGAGTATGGAGTTAAACAAGTGTTGAATATAAACATTGGAACCGTGATGTTGGGATATTGGCTGCACAAGCTTGGAATAGATGTTGAATTTAAGATTTCCGTGTTTTTGGGTAATGATAATCCTTACGCATGTTTCTGGACGTTGATGACTGCGAAACTTTTCAGCCGGGAGGATGGGAAAACTCCATTGATAGGATTTAACCTTTCAAATTCTGTGAACAATGAGACTATTGAGTTGGCAGCCTATATTCGAAAATCCTTCAATTTTGAGGATATAGTTAGGATAGAGCATCACATATTGGAAGCTTATAAAAGCATTGTGCGGCAACCATATGATAGGCTTAATGAACTTTTGGAAGTTGCGGATCATATTAAGAACATTAGCGCAAAACATGAGGGGGGAGTTCCTGAAATTGAGAAAACTCGAGAGCACCCCTCAGATATTCTGGACTATTTTATTCCAAAAAAGGAGATAATGGAAAAAGCGTTAATGCCAAAGCTGTTGACTAACTACCTTGACAAGCATGACTCGTTGAATAGAACAGCTAAGGCTCTAACAGAACGTGGTCTTGCGGTTGTTGCTGCTTGGAACTTGCATAAGAAGTAAAGAAGAGAACTGAGAATAGGCAGATTCCGCCGCAGTCTACCAGTATTCCTTCGGCTTTTTAACCATGAGGTAGAGAGTAGTAGCTATGAAGAAAACTGTTGTCACTACGAGAATTATCATTGCAAGCCTTGCATTGCTAAGCGCTGTTTCTATGCCTGAAGTCTTGTTAACCTTCAGGTCCCAATAAGTCTGGTTTAACTTAGTATAATTATTTAAAAGCTCATCGTAGGCCGCTTTCACATCGTCCAGTTGCTGTTTTAAATCTTCCATTTCGACGTTCCGCACATAGGTCATGATAAAACCGTGACCAGGTATTTCATACCTTTCCGTTACCGTTCCCTTTATAACCCACTCACAGAAAACTTCGCCATACATTATATCCCATGCATCATTACTTATTGTTACTCCGTAACTTTTATCCAAAGTCTGGTTATAATTTAACTCATATCCTGGTAATTTTATGTAAGTTAGGTTAGCTATTAGTTTCTTTGCTTTTCCACTTTGGAAATCATATATTACTAGGTAAAGATATTTTACTCGTAGGTTATCTGCCGAGGAGTTCACGTGGATACTTATGGTTATGTTGTCTCCAGGGTTTGCTTCTTCAGGCCCCATTATTTCGATTGTTAAGTTGGCTTGGGTATAGTTATAGAAGGTTTTTGTGGTTGTTTGCGAGTATGCTCTTGGTACTATGGCTAGGGCAAGAAGAGTTATTATGCTTATAGTAACTAGTTTTTTCCTGTTCATTTAATATTTCCTCCTATAAACGAAAATCGGATAGTTTTGAAAGGTTTATAATGATTTTCTACTTTCTTCTTGCTATTCTGAGCTTTCTTTTGTTTCTTTTTTAAAAATAAATGCGTATGAAGGGACTATTCTATTGACCTCATGAAGTCTAGATAGATGTATATGAAATAAATAAGGGCGAAGACAGTGAGGGTTATTTCAAGAGTTAGAATTGCGTGGTTGTTTTCCACAGCCATAAAGTATCCTTGTTGAAGTATGTCCGTGAATACGAGCATTTGGAGGAATATAGCTCCGCCTAAGCAGCTGAACCCTATGCTGTGAATAATTTGTTTTATTCGTTTGTTTATCCTTAGTTTCAAAGAGGATCACTCTACAGAATAAAGGGGAGGGGGATAACTTATTCCTTATGTATCACGACATACGATAAAGCGTAGAGATTCCCCCTACTTATTCCCAAAAAATACCTAAACTTCTAACCTAAAATTCGGTACGCCTTACCTTTCTCGACACCTATCATTTTGCTTGGTAAATCATTCATGAAACGAACAAATAGATCCACATGTTCAGTGTGAACTGGAAAAACAGCTTTAGCACCAATTTTTCTTAGTATTTTTTTAATCTGTAACGGCATTATATGTCCTGAAACATGAATATGATATTGTGGAAGCCCATAATGCTTAAGCCAGTTACGAAGCTTCTGATGATCAATCTCCATTTCTTCGTTAAATGGTTCTGAAGCTGAAAGAATATAGCAGCTTCCCGGAGCAGGTTTTATCTCTACAAGTTCTTCTAAATCATAGAAAGATGTTACGAGAATAACATTGCACTGTTTTCTGCTCAAGGTTTTAGAATCTAAAACTTTATAGCTGAAAGCATCAAATATCTCCCTTTCCCACTTGTAGGCGTACTTCTTCTTTTTCTGAAAAATACGTAAAGTTTCATCCCTTAAACTTGGAACCTTAAGCTTCTTATCTCTTCGCAACTCGTTAAGTAGATACGCCTGTCGCATTGATATAGCCAAACATTTTTCGGTTTTACAGGCTGCTTTGTAGAACGTGTTAAAACGATCAATATCTGTTCGCGCGAAATCTGCTAGAGTCAACCCGTTTACATCCTTAATTACTCGGTTGACCTTCTTCATGACTTCCCTTTCCGAAGAAACCGTAGCGCCCGTCATGTTTGTTCCTTCGCAGATTATAGCTACAGGTTCTGCTTCCACAGCTTTTTCAACAAATTCTTGGGTCATTTCAGGCTTCGAACCATGCATTCGAAAGTCACCTGTGTAAACTATAGTTCCAGACGAAGTGTGAATTAGAAAACCGTAGGCTCCAGGAATTGAATGATCAACGTGAACAGGCTCCACTTCTACGTTGTCCACAGCAATCTTGTCGCCTGTCCTGAAACTGTGAAAGTTTATCCCTTCAAAGTTAAATTCAAGCCCTTTTGGATGTATTTTGCTGAAGGCCTCTAGCACTATTTTTGTTGTTTTTCCACAGAAAACCGGAATTTCTCGCCTTAAAAAGGAGATATACGCGGCATGATCCATATGGGCATGGGTAAGAAAAACTGCATCGATTTCTGTTTCAGACCCCCTTTCAAATCTATATATCCCATTTATTTTTGGAAGCATTCCAAATTCTAATAGACTTTCTTCGCTTTTTGGTGAAAGAAAAGGTGAAGAGTAGAATTTAGCCTTGAGGGCGAAGGATACGCCGAAGTCAAAGAGAATTTTTGCATTCCTGTCCTTTAAAAGAATCTTGTTTCCACCCACTTCATTTACTCCACCATAGAAGGTTAGAGTAGTCTTAGCTTTAACCACTAGATTTCCCTTCTTTCGTTTGCTAATTTCTTGCACATGTTTGAAATTAGGAGGATTACATGGGGAAGAGTAAAAATGCTAAAAACCTTTGTGTAAAGGGGGGATACAGCCTTTTCCACGTTTAAGCGTTTACCTCCAGCGGCTAAGTATCCTTTTACAAAAGCTTTAGTTAACCACATGACCGATTTTGTGTCCATAGCTAAAGAGACATAATGTCCTGAATAGTACAAGAATTCAGCTATATCCCAAGCTTGGTTTCCGTTTTTAGATGCTTGCTCTAAGTCTAAGAATAGTATTTCATTGTCTGAGATTATGATGTTTTCTGGTTTAGCATCGCCCAGAGAAACGTCTAATTTGTGAACTTGAGCTATTTTTTTGCCAACCTCCTCAACTCTTTGCAGTTCTTCAGCTACATCGCTTTTTCGTTTAGCCTTGAATATTCTTTTTATTACCTCTGTCATCTTTTCACCTTCAACGTATTCTCGGAATATTAGACGCTTTTCTAAACTTACATGCAAGATTTTTGGAACACGTATTCCACCAGCTTCTAAAAGCTTGTTTATAGCATATTCTCGTTCCAACCGTGAGCGCCCTTGAACCGCAAAGGACTGGGTGCCTAACGCCCATAACGCAAGAGTGAACCACTTAAAATTTTGCCAGTCCATGAAACGTTTTGCAACAATCTTTTGTTCATGGCTGTTTTCTTTTAGTTTTATTAGGTAAACATCGTTTAGGATTCCACCTATATCCTCGATCTCAATGCTGGAATCAGCTTTACTAGAAACAATTTTCCTAGCGAAATCTTTAATATCTGTCCCATCAGAGAGTGAAACCTTTCCTAATGGTGTGGAAACATGAATATGTTTTCTCGGGTTTTCAAGCCTGAAAATGAGTTCTTCCCCATTCACATTCCAATAAGGTTTAAGAAGCTTTTCACGATATTGAGAAAAGACGTTTATGGTTTTTGGTAGTATCCCAAGCGTATAGGCAAAGAAAGCCTTCTGAAAATTTTTAAAAAATACTGGAATTCGTAGTTTCCTACTCTTGACTTTCTCTATAAATTTCTCGTTTATTCGGATATATCCATCTGAAAAACTTATTATTCCTTCTTTTTCCAGTTTTTCTATAGCCGTTAGATAACCTTCCATAACTTCTTTTGTTTTTCTTTTCTTAAGCATTGTTAAGAAATAATTGGTAATCCCTGGAAACAGTCTTGCCCGTCGCATCATAGTTTCGTAAAGAAAATATTCCGGTTCTATTAACAATTCACGGGAAAGTTCTGGAAATTCCATAATCAAAATTTCTAAAAGTTCACGAATTATCCTTTTTTTAACCGCTATTTCATGTTTTCTAAAATATTCTTCACCACTCAATGCATGGTAGCTGAAAATAATTTTTTCGGCGGCAACTTCGCCTATAAAGGCTTTTTCCACATCTTTTTCAAAAACCCACTGGTCTACAGCTGAAACTGCAAGACTACGCTTATTTAGAGGTTTAACATAAACCATGATCCTAGGCTGAAAATCACGGATCACCGCCAAAACTTCAACGTCTATTTCGGTCGAGGAATCATTTAAGACAGCTGATCCATAAACGCATATTCCTACAATTTTGTTGGAACCAGAAATTCTCCTACAAAAACCCAAAATATTTTCGTTTAATTCCTTAGTTAATCCCAAACTGTGTACACCTTTGAAAAGGAAAGGCCCTTGACAGATTGTTCTCTCATTCAGAATCCATTTTTATACAAGAAAGAATTAAAGTTTACCTTGGCATGTGAAAGGTCAATTCATGTGTTAACCGATAGTTTTGTTTAGGAGTAGAAAGAGATAAATATATCTTATTTGAATATATCTCTAACAGATATATGGTGAATGAAGTGGAAGAAAATTTTGAACCCAATACAGAGGAACAACTTCTCGTAAAACACGTTATGACTACCCCGTTAATTACAGTTAAAGAAGACACATGTATACCTATGATTGCCAAACTTATGGAACACTACAGAATCGGATCTGTTGTGGTAACTAGCGAAAAGGAAAAAGCCCTAGGCATAATAACTGAAAAAGACCTTGTTGTGCGCATTCTAGCAAAAATCACCAATAAAGGGTTAGTTAAGCGAGTTCTAGGAGAAGACATTCACATTGGTAAGCTTACCGCAAACGAAGTTATGACCTCACCGCTATTTGTCATAAATCCCGATAAAACATTGGTTGAAGCAGCTAGAAAGATGCGTCGACACAACATCCGAAGGTTAGGAGTTACATCTAAAGGAAAGCTCATAGGCATAATTTCTAACAAAGATATACTGACCGTTACACCCGAACTAATTGAGATTCTGCGAGAAAGGATAGAAATTGCAGAGGTTGCAACTGCGGATTTTTCAGAGCATTTAGCGATTGCTGGTTATTGCGAGCGATGTGGTAACTGGTCGGGCAATCTAAAGGAATCCAACGGTAACTTTCTGTGTGATGAATGCATAACTTAAGTGAATATCCTGCGAACAAGTTGAAAAATCAACTATGTTTGGAACTACTATTACGTTTCGTTGGCAAGCTCGTTATCGTTTTCATGCTTTTATTCGTGATTCCATTTCGTTAAATGCTACGAAGAGCTTTATCAGAATTGGAGCGACAATAGTTGTGACCATTGAAAGAACAAAGTTGCTAAAGAAGTCGAGAGTTGTGAGATTGTCGCCACTCCAATAAGTATACTTTCTCTTTTAGAAAAACCGATAGATAAGCCGCCTATCCAACCACTTGAAAACTTTGAGAGAACTAACCCAACAGTTATAACCAAAGTTAGTATCAAGGCGTTGTCCACTTCCAAGAACACTCTTAGGTCGGTTTCTACCCCTGTTACAAGAAAGAAAATCGGTATGAATAAACCGTAACTTATCGTCTGGAGCTTATTTGCTACAATTCTATGCTTGATCGAATCCGAAAGTATAAGACCTACAAGGAATCCGGCAATTATAGAATGCATTCCCAACAGTTCAAAGTAAACAGCCACTGCTATGAGCACTATGAAAACAAATTGCAGTTTTGGTTAACATCTCAACTTTTATTTCCATCCCAGCCATCAACATAAGGAAAATAACCCCAATCGCTCCGAAAAACGAGAGAGCCTCTGTGATTCGAATCATATTTAGACCTAGCGGACCTATAACAATTCCACCTATTATTAGAGCAGTTACGTATGGAAGATGAAGCCTCCTAAATATTTCTGAAAAGAAAAGACCAGCTGAAAGAATTATGAGAAAACTTAGGAAGACTTCTTCCATCTTGATAGCCTTCTATGGTGTATATATTCCTCATCTTAGCTTGTTGTTTTTCGCTTTCAGAATAAAAAGGAAGACCTAAATTAGATACATCTTTCAAGTATCTAAAACGTTATTTGATGAATACCTCCTAAAAACGTTGCGAATACTGTGAGGGACACATGATACGTGTGCTACGGTGTTTTGAGTTGTCTTTATCGCAAGTTCAAGTAGACGAGTTTTGCAGCATGCTCAGAAAAACTCCACAAATTTTATATCTTATATCAAAATATAAAATATAGGAAGATAAGTATGAAAACTATTTGGAAAGTAATTGCTTGGTTATTTATTATCTGTGGTATTGTAACCCTTCTTATGGGCTGGATTGGAATAATAACAGGTTCAAAAATATTTGAAATTGAAACCACTATGTATTTCTATGATTCAATAGCAACAGGCATATTTGGTTTGTTTTTCCTTTTATACTCTATTTACAGTGAAAAATAAGGTGAGCAATTCTCAGTTAAACATTTACGCGCTTTCTAGAAATTTATAGAATTGGAACCTTTAAGACTTCTCCGTGTATTTTCATCTAGAATTATTTCTTTTGTGGTGGTGCGGCCGCCGGGATTCG
>DAZI01000062.1 GCA_002507245.1 Candidatus Bathyarchaeota archaeon UBA233
TTTAAGTAATTGGTTTTTGATCCAACCCACTTCCATTGCTTACTAATCCATTCTTCTACTTCAAGTTTTTTCATTTCTTGAAGTCACTATCTTAGAAGCTGTAAAAAACGTTGGCATGTTCACTTTTTCGCCCCAATTTCTCTACATGGAAACTCAGAACATTTAAAACAAAAATCAAAGCCTTTTGCGATGCATCGTTTACGAACTGGGCACCCACTTCAGTCGCCACCACCTTTACAATTGAAAGCACGGGCAGGTGCTGTAGAAGTGTTTATTAGCTTGGCAAGTAGGAGAAGTGTCCGTGAATGATTTTCCATTCATCTCCTTTCTTTAAGAAGATCAAAGTGACTCTGCTGGTTTTGGTTTTTCCATTTTCTTTTTGATCGCGTAGTGAAACACTGTAAGCCACTTCTGGAGATAACATGTTCACTTTCGTATCATAGAATTTCATCTTCCAGCCAGGTTTTTGGTACTTCTTGATCCACTCCATAATAGCGAGAAATCTCTCACGACCAAAAGGTTCAGGAATGTGATTCTCCACTTCAATGAACCTTTCATCATCTATCCAAAACAAGCTTTGCATCAAATCTGCATCCGCCGTCTCAAAAGCACGAACATACTTGTCAATTAAAGCTAGAATCTTCCTTTCTCTGCCCATTTGTTTCGTACTCCTTTGTTTCTTCCGGAATACTGCAATCCATGCGCTCCCGAAACGTTTCCTTTCTTCGTCGGTGGGTCTCCGATAATCCTTGAATTTTCCCTCACTGTATCGGGTGAAAGGATGAAGCAGTGAGTACGGTTTCTGAGAGTAAACATCAAGCCTATTGGAGAGATAAGTAGCCACGGTGTATCTCCTTTTGCTTCCAAAAAGCCCAAATCTTTCAACAAGTCTTTTCCAGTCTTTAGGGTAAGTTCTCTTAAAAACTTCTATAAAGTCAAGCACAGTAAACGAGTCTTTTGGTATATGCCTAATTGTTTCCTCGATCTTCTCCTCTTCTATTATGGGTTTTGATCCCATTTCAACTCCAGCTTCTAATAATTCGTTGTTGCCTTTAATATAAAAAGGTAAATTATAAGAGAGAAAATAATTGAAGTAAAGCTGGAATGTAGATGCCTAAAAGTTTGGATGAAGTTAAGAACTTTATGGATAGACAGCGTTTGGCAAGTTTTGTAACAGTGAATCCGAATAACGAGCCCCATGTTGTTCCAGTTTTCTTCACTTATGAGAATGGTAAAGTTTATGTTCAAACCGATAGGAAATCGGTTAAAGTCCGAAACCTGTTAAGAAATAATAATGTATCCGTAGCTGTTTACAGAGGAGAAGAAGCAGTTATCATCAGAGGAAAAGCCAGAATAATCGACAATGAAAAAGAATTTATCAAACGAACCCAAGACCACATCAACAAATACAGACTTAAACTTGATGAACAAGGTAGAGATTCTATGGGAATACCCCTATTCGACAAAAAAGTCCGTTGCGTTATTGAGGTAATTCCAAAAAGAACAATGTTCTGGTAAAATTCTCCTTTTTCACGACATAAAAACCATCCACTTGGTTAAAGACGAAAATATAAACCTTGTTCCAGAAAAGACATGAATACTTCAAAAGCGAGTTTTTCAATTCTGTTTTCTCAAATATACCGCCAAAAATCGATAACAAAGCAGATTTAGATGGTAGCCCCAGAAAGATTCGAACTCTTATTTCAATGAAAGGAGAGATATTCAAAACTTGCCTCAAAAATGTGGATTATAAACCTATATGTGAACCTAACCCCCCGCACTTTTTCACATGAGTATACAATAATACAGATGACAGTCTTCTCATTGCTACCATGCTATTCGACATAATGAATAACTTGCCATTCTTCATTCATATTTCCAGTCCGTGAAACAGTGATAAGCGGGGGCATGCATCGGGGCAATAATACGTCTTTATGGCAAGTGTTAAATTCATATTTAAATAGAGGTAGAGCATGGTGACTGTATGTCTAAAGATGAGGAAATGTTACAGGTTCTGAAGGAAATAAAATCATTGTTAGAGCCAAAACCTGCGCTGTCAGTATCGCCACCAAAAGGGGGCTTGTGGAACGAGTTTATGGATTTTATCTCTAAGTATAAGGTGATGGGTCTTGCTGTTGCCTTTATTTTTGGTGTTTATCTTGGTCAGCTTGTTCAATCGCTTGTTAAGGATTTGATTATGCCATTTATAGGCCTATTAATACCAGGCCTTGGAAATCTTTCCACATTCAAAATTGCAGTTCCGCCTACGGTTTTAGATGCTGAAGGAAAACCGATAGACTCAACGTGGACAGGACAATTATTTGGTATTGGGAATTTCTTAGTAGCTTTAATAACATTCATAATAGTGGCTTTTGTGATCTTCTTGATAGTGAAAATAACTAAAAAATGGGGTATAGAATAAAGCGTTTATCCCTTCCAATTTTCTTTTATGAGCGGGGGGATTCAGAATAGTCTATCCTTGTTTGACTTATCATCGAGGTGCATTGTGCAAGTTTTATTTTTTAGTTCATTTTAGTAGTATGGGAAGCTGTTGACTTGAAAAAAACTAAGATTATCTGTACAATTGGACCTGCCAGTTTTTCAGAGGAAATCTTGAGGAAAATGTATCGTGCAGGCATGAACGGGGCTAGAATTAATACGGCCTATGGAACTTTTGACCAGTATGAGCGGATTGTGAATAATGTTCGAGAAGTAGCTGATATTCCAGTAATAGTTGATATTAAAGGGCCTGAAATTAGGCTCCGAGTTAAGCAGAGGAAAACTCTCGGAAAAGGAGATGTTTTAGAGGTTGGCTTCAACGATGAAGAAGTAAGTTTTAACCATGATTTTTACGATAAGGTGGATGTTAATGATTACGTCTATATTGATAACGGCAGGATTAAAACGCAAGTCATAGAAAAAATTGACGGCGTATTACGTTTATTAGTAATGACTGGGGGCGAAATAGCTGATGGCAAAGGCGTCAATATTCCCAATAAACAGCTTTCGGTTCCATCCCTTTCAAAAAAGGACTTAGAAGTTATTGAGTTTGCAAAGAAGCATTATGTGGAATACATTGCCCTTTCCTTTACGCGGAATGCCCAGGACTTGAACAATTTAAAGGCTAAGGCTGAAAGGTTTAAAGGCAGAATCATTGCGAAAATCGAAAATTCTGAGGGGGTTAAAAACTTTGAAGAGATTTTATCCATTGCAGACTGCGTTATGATTGCAAGAGGTGACCTGGGAGTTGAAATAGAGTTGGAAAGGGTTCCGTTGGTCCAGAAATCACTTATTGGAATGTGCAATCAGAGGGGGAAACCGGTTATAACTGCTACGGATATGCTTGAGTCTATGATGTATCAGCCGACTCCGACTAGAGCTGAAGTCAGCGATGTGGCAAATGCAATACTTGACGGAGCTGACGCGGTAATGCTTTCAGGGGAAACTTCGGTTGGCAAGTATCCTGTAGAATCGGTTCTAATGATGTCTCGAATAGCAAAGGAAACCGAAACAGCCGTAGAAAGCCGCATTAAAGAAGAAAAATTCGTTAATGTTTCAGATGCTATAAGCAAAGCTGTACAGAAGATATGCCAAAACATGCCCGTTGACAAAGTTGTCACTTTAACTAGGTCAGGCTATACGGCGAGAATGATTGCGAGGTTCAGAATAACACAGCCGATAATTGCGGTTACGCCGGAGGAAAGAGTTAAGAAACAGCTTGAGCTGGTATTCGGCGTATATCCGGTGCACATAGACTATCACGGCGAAAAAGATCGGATACTAGCCGTTGCCAACAAACTTTACTCCATGAAACTTCTTAAAGATGAAGACACTGTGCTGTTTACCGCTGCCTTCAGAACGACTCTTAAACATGCAAGTAACCTTATTGAGATCCACAACATCGAGGAACTTATGCATTTCACATAAAGGGTACGTTAAGGAAAGCTAAGCATCTTGTAGGAAAAGATTATCTATGACTGTTTATGTTATCTCTTTGCCAGAAGGTAGCGTGTTGGCAAGAACTTTGTGTTTTCACGCATCATTATTGCGATAAGAGGTTTAGAAATGGTTAGAGATCCAATTTGTGGGATGCCCGTAGATTCTGAGAAAACCGAATTTAAAGTTAATTTTTGGGGTGTAACCTACTATTTCTGCAGTGAATACTGTATGCACCGCTTTTTGAAAGGCCCTAAAATTGCATATTTCTCCATGGAAATCGGCATAAAAAGCGAGATACCAACCTACAGCGGAGGCCTAGGAGTTTTAGCTGGAGACACCATAAGGTCAGCTGCCGACCTAAAACTCCCGTTAATTGCAGTTACACTTGTCAGCCGAAAAGGGTATTTGCGGCAAAAAATAACTGAGCATGGGGAGCAACTGGAATATCCTGAAGAATGGGAACCTTCCAGATTTATGAAACTGTTACCAGCTACCGTGACAGTAAAAGTTGGTGGAAGAGAAATCAAAATCGGAGTTTGGCTTTATGAACAACAAAGCCCTACGGGCGGAGTAGTTCCTCTACTTTTCCTGGACACGGATCTTGAGGAAAATTCTCCTGAAGACAGGGGAATCACAGATTTTCTTTATGGAGGCGATGAAAGATATAGGCTGAAACAGGAAATAGTTTTGGGAATAGGAGGCGTAAGAATCCTTGAAGCGTTGAATTTTAATGTGAGAAAATATCACATGAACGAAGGCCATTCAGGTCTCCTCACACTGGAGCTGTTGAAAAGGAACGAGATGAACGTTGAAAAAGTGAAGAACCTATGTGTTTTCACCACTCACACGCCTGTTGAAGCTGCGTTCGACAAATTCCCTTATGATATTGTTCAGGAACTCTTGGGAGAAGGGTTTCCCATTGAAGTTTTGAAGAAATATGGTGGACAAGACAAGTTGAATATGACTCTTTTAGCTCTAAACCTTAGCAAGTACATAAACGGAGTGACAAAAATACACATGAAGTATTCGAGAAAGCTTTTCCCCGGATATCACATACGGACAATAACTAATGGAATTCACCCCTATACATGGACTTGCCAGTATTTTAAGGAGCTCTTTCACAAATATATTCAAGGATGGGCAAATGAGCCCGAACTGCTTGTAAGAGTTGACGTAATCCCAAACGAAGAAGCTTGGGAGGCTCACGTAAAAGCAAAAAATGACCTAATAGACTTTGTAAATAAAAGGACAAACGTTAAAATGGACGTAGAAACGTTAACATTAGGTTTTGCTCGAAGGGCCACATCATATAAGAGGGCAACCTTGATTTTTTCAGATTCAGAGAAACTTAGAGAGGCAAATAGGAAAGGCAGAATACAGCTTATCTTTGCTGGGAAAGCTCATCCCCGAGATAAAGCAGGTAAAGAGATAATTAAGGAAATCTACAGTTACAAGGCTCAATTAGAAAATGAAATTCGAATAGTATACCTTGAAAACTATAACATGGAAATAGCGGCTAAACTTACTTCAGGGGTTGACGTCTGGCTAAACACGCCTCTACCTCCGTTTGAGGCTTCCGGAACAAGTGGAATGAAAGCAGCAATCAATGGCGTAATAAACTTCAGCGTTCTAGACGGTTGGTGGATGGAAGGTTGCATCGAAGGAGTCACAGGCTGGGCAATAGGCCCGCCGCCCCACGAATCAATTGGAGAAGATGAAAAAAGAAAAAGAGAAATAGAAGATCTATACGGTAAACTACATTACATAATTATTCCCAAATTTTACAAGAATAGAGACTATTGGATAAATATGATGAAAAACTCGATAGGAAAAATCGCATACTACTTCAACACTCACCGAATGATGAGAAGATATGCAACAGAAGCCTACCTTTGATGCGATTGCCGCGCTTATGATTCCTGCCGATCATTTTAATCGGATTTATCTAAGTGTAAGCCCTTAAGGATAATTATTTCAGCGTATCTCGCAGGGATAAGTGATTCTTAAGAAGAGGTTAATAAGATGGGGAAAATGGCGGACATTGACGAGGTAATGTATTCTTGTGGTTTAGATATTCTTCATCCCGGCGGGTTAGAGAAGACTGATGAAATGGCTAGGCTATGTAAAATAGGGAAAGGTAAAAAGATCTTAGACATAGGTTCTGGTAAGGGGGTAACAGCCTGCTTTTTAGCTCAGAAGTACGGGTGTGAAGTTGTCGGGATTGACTTGTCAGAAAAGATGATTAAGCATGCAAGCGAGTTGGCAAAGAAAAGAGGGTTAGAGGGCAGGGTCAGTTTTAGAATGGTAGATGCGCACGATTTGCCGTTTAAAGATAAAAGTTTCGATATTGTTTTAGCAGAATGCACAACAGTGCTTCTAGATAAAGAGAAAGCTTTCTCTGAATTTCTTCGAGTGTTAAAGCCGGGCGGATACATTGGCGACCTGGAAATGATTTGGAAAACGTCGCCTCCAAAGAAACTCGTGGATAAAGTCTATAGAGTTTGGGAGGGGTTCAGAACAATGACGCTTGAGGAATGGAAAAAGTTTTTCGAAAAAATGGGAATAATCAACGTCAAGACTGTGGACTTCTCAGAAACGATACCTGACATGGAAAAAGCAATGATGAAGGAGCTAGGCCTAAAAGGCATGATAAAAATGGCGTGTCAACTTCTGTTACGCCCTGACCTACGTAAGGCAATGGATGAATATAGGAAAATTTTCAGAGAATACAGCGAGTACATTGGATATGGCTATATAGTTGGGAGAAAACGAAAGTAAAAGCATTCAAATGCGAAATTATTCGGTTAGTAGTGAAGTTGGAGAAATCATGTTTATAACAACAGTTATAAAGGTGGTCGCTGAGATTTATACCATCGCGTTTGAAGGTTGAATATTTGAGAGGAGTATTAATATTTGTTGCGGCATTTCTAATATTCCTAGTAATAACCTTGGGATACCAGGCTTTTCCGCCAGGAAAAATGATCTACGATGCGGTAATCGGAAAGGAAACAAAATATCCAGTGTTTGGGATTCCAGCGACCCAACTCGTTGTTGCAGTCTTTAACGGAGTCGTCTACGGAATCATACTATGGCTAATATACACGTTGATCGAAAAAGCAGGGTTAATTCCTAAATGACAAAGAAACCTTGCATGCCATCGGAATAGCGCAGTATGAACCTACTCTGCACGTACAATAGTCTTAAGGCTTTCATTTCCTACCTATTCAACAGATATCTTGTTTGCTAATAGTCTTCCGTGGTACAATAGTTTGTAAACTTCATGTGCAACCTATTGAAATATGTTGCACGTGAGAACTTATAAATTCTAAGAATTATAAGGTTAATGTTGGAAAAGTTAGGGTATTGTGAATGACAAAGAATAAATTAAATGAGTTATCTGGTAAGGATTGGATAAAATTCACGAAGTCGTGGGCTGTTTATAATTCTAAAGGTGAAAAAATTAGCAATTATAATAGGTTGGAGAATCGAAAGGTTTCTGAGAAAAGTTGGTTTATTCATGTTCCTCCTCCGAGAGATAATGATAAGATGAAACATCCTGCAAGCTTTCCGGAATCCTTAATAAAGGAGTTCATAGAGTTTTTCACGAAAAAGGGAGATTGGGTTTTAGATCCTTTTTTAGGTAGTGGTTCAACGTTAATTGCATGTTATGAAAGCGGTAGGAATGGTATAGGGATCGAATTATCCGAGTATTGGGCAAACATCGTTAAGTTAAGACTTGAAAATGCAAAGAATCAAACTAAAATGGATCGCTTTATTGGTAAGGAGGAAACAAAGCAAATTGTTGTTGTTGGAGATTCTAGGGATATTGACAAAATATGGGAAGAAAAGGGATTTCCAAAGGTTAAATACGTTGTCACGTCGCCTCCATACTGGAATCAATTAAAACGAAACTATATTCGTCAAAAAAAGAGAAAGGAAGAAGGGTTGCCAACTATGTATTCTGCTGATCCTAAGGATTTAGGAAACATTGACGATTATGGACAGTTTCTAATAGAACAGAAGCAGATATTTGACAAAGTTTATGATGTCGCCGAAGATGGAGCGTATTTAACTGTAATAACAAATAATATCTACGCTGACGGAAGACTTTTCCCTCTCGCATTTGACACGTTATTATTGTTGAGCGAAAAATGGGTTCCCAAGGATGAAAAGTTATGGTTGCAAGACGATAAACCCTTGATTCCTTTAGGAGTTTATTCAAGCTATATCGGCAATAGACATCATCAATATTGCCTTATCTTTCGAAAAGAAGAGCAAAAACTAGAACAACAAAGGAAATTCTTCAAACAATTAGTTGAAAAGCTTTATGGTAGGTTACATTTATGAGTCTCAGCCATGACGAACTGGCTGAGTTATTATCAAGGGCAATCCTACGTAATTACAGAGATATTTTTGGCAGCGTTTTCATTTCAAGTGTCTCAATGGATTTTCCAAAGCCAGATTTTATTTATGTTCCATATAAAATGGGAAGAATAAACATTAAAGAAATAGAAAGGTACCTAGGGCAAACGACACTAACAGGGGAACACTTACCTCTTCCCGTATCATTTGAGGTAAAAACACCATATGTTTACAAGCATGAATATATCACTGGAATTGGGCAGGCAATTAGTTACAATTCACTTTTTCCACTTTCCTATTTAGTGATTCCCAATTCTAATATGGAGGGCTTTGAAGTCTCGGAATTTGTAGCAAATATTGTGAACACTAACAATTTGAATATGGGAATATTCACATATAGAATGGAAAATCCTGAAGAAATCGAATTAATAAAAGAAGCTTCCGTGGTTAGAACTCAAGCGAAACGTATTAAAGAATCAGTAAAGGGGATTAGAAGGTCGTATTCCTATTGGAGAGAAACTACTCCTGAAGAAGTTTTTGAGGCTTTAAGAATTTCAAAAGAATTAGAAACTGCGCAAGAGTCTAACATTCTGAATCACATTTTAAAGAGATTATGGGATGAAGTACTATCAGTAAGGTTCCCAAGGACTACTAGAGTGTCTTCTTTCCTACTTAACTATAAGTTATTTTTAATCCAAAATGCGCTACTCGACGCTAATGGAAGACTTACTATTATAGGCAGACATACGCTTGCATTAGGTGAACGATTTGGAAAAGAAAGTGAAACGTTCAAAGAAGTTATAACTTACATTCTATTGAAATATGGTGGACATTATGTTCTTTTATCAAAGATATATGAAGAACAAAGGCAAATGGATGAGAAACAACTTTCTTCATGGGATATATGGGCTGACGAAATAGTCCGAAGATTGACAGAACAGGATTATTACGTTTCAAAGGATGATTTTAGAATTGATCTTCCGCGAATGTTGTTTGCTTATGAAAGATACTTTTGCAGTATTGCTGAAAGAAATTTTGTCAAAGGAAGAGGAATATCGATCAATTATCCTAAGATAGTTACTATTTTAGATAAGGGGTCAAAGTTATTTTCAACCATAGAGGCTACCCTATCATTTTAGGAATTTGTTTATGACATAAAAGATAAATGCGTAGAGAGTATAAACGGGGTTACTCTATTTTTTCGAAATGTTCCCTTATTCTGATAAGGTCTTTCATGGTGTTTAGTGTTAGCCATTCTCCTTGATATTTAAGTCCTTTCAAGTGTTTTGCTTTGGCGATTTCTTGCATGGCTTTTTGTTCGAAATCTCCTTCGTCGGGGAAGTATTTCATTACTACTTCTCTGGAAAAGACGTAGTGCCCCGCGTTTACCCAAACGTCTAGAACTGGGCGGTGTTCGAAATCTGTGATCCAGTTTTCTTGCATGATGACTTTCCCGAAGGGTAGCTGGGGTTGTGCCAGCAGTATGGCGGCTCCGGCTGTGGCTTGTTCGTATAGTTTTCTAGGGTCATAGAAGACTATGTCGTCAACGTTCATTACGTAGAATTTGTCTCCGTTAATTAGTGGAAGTGCTCTTTTAACTGCTCCTCCTGTGCCTAGTTTTGTTCTTTCTATGCAGGGCTGGACTTTTGGGTTTGTGAAGAAGGATGATTCGGGGAAGGATCTGTTAGCGGCGAGGATTACATTGGTGAATTCATGTTTGAGTAGCCATCCGATTTGTCTGTCTAGGAGGGTTTCTTGCTTTGAAATTTTTAGCAGAGGTTTGGGAATCCACGTGTCTGGTTTGAGTCTCCATCCTTCGCCTCCGCATAGGATTATGGCCTCATATTCCAATTAAACTCCCCCTTCACATCATATTTTGTTTCATGTTATTAATGTGTGGGTAATTACCTAAGGCTTATCCTTTCACCTGTTACGAGGTATATTACTGATTCTCCGATGTAACATGCGTGGTCAGCGATTCTTTCGAGGTGCCGTATGAAAAGCAGGTTGGAGACTATGCATTTGGTTGTTACTGGGGCTTGTTCAACTAGCTTGTCAATGTGCTCGTAATACATGGCGTCCACCTCTCTTTCCATGGGGGCTAACTTGTTGGCGAGGTTTACATCGCTTTTCTTTACAACTTCGATGCTTGTGTGAACCATTTTTAAAACTTTGTCGCATATTTTCCCGAGCGGTACCCAAGCGAACTTGCATTCTTCTGCTTTTACGTCGAGTCTTTTACAAATGAATGTTATATCCCAGGAGTATCTGCCATACCTTGCGAGGTCGTAGGCGATTTTCATGTAGGACTTTATGGTTCTTAGGTCGGATGCTACTGGCTGATATCTCGCGATTAGTTCTATTGCCTTTTCCTCTACTTCCTCGCTTAGTGAAACCAGAGTTTCAGACCATACTCGAACTTTTTTGTGAGCATCCATTCCTTTCATGTAGCAGTCAAAAGATAGCGAAACTGTTTTTTCCGCTAAATCACCCATTTTGAACAGGAGTTTTGAGAGTTGTTCAAGCCCTAAGTCAATCAGTCTACTCATATATTTTCACCTATCCAAATTTCCCGGTGATGTATTTCTCAGTTAACACGTTTTGCGGGTTTTCAAATATTTGCCTAGTTCCTCCGTATTCAATAAGTTTGCCTGCGTATAGGAAGGCGGCGTAGTCGGAAACCCTTGCCGCTTGCTGCATGTTATGGGTGACTATTATCACGGTATAGTTTTCAGCTAGTTTCCGTATGAGGGTTTCTACTTTCGCGGTTGCTGAGGGGTCAAGAGCGCTACAAGGTTCGTCTAGAAGAAGGATTTCTGGTTTGATTGCAAGGGCTCTTGCGATGCAAAGTCTTTGTTGCTGTCCGCCTGAGAGGTCAAGAGCGGAGTCTTTCAGTCGATCCTTAACCTCGTTCCATAGAGCGGCTTCTTTCAAGCTACGTTCCACTATTTCTTGAAGAGTTTTCGGATCTGTTATTCCGTGAATTCTAGGGGCAAATGCAATGTTGTCGAAGATGGATTTCGGGAAGGGATTTGGCTTTTGGAAAACCATTCCAACCTTTTTTCTTAGTTCGTAGACATCTGTTTCCTTGTCGTAGATGTTTTTGCCATCTATGTAGATTTCTCCTGTTGTTCGACTGCCTTCTATTAGTTCATTCATTCTGTTAAGCGCTCTTATGAAGGTTGTTTTTCCACAGCCCGAGGGCCCCATAACGGCTGTAACAGTGTTTCTTTTGATTTTGAGGGTTATATCTTTGAGTACGTGGTTTTGTCCGAACCAGACGTTTAGATCTCTTACATCAATTTTGACGTTGCCAATCATGGCGTTTCCCCTTATCTTACACGTTTTTGGTAGCGGTAACGGATGTAGATCGCGATGGAGTTCATGCTTAATAGAACTCCGAGGAGAACGATTATTCCTGCGGCTGCTAGGTGATGGAATTCCCGTATAGGATTGCTTACCCAGTTGTAAATTTGGATTGGCATGACTGTGAAACGGTCGAAGGGGCTTGTGGGAACGAAGTTAATATAAGCCAAAGCGGCGATGGTTATCATCGGTGCGGCTTCGCCTATGGCGCGTGACAGGGCTAATATGGTTCCGGTTAGGATTCCTGGGAGTGCTGATGGAAGAACGATCTCGCGGGTTACTTGCCATCGCGTGGCTCCAAGAGCGTAAGCGCCTTCGCGGTAAGCCTTGGGGACGCTACGTATGGCTTCTCTGGATGCGACAATAATGATCGGTAAAATGAGTAGGGTCATTGTAAGCGCTCCGGCCAGTATGCTTCTTCCAAGGGTTAAGGATTCTACAAATAAGCCGATGCCTAAAAGTCCATAAACGATGGATGGGACTCCGGCGAGATTAGCGATGTTCACGTTAATGAAGGAAGTAAACCAGTTTCTCGGCGCATACTCTTCCAAGTATAGGGCCGCAGCGACTCCGATTGGGAAGGAGAAAAGGGCGGTTAGGCCTACTATCCAAACGCTACCGATTAGGGCAGCTTTAATTCCTGCTTTGTCTGGGTAATGTGAAGGGAGGCTGTTAAGGAATTGAAAATCAAGCCATGGAAGCCCGTCTGCGAAGGCATCTAACAATAGGATTATTAAGCCTGCTATGCTTAGTAGCGTGGCGATTGAACATATGATGAAAAGGGCGTGTTCCTTAACTTTTCTACCGGGAATCATTAGTACTGCCTCCAGTATCGCCTCGCCATCCAGTGGCCAATAAGGTTTACCGCGAAAACTATTAGGAACAGGGTTAGTCCTACTGAGAAAATTGTCCTGTATTCGAGGCTTCCGAAAGGAGCTTCTCCTAGGCTGATTTGGGTTATGTACGCTGTCATTGTTTGAATTCCTTCCAAGGGATTAAGCGTAAGTTTAGGCGTGGATCCGGCGGCTATACTTACAATCATTGTTTCGCCTATTGCCCTTGACATGGCTAAAATTATGGAAGCAACAACGCCTGAAAAGGCTGAGGGTAATACTACTCGAAGAGCCACCTCATGTTTTCTTGCGCCTAGGCCGTAAGCAGCTTCGCGAAGTGATTGTGGAACTGCTAACATGGCGTCTTCGCTTAGCGAGGAAACCATGGGAGTAATCATTATGCCCATAACTATTCCGGCGCTTAACGCGTTAAAAACGCTGGTTTCTGGAAATACTACCTGAAGAATAGGGGTGACAAAAGTAAGGGCGAAATACCCATATACGACTGTAGGTATTCCCACCATGATTTCGAGCACTGGTTTTATTATCTTGCGTACTTGTTCCGGAGCATATTCGCTTAATAGTATGGCGCTTCCCAGTCCTAGGGGGACGGCTACACCTAATGCGATTATGGTAACTAGAAGGGTTCCCCATAGGAGGGGGAGAATTCCAAAGTGTTGGGGCTTGAAAAGGGGGGTCCATTTGGTTCCAGTAAAGAATTCTATTATGGATACTTCTTGGAAGAAGCTTATTGCTCCGAAAAGAAGCATGGCTAAAATGGCGAACATTGTGAAAACAGAAATCAATGCGCAAAGGAATAGAAGCTTCTCGATTATCCACTCTTGGGCACGCGGCACGTTTGTGCACGACTCCAATTGTACCTATTTTACTGGCGGTTCAGTTAATGAACGTATAGGAAATGTGGGGTACTCCTTTTAAGGTTCTTGCTCTATAATTTGGAGGTTTTCTTGGTACTTGGAAGCTGGTAACGGGGTATAACCAACCTCTATGGCTAGTTGTTCTGCGTTTTTCATGTAGAATTTGAGGAAAGCTTTGACTTCGGGGCGCGCAATGGCTTCCTTGTTTACGTATATGAAGAGGGGACGGGATAGCGGGTAATCTCCTGCGATGATTGTTTCGTCCGTTGGGGTTACAGGACCATCTCCAGCGTCAATAGGCACTATCTTTAGTTTGTCAGCGTTTTGTTTATAGTAGGCATAGCCGAAATATCCTAGGGCGTAGGGATCTCCAGCTACGCCCTGCACTAGTATGTTGTCGTCTTCACTCGCGGTGTAATCCGGTCGACTTGCATCTTCCTCGCCAATAACTACTTCGGTGAAGTAATCAAATGTTCCAGAGTCTGTTCCTGGGCCATAAAGATCTATTCTTTGGTTAGGCCATTTAGGGCGGATGTCGCTCCAGTATTCTACGTTGCTTCCTTGTCGCCATGTCATATTTAGTTCCTGTAGGGTCATGTAGTCAACCCAATCGTTTTGCGGGTTCACCACAACGGCTAATCCGTCTATGGCTATTTGAAATTCTAGGAATTCAATGCCGTTTTCGGCTGCTGTTTGTCTTTCAGAGGGTTTGATTGGGCGAGATGCGTCTACAATGTCGATTTCGCCTCTAATGAATCGCTTAAACCCTCCACCTGTACCGGAAATGCCTACGTTTACTCTTACTTCTGGATTTTCCTTTTGAAATTCCTCAGCTACTGCTTGAGTTATGGGGAAAACTGTGCTGGAGCCGTCTATTTCGATCATGGGGTTTTTTGGAGCTGTAAGGGTCCAATAAGTTATCGCTCCCACTAACATTGCGACGATTATGGCGAACATGTAGGTTTTCTTCATGCACTCCACTCAGTTTCTATAAAGAAGCTAGTTGTTTTATATAGATTACGTACATATTTTATATAACTCTCTAAATTCCTATAGAATGTCGGTGTCCTCCTTGCAGAAGGCAACGTTAGAAAAACGAGAGGTGCGAAAGCTCCAAGTAATCGGGGGGTCAACTTACATAATTTCATTGCCTAAAAAATGGGTGACAGAAATAGGGCTAAAAAAGGGAAGCACGCTGTCTATAATCAAACAGGAAGATGGCTCCTTCTTATTAACTCCGGAAGAACTAGAAAAACCGAAGAAAGCTGCTGAGGCAACAATTGAGGTTTCACCAGAGGATGATCCCCAATCAATTATTCGAAAAATAGTTTCGACATACCTTGTTGGATACAACGTAATATTCATAAGAACTAAGGATCAACGATTAACTTCCACCCAGAGAAATACAATAAAAAATTTCACTCGAAGAATGTTGGTTGGGACAGAGATCATAGCTGATTCGCCAACGGAACTAATTTTAAAAGTTCTAATCAGCTATGCTGAGTTGTCGGTTCAGAGTGCTCTTAGGAGAATGTGCATTATTACAGCATCTATGCATGAGGACGCTGTCACCGCGCTTAAAACATTGGATAAGGAACTGGCGCGTGATGTAGTTGCTATGGATGATGAGGTTGACCGTTTCGGATTGTACACAATCCGTCAACTGAAAGCAGCGGTTCAAAACGAAAACATAATCAAGGAAATAGGTTTAACAACTGGCAGGGATTGTCTTGGATATAGGCTTATAGCGAAGGCCATAGAGCGAACGGCTGATCACGCTGTAGAAATAGCGAAAAACGTTTTTGTGCTGAAGAAGCCTTTGGACGCTAAGATTTTGAAGAAAATAGATTCAATTGGCAAGTCAGCAATTTCTGTATTTAACAAGGCAATAGAATCTCTCTTCGAACGGGATTTTCAACTTGCAAATGAAACTGTTCAGAAAGCGAAACAGGTGGCTCTGCTTGAGAAAGAAGTTGTAGCCTCTGTTCTTAGAAGGGCTAGCATGGAGGAGATAGGTAATCTTAGACTTATCATAGAGAGCATTAGAAGAACCGCTGAATATGCTAGCGATATAGCTGAAATAGTTCTTAATATGACTGTGGAAAATGCGATTAAAAGCAGCTTCTGAAGGGATCAACTGGGAAACAGTTTTGGTCCGTTAATATTAATAAAAAGGGGGGATGCGAGGTTTGTTCGGTTTACGTTTTACTGATGAGTTATGGAAAGGGTCCAGGATTCTGTTCCGCCGGGCTCTCCGTTGGGTCCTGGAGAGGTGTAAATGGCGTAGCCGTAGATCTGTATCCATATTCCGACCATTGTGGGTTCGCTTATGGTTATCCTTTCGGGTATGTTGAGGGTTGCAGCTGCGTAGCCTGCGAAGTGGAATTCTGCTCCGTCGTACCACCAAATGAGAAGGTCAAGGTCGCTGCTTGGGTATTTGGCCCAATTGTTTTCCCATGTTAGTTCTACTGTTACAGAGGTTGTTCCTGCTGGAAGTTCGTATAATCCATAGACTAGCATTTCGTCTTGTTGGATTACACCGGAATCTGAGAAGTCTGGTGTAAGTGGTGTCGTTTTTACGTTGATCTCTATTTTGCAGGAAAGTGGCCCCGAGCTTGTCCAGTCGTTTTCAACGGTGATTTTCACGTATCCTGGTTCGATTGTGTATCTGTAAACTTCCCAGTCAGAATATACGCCGCTAACTGTGCCTTCATAGGAGTATCCGTCATCTGTAATTTTGAATTCGCCTTCTTTCCAAACGTTGGCGCTTTCAATCCAGTAGCTGTAATAGGTTCTCTTTGCGGTGTGTATGTAGATTTCGAACGAGTTTCCGTCGTAGGGGTCTCTTTTCTTCGGATGCATTCTCTCGATTTCGAATTCTATTAGGCTGGTTTCTGGCGTTACTTTGAATATGTAGTCTTTCTTGTAGCCGGGTAGTAGGTTTTTGATTTCATCCCTATATTTCCCATCTACTTGAATGTTTGATATATCTAAGAGTTCATATTCGCTTGGTAGTGGCGGGGCAACGTCTCCAAGGGATGGGTCCTCTAAGAGGGCTATTAGCGCGTTATATGCGTTTAAGTATCCGGCTCCTTGGTCATAGTTGTTGTATCCGTCAAGCCATACCGCTCCGGTTTTCAACGCTTGTTTATAATCTTCTGGGGAGGCTCCCATTCCAGTGGCCTCGGCATAAGTGTCAAGCAAGGCTACGGCGCCAGAAACTGCGGGTGTTGCCATAGAAGTTCCGGAGGCAAAGGCTAGTCCTTGAGGTGAGCTCGCTGTGGGGAATGCAGAAAGCACGAAAACTCCCGTGGCGGCTATATCTGGCTTTCCTCGCCCGTCAGAGGTTGGTCCACGGCTACTAAAAGCGTGAATTTGTGGAATGTCGCTTACAAAGAGTTGATACCCAATGCCTGGTTTTCCGTAGTAGTAGTCCCAGAAGACTCTCGTGTTTACGGGGTGAGCTGCCGCGGCTACTGTTATGGCTGTTTCAGCTGTACCGGGGCTACCAATGGTCATTAATGCGGGGCCGTCGTTGCCAGCTGCGGCTACAACTGTTATTCCAACTGAAGTTGCATAGTCAACTGTTTGGTCTTCTAAGTCTCTTCCATCAAAGAGTGTTGGGCCGCCTAAGCTCATGCTTATGATGTCTACGTCGTAGCCCATTTCTAGTTTGAGGCTAATGGAATATTCTATTGCAGCTATTATTCGGGATTCAGAAGCTCCGGCACCTGTGTGTGGAAAGACTTTCACAGCGTATAGTTGGGCTTGTGGCGCCATTCCTAATAGTGGGATTATGTGGTAGCCTGGGTAACCAATGCTGGATGCTTCTGGTGGTGGCGCTCCATATCGCGCAATTGCCTGATATAGGGGATCGCTGGAATGTACGAGTATGGCTCCGTGACCTGCCAGTATCCCGGCAACGTGGGTTCCGTGCCAGTGGTTATCTGGACGGCTCCATCCCTCGTATTCGGTGCCTACATCAGTGCTCATGTCAATGCCGCCTATTACGGAGCCGCTTATCATGAAGTGGTCAGCGTATATTCCTGTGTCAATTACCACGGCTAGGCTGGACTGCCCGAAATCTCCGGTTGCCCAGACGCCTAAGGCGTTCATGGCAACGGGGTTCCAGTAAGTTTGGGTTTCCACGAGGGTTAATACCGGCTCTATCTGTTCCTCGGTTAAGGTTATCTTAAGCGCGCCTTCTGCTGAAAATTCTATTTCTTCTTCGTTGGCAATTACGGGATCCAATTCGTTGCCTGACCATATGAATGCTGATGGATATCTAGGCTGGTCCAAATAGATTTGTTTGACATTGGGATCTGATGCTACTGTGACAACCTTATCCGCGGGGATCTTCGCGGCTAATCCGGTCACATACTTGTACTGGTAAGTGACCTCGCCGCCCATGTTAACGATTTGAGAGACTATGCTTTCATAGTCACTTGTATAGGTTTCGATGATTACGTTAACGGATTCGAGTCCTGAGGCTGATATGTGGTCGAAGAGGGCGGGGGATATCTTAGTAACGGGCAGCAACACCTTGCCGGTTGAGGTTGCCGGCACGAACATCGAATAGCTAAAGATGAGCAGCCCGACCAGCAGCGGAACCGCAAAACCATACTTGTTCAATGTTTTGTTAAGTTGTGGCAAATTGAAAATTTCCACTCTTTCTCCTCCTTTATCGAGTTGCAAATTATTTTGATAATGATCTAATTAATTTAATTTTATGGTATTATCTTCTATTCATTCTGAAAGTTT